>CANQKI010000059.1 GCA_947624355.1 uncultured Clostridia bacterium | reverse complement strand
GCGGCGGCCTATGGCCGCCCTGCCCCGGCGAACGGATAGCGACAAAGCATCTTGTCGCGTGCGGAGCACCGTTGCGAAGCGCAGCTTATTTTCCGTTGCACGCGCAAGCATTGCGGCCAGCGGGAACGAAGTGGCTCGCAGCGTCTGAAACATGGTGGACGTTACAGCAGCGCGCACGAGAACGATGAGAAAAACATGTGCAGGCCCAGGGCACGGCGGCGGTACGCCGCTAGCCCGGACAGGCTTGCCTGTCCGGGGAAAAGGCAGGGTAACCCTACGGGAGAAAGCTTGCTTTCTCTCCGTCAGGTTCCCTGCCTTTTCAAGGTGCCCTGAGGCCGTCATGCTATTGCGTATCAAAGCTACAGGCGCACAGTGTTTGTTATCCAAGCCTTTCCTGTTCGCCAAAAGTGGGGTCCAGGGGGATCATCCCCCTGGTGGGGGGCCGTATCCCGCCGCCTGTGGCGGATACAGGCGGGAGAAGGCCCAATGAGGCAAGGAGTGCGGCAAGCGGCAGCGCAGACGCACGACTATGCCGAATTGAGGACTGAGGGGCGAAGCCCCCAGAAGTCCCCTGGTTCGGGGGTCCGGGGGCTGAATAAGCCCCCGGGAGCTCCAGGGAAGAAAATTTTGCCGTCAGGCGAAAATCCGTACGGTTCATGCGCATAATAATACCGGAAAAAGGAGGCGGCGGCATGGCGTGGCTGGGGATGATTCTGTATCTGATCGCCGTCACGCCCCTGCGGGCGGGGCTGACCCTGCGCTGGGACGGCAGCGGCCTGGAGGGCGCGCTGGGGGTGCTTGTCTGGGGCGCGCGGATACAGGGGAAGATCGGGCTGGTAACGAATACGGAAGGGAAAAAGCAATTGTATATCGGCCGGACGCTGCCGCCCCCCGGCGCCGTGCCCGCCGCGTCCCCCGCCCCGGAGGCCGCCGGGCTGCTGCAATGGTACAGGACGGTAAAGCGGGCCAATCAGGGGCGCACGCTGATAAAGAACGCGGTAGCGCTGGATTTATTGGAAGCAGACGTCGCCGTGCCCGGTTTCGGCGTGGCGTCCACGGCTCTTTTTACCGGCCTTGCGCGGGTAGCGGGCGGGCTGATTCCGGGGCTGCGGCTGCGGGCGCGGCCCGCCTGGGACGGACGCGGCGGAATACGCATCCGCTGCATGATTTCCTGCCGCCTGGGCATGCTATTGGCAGCGTGCGCCCTGGGAACGGTAAGCTTTCTTATGGAGCGCAAAAAGGAGGAAAAGCCATGGATCATCCCATCGGGAGCCTGATGCAGACCACGCTGGAAAATATCAAGGATATGGTGGACGTGAACACCGTGGTGGGCGAGCCCATTGCGGCCGGGGACGGCTCCACCGTGATTCCGATTTCGAAAGTGAGCTTTGGTTTTGTGGCCGGGGGCGGGGAATACGATACCGTCAAAACGGCCGACAGCCTGCCCTTTGCCGGGGGCTCGGGGGCCGGGGTATCGGTGCAGCCGGTGGGCTTTCTGGTGGTAGGCGCGGAGGGGGTGCGCCTGCTGCCCGCCCAGAACATGACCGCCTGGGAGCGGGCGGTGGGCTGCGCGCCCCAGCTGGTGGAGGAGCTGCGGAAGCTGACCGGGAAAAAGAACGATCAGCCCGGGCAGGAAGGAAAAATGCCATGAAAAGATTGCTGGCGGCGCTTTTCATGGCGGCGGTTTTCCTGTATAATGGAAGCGCGGCCCTGGCGGAAAGCCGCTCGGCCATCCTGATCGAGGCCGAAACGGGCCGGGTGCTCTATGAAAAGAACGCCCACGAGCCCCTGCCCATGGCCTCCACCACCAAGGTGATGACGGCGCTGGTGGCCCTGGAAAACGGCAATCTTTCGGACACCGTGACGGCCTCCCGCAACGCTTTTGGCGTGCCGGGCACCAGCATTTACCTGTCCGAAGGGGAAAAGCTGACCCTGGAAGAAATGCTCTACGGCCTGATGCTGCAAAGCGGCAACGACGCCGCCGTGGCCATTGCGGAGCACATCGGGGGCAGCGTGGAAAATTTCTGCCGCATGATGACCGCCCGGGCCGAGGCGCTGGGCTGCGAAAACACGGTGTTTTCCTCCCCCCACGGCCTGCCCTGCGATAACCACCACACCACCGCCTGGGACCTGAGCCTCATTGCCCGGGAGGCCCTGAAAAACGAAACCTTCCGCTGCATCGTGTCCACCCAGCGGGCGTCCATTCCCTGGGCGAACCACGATTACAACAGGGTACTGAACAACAAAAACAAGCTGCTTTCCACCTATCCCGGGGCCATCGGCGTGAAAACGGGGTATACGAAGGCTGCCGGGCGCTGCCTGGTGTTCGCCGCCGAACGGGAGGAAATGACCCTGATCGGCGTGGTGCTGAACTGCCCCGAGTGGTTCGACGAGGCAACGGAGATGCTGGACGAAGGGTTTGCCGCCTGGCAGCGGGTCACGCTGCTGTCCAAAGGAGAAGCGGTGCGGCAATTGCCGGTGGAAAACGGGGTTCAGGATTCCGTCACCGTCCGCGCCGCGGCCGACGTGGCGGCCCCCGTGCCCGTGGATACCTGGCCCGACCTGGTGATCGACCTGCCCGATTTCCTGCCCGCCGGGGTGGAGGAAGGGCAGATCGTGGGCGAGGCCCGGCTGACGGACGGGGGCGAAACCATCGCGCGCATTCCTCTCTGCGCGGGGGAGGCCGTGCCCGCGGAAACCTTTCGGTCCCGAATCTTCCGAATCCTTGCCGGCTGGCCCCTGGCAAAATAAGGGAGCCGTGCCCGCGGTGCTTTGCATGATCTGCCTGGGGCTTCTCCTGTGGCTGCGGGCCGTCAAACGGGCATTCTGATTTACAAAGGAGAATTTTATGCGGTTACAAAAATACATGGCGTCCTGCGGCGCGGCCAGCCGGCGGGCGGCGGAGGAAATGATCGCTGCCGGGCGGGTCACGGTGAACGGCCGGACGGTGACCGAAATGGGTGTGCAGGTGGAGGACGGGGACGAGGTGCGTTTGGACGGGAAGCTGCTCCGCCCCGAAACGGAGCTGAAATACGTGCTCTACCATAAGCCCGCCGGAGAAGTGACTACCGTGTCCGACCCCGAGGGGCGGCCCGCCGTGCTGGACCATTTCCGGGATTATCCCGTGCGGCTGTACCCCGTGGGCCGGCTGGATTTTGACAGCGAGGGCCTGCTGCTATTGACCAACGACGGCGACCTGACCCAGCGGATGCTGCACCCCAGCCATGAAGTGAAAAAAACCTACCTGGCCCGGGTGACGGGCAGCGTATCCCTGGATACCGTGCGCCGCCTCCGGGCCGGCGTGCTGCTGGACGACCATAAAACCGCTCCCGCCGAGGTGCGCATCATTAAGGAAGAAACCTTCGCCACCGTCGTGCTCATGACCATCCATGAGGGCCGCAACCGCCAGGTACGCCGGATGTTTGAATCGGAGGGGCATAAGGTGCTGCAGCTGCGCCGGGTGCGCTTCGGTCCCCTGCAGCTGGGCGACCTGCCCCGGGGCCAGTGGCGGGAACTGACCCCCGCCGAGGTCCGGAGGCTGAAAGAAACGCTGTAAACGCAGGGGTCCCCCGGGGGCCTCTTCGGCCCCCGGACCCCCGAACCAGGGTACTGAGTACCCTGGACCCGCGGCTGCGGAACGGGGATGGCGTGATATTCTAACAATGTGCCGCTGTTGCTTTTGTGTATCGTGAAAAGACGCCGAGGCAGCGCGAAATCCAGAAAAAGCCCGTTGGATGAAGAGCAAGCTCTTCCCCAAGCGGGCATTTTTCTGTCTTTTTCCGGAGGGCAAGCCCTCCGGGCGGCGGCCCATGGCCGCCCTGCCCCGGCGGGGGGATAGTGAGAAAGCAGCTTGTTGTATGCAAGCATCGTTGAGAAGCAAAACGCGTTTTCCGCTACACTCGCAGAACGTTTCGTTAAACCTGTTGCTTGAAGCGACAAATCTTCTCGCTGCGTGCAATCGTCGCTGAGAAGCGGAACGCGTTTCCCGTTACACTTGCAGAAAGTTTCGTTTATCCCAATACAAACGGGAACAGAGAAACTTGCTGTGGACAATGCATTAAAGGAAAGCGCTGCATGCTTTTGCTTCGTATGCAAAGCATTTCGGATAACAGATACAAAGCAGCTTGCCGCGTGTGGAACACGAACGGCGACTCAGCAGCGTAACGCGGACGCAGTGAAGAACACCCGCGCAGGCCCAGGGCACGGCGGCGGAACGCCGCCAGCCCGGATACGCTTGCGTATCCGGGGAAAAGCCGGGAACAACCGATCGGGAAGAGCTTGCTCTTCCCTGGCGGTTTTCCCGGCTTTTCTTGGTGCCCTCGGGCCGTCAGTTTCATATCCAGATGCTACAGCGGCATACAAGTCCGAAGTAATCGCCAACCCTGTTCCGCAGGTGTGGGGTCCAGGGGGATCATCCCCCTGGCGGGTGAGTCCGGGAGGCGCGGAGCCTCCCGGGGGCCCGTTCAAGGCGTCTCAGCCTGGGCCAGGCTGAAGTACTCCTCCACCCCGGCGCGGATGGCCTGGGCCAGGCGCTGCTGATAATCCGCATCCAGCAGCAGTTTTTCCTCTTCCGGGTTGGAGATAAAGCCGCACTCCACCAGGACGGAGGGAATATCCAGGGAGAGGATGAAATAATCCCCGGCCATGGCAACCCGTTCCTTTTGCGGGGACAGGCCCTCGATCAGGGCGGCCTGGATAGCGCCGGCCAGGAGGCGGCTTTGCTCCTGGCCCGCCCGATAAAACACCTGGGGGCCGGATTCCTTTCGGCTGCGGTACTCGTTCATATGGATGCTCAGCACCATGTCCGCCCCGTTGTCCCTGGCCAGGGCCAGGCGGGCGGAGAGGTCCTCCCGCTTGTTTTTGCTGTACTGCATATCCTCTTCCCGGGTCATGATTACGGCGGCGCCGTCGCTTTCCAGGGCGGTTTTAACGGCCAGGGCCACCTGCAGGTTCAGTTCCTTTTCCCATTTTTTCGAATCCTGGCACCGTGCGCCGCCGTCGTCGCCCCCGTGGCCCGCGTCCACCAGGATGGTTTTGCCGGACAGGAGGCCCGCCTGCCCCTCCACCGGCCGGGCGGGCACGGCGGGCCGGGCCGGCCGCGGCATCACCGCCAGCGCCAGCAGAAAAAACGCCGCCCCGCCCAGCAGCAGCACCCGGTCCCTGATCCGCTTTTTCATTTGCGCCACCTCCCGGTTATTGTATGCGGGAGCAGAGGGAAAATTGCCTGTCAAGTCACAAAAGTCTGAACTTTTTCCGCAGTTCTTTTTCCACCGGGTTATCCACAGCCTTTTTTCTCATTTTGGAAACCTTTTTCGTCCGGTTCCGACTGAATCCACCCCAAACCCCGCAAAATCGGGGCCCGGTTTTGCCCGTCGCGCCCCGTTCTCCATCCGGCGCGTGCGATTCGTCTGCTCTCCTGTTTTTCCACATTATCCACAGACTTATCCACAAAAATCCGCCCAAAAACCCCGAAATTACGGGCTTTGGGGTTTCGACGTGTGGATAACTTTTCCCGAACGCGCACTTTTCCACAATTGAAAGCCTTCCAAAAACGCCCGTTTTTCCACAGCCGCCGCGCATTCCGCGTGTCGGAAAAAAGAAATATTTCTCGCAATTTATGAAACGTTTTTGTAATATCTCTTCCGGTCCGCTTCCGGTTTTTTCGCTGCATTTTCCCAAATTCCGCCTTGACGGCGGGGGGCGGTTGTGGTATGTTTTGGGATAGTGTTTTTCCCGGAAGCCCCATCAAAAAGGAGGCGCTGTATGGAAACCAAATTTATATTTATCACGGGCGGCGTGGTCTCTTCCCTGGGCAAGGGCATCACGGCCGCGTCCCTGGGGCGGCTGCTGAAATGCCGGGGCCTGCGGGTCTCCATGCAGAAGCTGGACCCCTACATGAACGTGGACCCCGGCACCATGAACCCCTACCAGCACGGGGAGGTGTTCATCACCGACGACGGGGCGGAGACCGACCTGGACCTGGGCCATTACGAGCGGTTCATTGACGAATCCCTTACCCAGTTCGCCAACGTCACCAGCGGCCGGGTCTACAAAACGGTGATCGACCGGGAACGCCGGGGGGAATACCTGGGCGCGACGGTGCAGATCATCCCCCATATCACCAACGAAATCAAGCGCAACATTCTGGCCCATGCCCGCCAGGAAAACCCGCCCGATGTGGTCATCACCGAAATCGGCGGCACGGTGGGCGATATCGAGGGCCAGCCTTTTTTGGAATCCATCCGCCAGCTTCGCTTTGAACTGGGCAAGGAAAACACGCTGTTCATTCATGTGACGCTGGTGCCCTACCTGAAAATGGCCGGAGAAATCAAGACCAAGCCCACCCAGCACTCGGTGAAGGAACTGGGCTCCATCGGCATCCAGCCCGATATCCTGGTGTGCCGCAGTGAAATGCCCCTGTCCCGGGAGGTGCGGGACAAGATCGGCATGTTCTGCAACATGCCGGCGGGCCGGGTGTTTGAAAACCTGGACGCCCCCGGGCTGTATGAAATTCCCCTCATGCTTCACGACGAGGGGCTGGACGAAAAGGTGTGTGAGCTGCTGGGCTTCGGCGGCCGGGCATGCGACCTGACTGCCTGGCGGGAGCTGGCCCGGCGGGAGCGGAACCGGGAGGGCAGCGTGACCGTGGCCTTGGTTGGCAAATATGTGGCCTTGCCCGACGCGTACCTCAGCATCGTGGAGGCCCTGAACCACGCGGGCATCGAGGCGGGTAAAAAAATCAAAATCTTATGGATCAACGCAGAGCAGGTAACGGATGAAAACGTGGCCGATCTGCTCCGGGACGCCCAGGGCGTGCTGGTGCCCGGGGGATTTGGCGCACGGGGGCTGGAAGGCAAAATGACGGCCATCCGCTATGCCCGGGAAAACAAAATTCCCTTCCTGGGCCTGTGCCTGGGCATGCAGATGACCTGCGTGGAGTTTGCCCGCCATGTGCTGAACCTGACCCAGGCCCACACCACCGAGGCCGACCCCAACACCCCCGACCCTGTCATCGACCTCATGCCCGACCAGAACCTGCAGACCATGGGCGGCACCATGCGCCTGGGGGCGTACCCCTGCCGCCTGAAGGAGGGCACCCTCGCCCGCCGCGCTTACGGCCAGGAGATGGTTTCCGAGCGTCACCGCCACCGCTATGAATTCAACAACGCTTACCGGGAGGCCTTTGAAAAGGCCGGGCTGGTGTTTTCCGGCATCAATCCGGACCGGGATCTGGCCGAAATCGTGGAGCTGCCCGGGCATCCCTTCTTCCTGGCCGTGCAGTTCCATCCCGAATTCAAGAGCCGGCCGGACAAGCCGCACCCCCTCTTCCGCGCCTTTGTGCAGGCCATGATGGAGGTGCAGCCGCAGTGAAAAATTTCGGCGTCCGGGACATGGTTTTCTGCGCCCTGTTCACGGCGGCGACCGTGGCGCTTTCCCAGGTATCCGTGCCCATCGGCCCGGTGCCCCTTTCCCTGGGCACCCTGGCCGTGATGCTCTGCGGCATGGCGCTGGGCGCACGCAACGGAGGCATCGCCGTGGGCTGCTACATCCTGCTGGGGCTGGCGGGCGCGCCCGTGTTCGCCGGATTCCGGGGCGGCGCGGCCGTGCTGGCCGGGCCCACGGGGGGCTATATTGTTGGTTATCTGCCCTACGCCGTCCTGTGCGGCCTGGGGGCGAAAAGGGGTTCTTCCTTCCTCCGCCGCTGCCTGTTCGCTTTGCTCGGTATGATCCTTTGCTACGCCCTTGGCACTGCCTTTTTCATGGTTTCCACCGGCAGCGCCCTGCCTGCCGCCCTCGCCGCCTGCGTCCTCCCCTTCCTGCCCGGGGACGCGGCCAAAATTCTGCTGGCCGCCTGGGTGACGCCCCGGCTGCAAAAGGCGCTGAAATGCTGCTGAAACCGGAAGCCCCCGGCCCCTTCTTGGGGCCTCCGCGGCCCCAAACCCCGCGCCAGGGTACTGAGTACCCTGGACCCGCATTTGCGGAACCATGTTGGCGGTTGCATCAAAGTTGTGTGCCGCTGGAGCTGTTTTGGGTGTCGTAATAAGACGCCGGGGCAGCACGAAAGCCAAAAGCCCGACCGAATTGAGTGCAAGCACTCTCTTCGGCCAGGCATTTTGTCTTTCTCCGGAGGGCAAGCCCTCCGGGCGGCGGCCCATGGCCGCCCTGCCCCGGCGTACGGGTTGCGATAAAGTATCCTGCCGTGTGCAAGTGTCGTTGAGAAGCGGAATGTGTTTCCCGTTGTGTTCGTAAAGTGTTTCGTTGTACCTATTGCATGAATAATAAAAAACGCTTGCCGCATGCAAAGCATCATAGCGAAGCATAACTTGTTTTCCGCTGTGCCCGCAAAGCCTTTCGTTTATCCAGATACAAACGGGAACAGAGAAACTTGCTGTGAGCAAAACATTGATAAAAAAGCGATGCATGCTTTTGCTTTGCGAACAAATTTTTTCGGATAACGGATACAAAGCAGTTTGCCGCATGTGAAACATGGGTGGCATTTGAGGAACGCACACGCCAGCAACAAGGAACCACCCACGCAGGCCCAGGGCACGGCGGCGGTACGCCGCCAGCCCGGACAGGCCTGCCTGTCCGGGGAAAAGCCGGGAACAACCGATCAGGAAGAGCTTGCTCTTCCCTGGCGGTTTTCCCGGCTTTTCTTGGTGCCCTGGGGCCGTCATGCTATCACGTACCCAAAGCTCCAGCGGCACATTGTTTGACTTACTCGCCAACACGGTTCCGCAAATGCGGGTCCAGGGTACTCAGTACCCTGGTTCAGGGGTCCGGGGGCCGAACAGGCCCCCGGGGGCCCCTGGTTCGGGGTTCCAGGGGCTGAAGAGGCCCCCAAAAAGCCCCGCCTTACAGCGAATCGGCGATATCGTAAATGAGCCGTTCGCTCTTTTCCCAGCCCAGGCAGGGATCGGTAATGGACTGGCCGAACACCGTGCCGTCGATTTTCTGAGCGCCGTCCTCCAGGTAGCTTTCGATCATGAGGCCCTTCACCAGGCCCCGCACGTCCTTGGAATAGCGGCAGCTGTGGAGCACTTCCTTGGCAATGCGCACCTGTTCCAGGTATTTCTTGCCCGAATTGGCATGGTTGGTGTCCACGATGACGGCGGGGTTCTGCAGGTGGCTCTGCTGGTAGGTATCAAAGAGGGACACCAGGTCCTCGTAATGGTAATTGGGCAGGGTGCGGCCGTTGGTGGTGGTATAGCCCCGGAGGATGGCGTGGGCGAAAGGATTGCCCGTGCTGCGCACCTCCCAGCCGCGGTAGCAGAAGGTGTGGCCGTGCTGGGCGGCGTAAATGCCGTTCATCATGACGGTGATATCGCCGCCGGTGGGGTTTTTCATGCCCACGGGAATGGCCAGGCCGCTGGCGGTGAGGCGGTGCTGCTGGTTTTCCACCGAGCGCGCGCCCACGGCCACGTAGGAGAGGATGTCGCTTAAGTACCGGTGGTTTTCGGGATAGAGCATTTCGTCCGCGCTGCTCATGCCGTAGGCGGTGAGGGCCTTCATGTGCAGCTTGCGGATGGCGATAATGCCCTTGATGAGGTTGGGCCGCTCGGTGGGGTCGGGATAATGGAGCATGCCCTTATAGCCCTCGCCGGTGGTGCGGGGCTTGTTGGTATAGATGCGGGGGATGAGGAGCAGCTTGTCCTTGACCTTGTCCTGTACCAGGCGCAGACGGCTGATGTACTCCAGCACGGCGTCCTCCCGGTCGGCCGAGCAGGGGCCGATGACCAGCACCATCCGCTGATCCGATCCCGAAAAAATGGCGGCGATTTCCTTGTCCCGCTGGGCCTTCACTTCGGCGGCCTCGGAAGAAAGGGGATACTGGGCCTTGATTTCCTGGGGGATGGGCAGCTTGCCCATGAATTCCATATTCATAGTGCGTGTCTCCTTTCAGGGTTTGGGCTTATCCTTGTCAAAGAGGGCGCGGCGGGCGGTGGAATGGCGCATGGCGGCGCGCATGCCCTCCCGGTCGCCCGTTTCCAGCATATCCCGGAAGCCCTGAAAGCAGGCGGCAAAGGAATCCATGTGCCGCAGCAGCGCCTTCCGGTTGATCAGGAACAGTTCGGACCACATTTCGTCATTGATCCGGGCGATGCGGGTCAGGTCCCGGAAGGAATCACCGGTGTAATCCTCCAGATGGGGCGAATCGTTGCAGTTCATCAGGCAGATGGCGATGCAGTGGGTCAGCTGGGACAGAAAGCCGATCATGTCGTCGTGGGCTTCCGGGGTCAGGCGGGAAATGCGGGAAAAGCCCAGCTCCCGGCCCAGCTGCTCGCACAGGGCGACGGCCTCCGGGGTGTTTTTGTCCGTGGGCGTGACGATGTAATTGGCGTTTTCAAAAATGCGCTCGTCGCTGTTTTCCACCCCGTATTTTTCCCGGCCCGCCATGGGATGGGCGGCAATGAACTCCACCCCCGGGGGCAGCATGTCCTGCACCCGGTAGACGACCTCCGTTTTGACCCCGGTCACGTCGGTCACCAGCGTGCCCGGGCGGATGAGATGCCCGTATTCCTTTACCCAGTCCAGGAATACGTGGGGGTACAGGGCAAACACGATGAGGCCGGCCCGGCTTACCAGCCCCTCGTCCACAAAATCCGCGCCCCCGGCGATGATGCCCTCCCGCAGGGCAAAATCCAGGGAAGCCCGTTCGTTGGTAATGGCAAAAACGGAATGGCCGCGTTTGGTCAGGGCCCGGGCATAACTGCCGCCCATGAGCCCCAGGCCCACAACCAGAATGTTCGTATCTTTATTCAGCGTCATGCAGCGCAACCTCAATTCCCAGGGATTTCAGTTTTTGGAAAAAATCCGGAAAGCTCTTATTGACCGCCTCGGCCCCGGCGATTTCGCCGCCCGTCCTGGTCAGCAGCAGGGCCAGGGCCATGACCACCCGGTGGTCGTTGTGGCCCGAAAGGGGCGCAGCCGGGGCATGAAAAGATTTCGGAATAATCTGCACCGAATCTTCTTCCACCAGCGCCTCCGCGCCGAACTTCCGCAGCTCCTCCGCCATGGTTTCCGCACGGTCGCTTTCCTTGATGCGCAGGCGTTTGGTGCCCGTGAAGATGCCGCCGTGCAGGGCCGCGGCCAGGGCAAAGAGGACGGGGGCCAGGTCGGGGCAGTCGGCAAGGTCCAGGGTGGGGGCGCCTGAAACAAGGCGGGGGAAGAAGGAACGGTACACCCGGTCGCCCTGCAGGCTGTCTTCCCGGAGGCCGGTAACGGAAACGCTGCCGCCCAGGCAGTTGAAGGCCTCCAGGAACGCGGCCCCGGAATAATCCCCCTCCACCCGGGCGTCCCGGGCCTGATACCGCTGATTGCCCGGAATCAGCAGGGTGTTTTCATCCTGCCAGCAAACGTTCACCCCAAAATCCCGGAGGGCGGATACCGTCAGCAGGATATAGGAGCGGCTTTCCACGGGGGGCAGGATGCGCAGCACGCTGTCCCCGGCCAGCAGGGGCAGGGCAAAGAGGAGACCGCTGACAAACTGGCTGCTCACGTCGCCGGGCAGCACGTATTCCCCCGGAACAAGCGGCCCCTGCACCGTGACGCTTTCTTCGTCCTTTGCAAACCGCAGCCCCTTTTCCCGGCAGAGGGTTTCGTATACCTGCAAGGGGCGGCTCAAAAGCTTTTCGCTGCCGGTGAACCGCGCTTCGCGCCCCGAAAGGAGGGCAATGGGGATGAAAAACCGAAGCGTGCTTCCGCTTTCCCGGCAAGGCAGGGGTTTTTCCGGCGCGGCGCACAGGGGATCGACGCCCCGGATGTGAACCGTATCATTCTCCCATTCGCACTGCGCCCCCAGGGCGGACAGGCAGTCCAGGGTGGCCAGGATATCCTGATTGGCCGCCGCGTTTTCCACCCGCACATTTCCGCCGGACAGGGCCGCGCAGATGAGCAGCCGGTGGGCCATGCTCTTGGAAGGCGGTGCGCTTACCGTGCCCCGGGCCAGGCTTTTTGGGATGATTGCCCTCATTGGCCCCCTCCCAGCTGCTCGGCCAGGGCGTCCACGGCGTCCAGGTAGCCCTGCAGGCCCCGGCCCGTGATCGTCAGGAAGCAGGCGGCCCGGACGTAGCTCACCTGGCGGAAATCCTCCCGATCCTCCACCCGGGAAATGTGCACCTCCACGGCGGGCAGCCGCACGCTCTTGAGGGCGTCCAGCAGGGCCACGCTGGTGTGGGTGTAGGCCCCGGGATTGATGACGATGCCGTCCGTCCCGTCAAAATACGCCTTTTGGATTTCGTCCACCAGGTCGCCCTCGTGATTGGACTGGTAAAAGACGGCCTCGATGCCCTTTTCCCGGCAGTGGGCGGAAATCAGATCCACCATATCCTGATAGGTGCCCTTGCCGTAATGTTCGGGCTCCCGGATGCCCAGCATATTCAGGTTGGGCCCGTTGATGATACGGATTTTCATGGGAGAAAGCTCCTTTCGATGCGCCCGGCGGCGTCCTCCGCGCTGGCAGTATCCGATATGATTTCGTCCGCCGCGGCCCGGTAGAGGGGCAGCCGCGCCGTATAGAGGGCGGCCAGGGCCTCCCGGGTGGAGGACAGGGGCCGGCTGGCGGTGGCCTTCAGGCTGTCCAGGGGCCGGTCCCGGAAGAAAATGCGGCCGTTGGCCCGGAGGGCGTCCAGGTTTTCGTGGCGCAGGATGGCCCCGCCCCCCGTGGCGATGACGGCCCCCGTTTCCTTGGAAACCTCGGCAATCACGGCGGACTCCATGTCCCGGAAGCCGCTTTCCCCGATTTCTTCAAAGATGGCCGGAATTTCCCTGCCCGCCTTTTCCACGATGCGCTTGTCGGTGTCGATGAAGGGCCTGTTCAGCCTGGCCGCCAGAATTTTCCCCACCGTGGATTTGCCGCTGCCCGGCATGCCGATGAGCACGATGTTTTCCTTGGCGGCGGCGGTTTCCCGATACACGGCTTCGGCCTTTTCAGGGGGGCATTTCCGATCGGTAAAGATTTCATAGGCCCGCACGGCCTGCATCACCAGCATGTACAGTCCCCCCGCCGCAGGAACGCCCATTTTTGCCGCCCGGCGAACCAGCTCCGTCCGCAGGGGATTATAGACGGCATCCAGAACGCCGCTCAAACGCGGGAACGCTTCGGGGGCAATGGGAATGCCGCCCCCCGGGAACATCCCGACGGGGGTGGTATTGATGATAATTTCCGCGTCGGTGTGATGGGCCAGGGCGTCTTCATAAGTAATGGCCCCGTCCCGGCCCGTGCGGCTGACCCGGAGGATTTCCCGGGCTCCCATCGCCTCCGCCACGGCGGCGGCGGTGAGGGACGTGCCCCCCGTGCCCAGAATCAGCACCTTTTTGCCGTTGATTTCAATGCCCGTCTTTTCCGCCAGGGCCGTCATGCCGTAAAAATCGGTGTTGTAGCCCTGCAGCCTCCCGCCCCGGTTCACGATGGTGTTCACCGCGCCGATGGCTTTCGCCCGGTCGCTGATTTCCGAAAGGTAAGGGATCACGGCCTTTTTGTAGGGGATGGTCACGTTGATGGCGGCAAAGGGTTTTTCCGTCATGAACGCCCCCAGATTTTCGGGGGCGATTTCCTTGAGTTCGTAATCGTAATCGGCCAGCTTTCCGTGAATTTCCTTAGAAAAGCTGTGGCCGAGATGCTCGCCGATGCAGCCGTACATCATGGGTTTTTCCTCCATCCGTCCGTGCCGAAGCGCTGGCTCATGAGGTCGCACAGGGCGATGGCCGTCACCGCGTCGATGACCGCCCGGGCCCGGTGGGCGATGCAGGGGTCGTGCCGCCCGCGAATCGAAAGCTCGGCGTTTTCCATGGTTTCGATGTTCACCGTCCGCTGGGGCAGCGAAATAGAAGGGGTAGGCTTCACGGCGCAGCGGAACAGCAGGGGCATGCCGTTGGTGATGCCCCCGGCAATCCCGCCGCCGAAATTGGTTTCGGTGACGATTTGGCCGTTTTCCACCCGCATGGGGTCGTTGGTCCGGCTGCCCCGCAGGGCGGCCAGGCGGAAGCCCCCGCCGAATTCCACGCCCTTGACGGCGGGCACGGAAAACAGGATGTGGGCCAGCACGCCCTCCACCGTGTCAAACCAGGGCTCGCCGACGCCGGCGGGCAGGCCGACGACCGCCGTTTCCAGCACGCCGCCCACGCTGTCCCCTTCTTCCCGGGCACGGAGGATTTCCGCCTGCATTTTTTCCCCGGCGGCTTCGTCCAGCACGGGGAAGGGTTTACCTGACAGGGCGGCGATGTCTTCTTCCAGGCTGCCAAATTCCCGGTCGCGCACGTCGGCGCAGGAAAGCAGATGGGTGCCCAGGCAAATGCCGCCTTCCCGCAGCGCCTCTTCGGCAACGGCCCCCACGGCCACCAGCGCCGCCGTGACCCTGCCCGAAAAATGCCCGCCGCCCCGGTAATCCTGGAACCCGTGATACTTGCAATAAGCTGTATAATCGGCATGGGAAGGGCGCATGAGGGAACGCATGGCGGCGTAATCGGCGCTGTGAGTATCGCCGTTTGGAATGACGATGCAAAGGGGCGTGCCCGTGGTGCGGCCCTCAAAAATGCCGCTGACGATCTGGAAAGGGTCCGCTTCCCGCCGGGCGGTGGACAGGGCCGCGCCGCCCCGGCGCAGGGCCAGCTTCATCCGGATCAGATCCTCGTCCACCCGCACGCCGGGGGCCAGCCCGTCCAGCACCGCGCCGATCATGGGCCCGTGGCTTTCGCCGAACAGGGTCACGGCCACGCTCTGGCCGAAGGTGTTTTTCATGCAAAGGCTCCTTTCACAGGGCGTCGGCAATCTGCCGCCTGAAATCGGCCAGGGGCAGGGTGCGCATTTCAAAGGCGCCCGGCGCGGCCGAATAAACGACGGTGATTTTATCCCCCGCCGTCTTTTTGTCGTGGCTGAGGGCGGCGAGGATGGCCTCCGGGGCTACGGGGGATTTCGTCGGCAAATTCAGCTTTTGCAGGGCCGCGAGCACCCGGGGCCGAAGGGTTTCCCCGCACATGGGCAGCATGCCCAGGCCCACGCATTCCCCGTGATACAGGCCGTGGAGCCCGGCGGCGCTTTCGATGCCGTGGCCCACGGTGTGGCCGAAATTGAGCACTTTGCGAAGGCCCGCTTCTTTTTCATCCTGCCGCACCACATCCGCCTTGATCTGGAGGGAGCGCACGATGATTTCGTCCAGGCGGGCCATGGCCTCCCCCCGCTCGAAAATTTCAAATAAATCCGCGTCAAAGGTCACGGCCATTTTGAGGGCCTCGGCCAGGCCGTTGGAAACCTGCCGGGGCGGCAGGGTAGAGAGGGTGTCCGGGTCGATGAGCACGGCTTTGGGCTGGTAAAACGCGCCCACGATGTTCTTGACCCCCGCCAGGTTCACGGCCGTCTTGCCGCCGATGGAGGAATCCACCTGGGAAAGGACGGTGGTGGGGATATTGTAAAAATCGACGCCCCGCATGAAGCAGGCGGCGGCAAAACCCGCCAGGTCCCCGACCACGCCGCCGCCCACGGCCACCACGCAGTCCGTCCGGGTGAAATCCTTTTCCAGCATGACCCGGCACAGGTGCTCCAGCTGTGAAAAGCTTTTGCTCTGCTCCCCTTCCGGAACGGTCACAATAATGGGCCGCAGGCATTTTTCCGCCACGGTTTTTGCGTACTTTTCCGGTACCCCTTCGTCCGTCACGATAAGGACGCGGCGGTTCAGGCTCAGAAAGGTCCCGGCCTCCTGCAAACTGCCCCGCACCACCCGGATGGGATAGCTCCGGCCCCCCAATTCTACCCGAATATTCATCTCTTTTTCCCCTTACTCCACAAAGGACCCCAGGCCCTTCACCCGGCTGCAGCACACCTGCAATTCTTCCAGCATGCACCGGCCCTCGTAGCCGTGAATGTTGCCCTCGGCCTCCACATAGAAGTAATACTGCCAGAGCAGCTCCTTCATGGGGCGGCTGCGGAGGGTGCGCATGTTGAAACCGTGGGCGCCGATGATGTTCAGGGCCCGGGCCAGGGAGCCGGCCTCGTTGCTCACCGTGAACATGAGCACGAAATGCGCTCCCGGCTGCTCCGCCAGCGCCCGGTTTTCCGCCCGGGAAAGGACGGCGAAGCGGGTGGTGTTGCTCTGCGCCTCCTGAATGCTGTGGGCCAGGATGTTGAGGCCGTACAGTTCCGCGCTGTCGCTGCTGGCGATGGCGGCCAAGGTCTTGTCCTGCTGCTCGGCCACATACTTGGCGGCCAGAGCGGTGTTTTCATAGGTGATTTCCTTGAAATGGTGCTCCCGGATGAATTTGGCGCACTGGCTCAGGGCCTGGGGATGGGAAACCACGGCCCGGATATCCTGCATCTGCGCCCCGGGCACGCCCACCAGGTCGTGGGTGACGGACAGGCTGGTGGTGCCGTTGATGAAGAGGGGGCCCGAAAAAAGCAGGTCGGTCACCTGGCCCACTTCCCCGGCTAGGCTGTTTTCCAGGGGCAGCACGGCGGCGTCGCAGTCGCCGCTCACCACGGCCTGATAGGCCGCCTGGAAATTCTCATGGGCGATTTTTTCGCAGTCCGGGAACAGGCGGGAGGCGGCGATGTGGGCAAAGGCCCCCTCCGTGCCGCTGTAGGCGACGCGCATGCCCTCGTTGAGCCGGCGCTGATAGCGGCGGGAAATGGCCATCATGTCCTGGAGAAAATCGGTGTAATAGCCCCGGAGGTCGTCCTCGGCCACCCGTTCCGCCCCCGCGCGCAGCACCTCTTCCTCCCGTGCCTTGTCCAGGATGGGCGCGCCGTGGGCCTTTTTGTAAGCGGCCACCTGGGCCACGGCCTCCATGCGTTTCACAAACAGCTTGGCCATTTCGGCGTCCGCCTGGGAAATCTGCTCCCGTGCCTTCTGTAAATCGTCCATATTTTGGCTTTGCTCCTTTTTCTCCGTTGATCGGTGTTGTTATAGATTCAGTCTGTCAGAAAAGCGGCATCTTAATTTTGGGGATGCATGAAGGGGCCACAGCCCCTTCATATGTAATCCGCAGGGGCGGGTTCGCCGCCCCGAGGAGAAGTCAGAATGACTTCTTCCTATATCATTTTCCGGCCGTGAGCGTAGCGAACAGGAAAATGATGTGGCCGATGCAAGAATGCTTTAGCGTTCTTGCATCGCAGGGTGTCAAAAACTTGTTTTTTGACACCCTGATAAGTTGTAGCTTTCCGCCAGCTTCCGGAAGGCGGGCAGGGAACGGCGGATCATATCCGTCCCCACGCAGTAGGCGATGCGCACCCAGCCCGGGCCGCCGAAATCGTCCCCCGGAACGAAAAGCAGCTCCTGCTTTTTCGCCCGCTCGCAGAAAGCGTTTGCGTCCCTTTCTGGGGACTGCATGAAGAGGTAAAAGGCCCCGTCCGGCTTCACGGCCCGGAAGCCGTATTCCGTCACGGCGTCATAGAGCAGCGTCCGGTTCCGGTCGTACACGCTGAGGTCCCCCGTCAGCCCCAGGCACCGGGCCACGGCCCGCTGGAACAGGGCGGGGGCGCACACAAAGCCCAGGGAGCGCCCGGCCCCGCACACCGCCAGGAACAGGTTTTCGCTCTCCTCCGCTTCGGGGGACACGGCGATGTACCCGATCCGCTCCCCCGGCAGGGACAGGGACTTGCTGAAGGAATAGCAGATCACGGTGTTTTTGTAATAATTGGCCGCGAAGGGGGCCTTCACGCCGCCGTAGACCAGCTCCCGGTAGGGCTCGTCGCTGATGACGTAAATCGGATGGCCGTATTTTTCCGCCCCCGCGTTCAGCACATCCGCCAGGGTACGCAGGCTTTCTTCCGTCAGCACCGCGCCGGTGGGGTTGTTGGGGGTGTTGATGATGACGGCCTTCGTGTGGGCGTTCACCGCCGCCGCCAGCCGGCCGCCGTCCACCTGGAAGGTGCCCTCCGCGGCGGGCACGCGCACCAGCTTCGCCCGCGCCTGGGCCACGAACACGCTGTATTCGGTGAAGAAGGGGGTGAGAACGATGACCTCGTCCCCCGGCACACACAGGGCGGACAGGGTAATCGTCAGGGACGCGGCGGCCCCCGCCGTCATGTAGACGAGGTCCCCCCGGGCCCTGGCATGGAACCGCTCCCGCAGGTCCTTCGCAATGGCCTCCCGCACGTCCGCGTCCCCGGGGGCCGAGGTGTAGGCGTGCAGGGCGGCGGGGTCGGTATGCTGAATCAAATCAATCAGCGCGTCCGTCAGGGCCTGGGGCGGCGGCACGCTGGGATTGCCGATACTGAAATCAAATACGTTTTCGGGGCCGATTTCCTTTTTTCGCCGGTTTCCGTACTCGAAAATTTCCCGGATCACCGAGCGCTTCTGCCCCAGGGCCAGCATGGCTTGGGAAAACATGGGCCCGCCTCCTTCCCGTGCGCAAATATCCGCACTTTATAAGTATATTCACTTTTTCCCCGCCGTCAAGGGGCGCGCCCTTGGGGACGGTGTTTTTTTCCCGTTTC
>CANQKI010000058.1 GCA_947624355.1 uncultured Clostridia bacterium | reverse complement strand
AATATTTGTCAGGCTTTCATGCCCGAAAAGCGTTACTACGAAGTGGATGTTGCCGTTTTGCGACACCTCTGATTGTAAGCTCCTCAAAGGAAACTGTTTCGTCTACCTCTGTCAGTTGAATCAGACCATATTACACATAAATCATTTCAATTTTGATTATCTCCTCCGCATGGCTGACGATGCTGTTCATGGCTTGAATCCATTCCCATTGCGACCGGCGTTTCAAATCTTCATTCACGCCCTCGGCACTGGCCATCTGCCGGATGATACGCTGGCAGCGTTCCTGTGCCTGTTCGTTGACATCGGCAAGGTAGGTGTGCAGTTTGCCTGTCAGAATCAAATGGTTGAGCATTGGCTGGTTTGTTTCCTCCAGATACGCCCTGTGCATCCGTCCCCATTTCCCGATGGGACGGTCGTCGTTCTCCGACAGTTCAATAGCTGGGATATAGTAATCCCCGGCGAGGACATAATCGAGGCCGTTTGCCTCGTCATGGATTCTCGTTTTTAATTCGCTCATGTCTTTTTCCTCCATATTATGATGTTGCTACCGCCTCACCGGAGGTAATCGACCGCCAATACACTGCTGTGATGTCATTCTTTATGTAAGATTGACTAACGAATTTTATTTGCGGGATATCAGCCGGAAGCAGCGGGCGGCGTATCAGGCCCGTTCCAAGGCGGGCGTCCCGGTCACAAATCAGGTGGTTTACGGCTACAAAAAAGACCCGGAACGGAAACACCACTGGATCATTGACGAGGAAGCCGCTCCTGTGGTGCGCAGGATTTTTCAGATGGCAGCCAGCGGCAGCGGTACGGGTGTGATTGCCTGTGCCTTGCGGGACGATCATATTGACCGCCCTTCCGTGCATTTTGCCAGGATGGGTGTGGGCATTCAGAAGAATACGGCTGATATGAGCCGTCCCTGTGATTGGGCTGCTACATCCGTAGCGCAGATCATTGAACGCCCGGAGTACCTGGGACATACGGTGAACTTCAAAACCTGGACGGAATCCTATAAGGATAAGAAGAAAAAGAAGGTTCCGTTGGAGGAGCGGGTTTTGATCGAGAATACGCATGAAGCCATCGTCGATCCGGATACCTGGGATCTGGCGCAAAAGGTTCGCAAAACCGTTCACCGCACGGATAAAACCGGCGTTGCCAACCCTTTTACCGGCCTGGTCTTCTGCGCTGACTGTGGGGAAAAGATGTATAATCACCGTGGGCAGCCCAGGGAGGACAAGCCCAATGGCGGCATTGATCCAACGAGCGGCTTGCTTCCCAAAGACCACTATCAATGCTCCTCCTATTCCGGGACGCATATGCGCATGGAGAAAGAATGCTTCAGCCATTATATTTCCACCAAAGCGCTGCGTGTTCTGACCCTTGAGACCATCCGGCTGACCAGCAAATATGCCATTGAGAATCAGGAAGAATTTGTGCAGAAGGTTCGGGATGCAACGGAGATCAGGCAGAGTCAGGAAGCCAGGGAACTTAAAAAGCAAATCAGCAAAGCCAGGAAACGCAGCGCGGAGTTGGATAGGACGATCAGGAAGCTGTACGATTCCTATGCGGCTGAAAAGATCAGTGAAAGCCGGTTTGATACGCTGCTGGCGGGCTATGAAAAGGAACAGGCGGAGGTCAATGATCTGGCTGCCGCCAGCCAGGCAAAGCTGGATGCCTATGAGGCCGATACGGATAAGGTCAACCAATTCCTGGCCCTGGCAAAGAAGTACACCGATTTTACGGAACTGACGCCGCAAATGATCTATGAATTTATAGATCGTATTGAGGTTCATGGCCCAGTCAGGGAAGACGGTGTACGGAGCCAGGAGGTGGATATCTATCTCAGGTACATCGGCAAGTTCGATGTGGCGGCTCTTGACGCAGATCCCGGCGATCCTGACGAGCAAGAACGTCTGCGCAAGCGCCGGAAATACCAGCGGGAGTATCGGCGCAAGAAGAAAGAGGAGCAGGTCGCCGCAGAAACCGATGCTCCGAAGAAATCTGCATGACATTCCCGTTCCCCCTTGAACGGTACACGCTTGTGTGCCGTTTTTCTTTACCCATTTTTATCCCGCCCCGGAGGTCACGAAGGCAGAAAGGATAAAACGATATGATCATCGATTACACCACCCCCAATCGTCCCGTTATCATTGGCCTGGATCATGGCTACGGCAACATGAAAACAGCGCACACCTGTTTCCGGACTGGCGTGACCCGGCATGAGAAGGAACCTACCTTCAAAAGCAATATGCTGTTCTATGATGGGCGGTACTACACCATCGGCGAGGATCACAAGGAATTCACCGCCGACAAAATAAACGATCCCGATTATTTCATCCTGACCTTAGCGGGCATCGCGTCCGAACTGGCCTTCTATGGGCGGCTGTCTGCCAATGTTCACCTGGCTGTGGGCTTGCCCCTGACCTGGGTGGCAGAGCAGAAGGACGATTTCAAAAAGTATCTCATGCAGCAAGACCCCCAGGAAGAGATCGTATTCACCTTCAAAGAAAAGGAATATCGCATCCGCATCACCGGCGTGGACGTATTTCCCCAGGGCTTCGCCGCCATCGTCAGCCATCTGTCCGATTTCAAGGGGGTGAATATGCTCTGTGATATCGGCAACGGCACGATGAACGTGATGACCATTACGAACGGGCGGCCCATTTCCAGCAAATGCTTCACAGAGAAGTACGGCACCCATCAATGTACCCTGCTCATTCGGGAACGCCTGATGCAGAAATATCATGTGACGGTGGATGACGCCATCGTTGAAGATGTGCTGCGCACCGGTACCGCCGATATTGGCAGGCAGTATCTGGACGCGATCGTCGAGGCGGCGAAGGAATACACCGAGGGCATCCTGCGTCGTCTGCGGGAACATGAATACACTCCGGCTTTGATGCGGCTGTATATCGTGGGAGGCGGCGGATGTCTTTTGAAGAACTTTGCCGATCTTGACGCAGACAGGGTGACGATCAATGAGGACGTCTGTGCTGCTGCCAAGGGCTATGAGTACATGGCGAATGCCCGGATGCGGAAAGCAGGATGATGCCGAATGAAAAGGATCGTCAATACCAACATCCGCTTTGACCGGGGCCGAAAGGAAGATCGGCGGGCATACGAATACCTGCGAAACATGGATCGGACGAAGTACAAATCTTACACCCGCGCTGTGGTTGCCGCCCTGAACGATTTCTTTTCCCGGCAGGAGAGGATACAGGCTGATCCCTTTCTGGAAACCAGGGAGAAGGAAGATCGTTTTCTTCGGCAGGTGCTGGATACGGTCAGGGAAGGCATCTGCCAAGGCATAAGCAATCTTCAGCGTATTACCCCAGCGCAGCCTGTTCAGCCTGATCCCCGGTCGGAAAATACCGGCATTGATGGAGAAGATTTTGGGATTGCAGAGGCGTTTTTGAAGGACATGGGCCTCTGATGCCTTCTGTCAATCGGCGGGCGATTTACTGTCACTTTTTCGTATTGGCAGTAAATCCCCGCTTTTTCCTGTCAATCCGGGCAACGAAGAAACGGAGGCGTTCTGCCAATATGAATACGATTTACTGTCGCTTTTCCAGGCCCGGCAAAACGGGAAAACGGCCCCTCCAAGCTGCTAAAACGATAAGCAGCCAACGAAAGTTTACGGGAAACAAGCGATAGATCACGGAAGTGCGCACTTCTATACAGGTATCCCACCTGTATCTCCGCGCGCCCTCCGGGAGAGCCTGTCAGACCGCGTCCGAATGCGGCAGACAGGCCGGAGGGGGTGATGCCTTGGTGTGACCACCGGCATCTTCCCCTCCCTCCAAGGGCTGCGGCCCTTGCGCCGCTGCGCGGCTATCCTATGAACAAGTACGACGAGGAGGTTCACGACGGTGAAGAAAACGAAAGACGAATTACAGAACGAATTGACCGACGCCAAGCGGCAGCGCGATCAGGAGCAGCACAGGCTGCAGCGGGCAGAGAACCGAAAAGAATACTTTGAAGCTGCGTCCCGCAGACAGCGCAATCACAGGCTGATCACCAGAGGGGCGGCGATGGAAAGTATCTTCCCTGCCGTCAAGCCCCTGACGGAACAGGAGTTTTACGAAATGGCGGAGCAGCTTTCAGAGCTGCCCGGCGTTTTCCCGATCCTTGAGGAAGCCGTCTCCCGGCATAACGCCCAAGCGAAACCGGAGGCCGGATAATGGCGCTGTATCATTTCCATGTGGATCAGATCAAGCGCGGCGCAGGCCAAAGCGCCATTGCCGCTGCCGCCTATCGGGCGGGAGAAAAGCTGTACAGCGAATACTACGGCGAAACCAACGACTTCACACGAAAGGGCGGCGTACTGCATACGGAAATCCTGCTGCCTCCCAACGCTCCCCGGTCATATGCCGACAGGCAGACATTATGGAACGCTGTGGAGAAGGCGGAGAAAAACAAGAAAGCGCAGCTGGCGTACAGCTTCGATATTGCCCTGCAAAACGAATTGACGCAGGAGGAGAACATCGCCCTGGCACGGCGTTTCGTGCAGGAGCATTTTGTGAGTAAGGGGATGATTGCCGATCTTGCCGTGCATGAGCCGGACAAGGAAAATGGCATCCCGAATCCGCATTTTCATGTGATGACCACCATGCGGCCGCTCAATCCTGACGGCTCTTGGGGCAACAAGCAGCGCCGGGAGTATGCCCTGGATCATAACGGTAAGCGCATCCGGGATGATAAAGGCGATTATGTGTTCAACGCTGTTCACACAACGGATTGGCATGAGCCTGAAACGCTGGAGCATTGGCGGGAAGCAATGGTGCCGTATGGTGAACGCTGAATTTGAGCGAAAGGGCCTTGATGTCCACATCGACCACCGCAGCTATGAAGCGCAGGGCATTGAGCAAACCCCCACGGTACATGAAGGGCCGCTGGTGCAGAGGATGGAACGGCGTGGTATCCGCACACAAAAAGGTGACCTGAACCGTTGGATCAAGGCCACCAATCGCTTGATTGCCGCCATCAAAAAGAAGCTGAAATCCCTGGCGATATGGATCACCGCTGTGAAGGAAGAACTGACAAAAGCCAAGGAGCCTGATCTTATCGATCTCCTGATCCGGTATCACGATATGCGCAATGCCGGAGCCTGGAGCAACAAGGCAAAGATCGGCAATCTGAATAAGTTTGTGGACGCCTTCCATTTCCTGAAGGAGAATCAGATTTTCACTGTGGAGGAATTGGAACGGCAGACCCACGAATTGTCAGCTGCCGTTGATACTCTTGCATCCCAATCCAAGGCCAATGCTGCCCGGATCAAACAGCTGGACAACATGATTACCTTTGCCGAACATATTCACCGAATTCAACCCGTCATTGATGAGATGAACGGTATCCATTGGAAGGTCAAGCGGGAAAAGTTCCGGGCTGACCATCAGGATGAAGTCGACCTGTATTATACCTCCCGGCGCATCCTAAAAGAAAAGCATGGCGTGAAAAAAACCGACATACCCGGCTGGAAGAAGGAACAGGCCATCCTGCGGCAAGAGGAAACAGTGAGAGCAGCGCAATATGCTCCCCTTCGGGAGAAACTGAATCAAATGCTCAATGTGAAGTATTGCGTGGATACAGCAATTCGGGAAAATGAGCCGCGGAATAGGGAAAAACAGACGGATCAGCCTCAGCATTAATCGGAGGATATGATGAGCTATTCTGAATCAACGCAAAAGATTCTGAGATTCGTATTTCCCAAGCCGGGTCTTTATCAGTGTTTTCGGAAGGCTTTTCTCCGAAATAATTAGCCCCATTATATTCCAAGATATATTATTTCTCGATTTTCATTAACAAACCTGCCGCAAGGGTGCCAAGAAGCGCCCCAACACTATGCTGGGTCAAATCTTCCACATCGCATACTCCGCGATGCGTGATGAACTGTAATAACTCTATTGCAAGGGACAAACCGATTTCAGCTCCGGTCAAACAGGAGAATTTAAGTTTATTATTGGCACTGAACTTCCCGTCTCCTTTTTCGCATCGATCCCACCTGCCCTTTTTCGGTACTCTGTCGGCGTCATGCCGAAGTGCTTATGAAAAATTTCCGCAAAGTAACTCGCGCTTTCAAAGCCCACCGACATGGCGATCTCCGTGACGGACTTGTCGCCGGCTCGCAAAAGGTCAAGGCTCCTTCCTAAGCGGTAGCGGTTGAGATATGTGTTCGGGGTCTGTCCGAAAAATTTTGCAAACAGTTTGCAGCATTTACTCTGACCCACAGCTCCCGAAAGGGCAATTTTCTGAAGGGACAATTTTTGAGCGTAGTTTTTCTGGATAAAACCGGCCATGTTTCTGACCGCCACCAAATCGTCGTTTTCCGCATTCGTGGTATAGCCCTCTGACGGTATATTTTCATACAGCAGGAACCATATTTTTGAAAACGATGACAGCACCCGAAGCGGTGTTATTTTTTGCCCCTTGTATTGATCAATTTCATAGATTTCTCTCAAAATATCTCGATGCCACCTGTTATTCGGTTCAAGATAAATATACGGCGCGTGATGATTTCGGACGACCGGCAAAATAAAATCCTGCTCATAGGCAAGCGTTGAGCAAAGTATCGCGGGATCGAGGAGTATGCAGATAAAAGCGCACTCCGTTCGGGTATCGGAAAATCCGAAATGCAGCTGCCGGGAATTCACAAAGATTCCATCACCTTTATGCAGTGTGACGATTGCTCCATTTACATTATAGTCCATCTCGCCATCCAAAACAGCAATCAACTCGATATCATCATGCCAGTGAATGGGACAGACGTAATCAGGGTAAAGGGAGAGAATACCGCGGCGTATGTAGATGGGATACACCCCGTCATCATACTGTACCCTCTCTGAACGGTCATCACGAAGATTGATCAAGACAGACATAGTTCCACCTCGCAGGATTGTTATGAAACGGAGCTGTATTTTTATTGAACTGCCGCAATTCATGTGATATTATAATCATGTTTGTCGCCGTGCACGCATACGCGGCCCGGCGACCCGGATTTTTGCTTCGCAAAAAATCCTAAACTCATTAATATCATGTTTGTCGCCGTGCACGCATATGCGGCCCGGCGACCCGGCCGACCGTCCTTCGGACCGGTCGCCTAAACATTGTATCATACAGAAAACAAAGAAGCAATTCGTTTGGATCGGAATTGTGAGGTGTTTCTTTTCTATGGAGAGTATGACAAAAAACAAACAAAACAAGGATGTCATCCGCAGAATGACCGAAAAATATATGTCTCCTCTTAAAATGACGGACTGCAAGGAACTGACAGAAGGGATGTTCAACGCTGCCTATGAGGTGGATCTGGATAACGGCAGCAGCGTCATCCTGAAAATCGCACCGCCAAAAGAAGCCAACGTTCTGACCTATGAGAAGAACATCATGTATGCTGAGGTGCAGACGATGAAAATGCTGTCACAGCAGGGCAGTATACCTGTCCCGCACATTTACGGCTATGACGATAGCTGCACGGTATGCACTTCGCCTTATTTTGTTATGGAAAAGCTGCGCGGAGAGAGTATGAACAGAATCAGGTATGCACTCTCGCAGGAGCAGATAGACAGCTTATATCTCGAAACGGGGAGAATGATCCGTAACGTCAACAGGATTGTCTGTCCCTGCTTTGGATTACCTGCGCAGCGTGAATACCAAGGCAATCATTGGTATTCAGTTTTCTGTAAGATGATGGTTGCGGCAATAGATGATGCAAGACGTACCGGCGCTGTGCTTGAAGTACCTCCCGACGAGCTGATGAAGGAACTTGGACGGAGTGAGGCGTTTTTCAATGAAGTGACAGAACCTTGTTTGGTTCATTACGACTGCTGGGACGGCAACATATTTGTGGAAAACGGCAATATCACGGGTATCATTGATTGGGAGCGGGTACTATGGGCAGACCCGCTTATGGAGGTAGGATTCAGAAGATTTAGTCCGAATCTTGTGTTCCAAAGGGGATACGGTCTTGAGGAGCTAAACGAAAAACAAATCATCAGGGCGTTATGGTATGATGTTTATATGATGGTGCTCGTAGCCTCTGAATGTGAATCCAGAAAATATGATATCAATGAAGTATACGGTTGGGGTGGTGTTTTAGAAAAGCAGTTTAAAGAACTGAAAGGATTATTGTGATATGTTCCTCCAAGTTTACAAAAAATGTTTACAATGATGCTTCCCATAACCTTTCAGACGTTGCAGGATTGTTATAGAAATAAGCAGATTTTTGATAGAAATTCTTTGCGTCTCGCTTTATCATTAAATTGTATGGGATGGGCGAAGTCAAACAATCGCCGGCTTTTTTCTGACGTCAGGAGGGAGAAAGGTTTCCATGAAACTAAAATTCGGAAAAATGGAAAGGAAACGTTCTTCGGATGAATTCCTGACGAAGCTGCTGCGTATTGTACTTCCTATCGCCTTTCAGCAGTTCATGCTCGCTCTTGTAAGCGCCACCGACGCGCTGATGCTTGGAAAGCTGACGCAGGATTCCCTTTCGGCGGTGTCGCTGGCAAGTCAGGTGGTTTTTGTTGAAAGTCTGGTTTTGACCGCCATGACCATCGGTCTATCTATCTTTGCAGCGCAGTATTGGGGCAAAAACGACGTCGCGGCTGTTGAACGGATATTCGCATATGTGATGAAAATAACCGCCGCCGTTTCGATACTTTTCTTTGCCGCTGCGCTTTTCGTTCCCCGTTTGATGATGCGCATTTTCACAAACGAGCCTGTTCTCATCGACGGCGGGGCGACATATCTTCGCACGGCGTCGCTGTCATTCGTCTTGTCGGGCGTTTCGCAAATCTATCTCTGTATTCTTAAGAACACAGGAAGGGCGGCAAAGGCAAGCCTTATAAGCGCTTTCGGTGTTATCATCAATATTCCGCTGAACGCGCTGCTGATTCTCGGCTTGCTTGGTCTGCCGAGGCTCGGGATAGCGGGAGCGGCGCTTGCAACTGTAATAACACAAATAATCGAAACATCATGGTGCGTTTTTGAAACGTCGAAAAAGGACAGCGTGAAGCTGCGACGAAGCTGCCTTTTCCATGACGACAAACGGCTTCGCGGCGATTTCTGGAAGTATACCACACCCGTTCTGGGCAACGAAATTGTCTGGGGCGTTGGATTTACCATGTACTCGGTGATTTTGGGTCATCTTGGCACCGACGCCGTGGCGGCAAACGCTATCTCAGGCATTATCAAAAATCTTGCGTCATGTTTCTGCATCGGCTTGGGAAACGGTGCGGGGATCATTGTAGGGAATGAGCTTGGCGCGGGACATCTTGACAAGGCCAAGGGATACGGAAACCGACTTTGCAGGCTGTCCGTGATAAGCGGAGCTGCTTCGGGCGCAGTGCTGCTTATGATAAGTCCGCTGATATTTGCCGTGACCGATCTGAGCGATACGGCAGACACTTATCTGAAATGGATGATCGTCATGTGCGCCTGCTATATGGTGGGGAAATCGGTGAACAGTACGACGATAGGAGGCATTTTCTGCTCGGGCGGAGATTCAAAATTCGGCTTTTTGTGCGACACGGTGACGATGTGGTGCATTACCGTTCCGCTCGGTATGCCTGCCGCATTTGTTTGGAAGCTTCCTGTGCCCACGGTGTATCTTATCGTAAATTTTGATGAGATAATAAAGCTGCCTGCCGTATACCGGCATTATAAGAAATATAAATGGGTAAAAAATCTGACTGTAAAAGGAGAGATGCAAAATGGCTGAAATGAAAGACAGGCTGCACACGGGTGAACTGTACTTGCCGGGCGATGAGGAGATCATCGCCGATCAGGTCAAACGGCTCGACAAGCTGCATGACTACAACATGACTAGACCTACGGAATACGAAAAGCGCTGCGTCATGTTAAAAGAAATGTTTGCCGAGATCGGCGACGGCTGTTATATTGAACCGCCGCTTCATGCCAACTTCGGCGGCGCTCATGTGCATTTCGGAAAGGGAGTGTATGCGAATTTTAATCTGACGATGGTGGATGATACCCACATCTATGTAGGCGATTATACAATGCTCGGGCCGAATGTGACCCTTGCAACGGCGGGGCACCCGATCCTGCCCGAGCTGCGGCAACAGGGTTATCAGTATAATATGCCCATACATATCGGCAAAAACTGCTGGCTGGGCGCGGGCGTTATCGTCATGCCCGGTATCACAATCGGCGACAACACCGTCATCGGCGCGGGAAGTATTGTGACAAAGGACATCCCCGCAAATGTCGTTGCGGTCGGCAACCCCTGCCGTGTCATGCGTGAAGTAAACGAGCATGACAAAACGTATTATTTTAAGGACAGAAAAATTGACTATCATTCCATAAAATAGGGGGCAGCACAATGAATATGCACGAAAGAATTATGTCGGGAAAGCTTTTCTCGGATATGTGCGAGGGTATGCCCGAGGAGAGAAATCAGGCAAAGCGGCTTATGATCGCATTTAACGCCACTACACCTGACACATTGGAGGAGCGTTTCCGTATCCAAAGGAAGATGCTGAACGAAAACAGCGGCGAGGCTTGGATAGAGCCGCCTATCTACTTCTGCTACGGGAAGCACATCACGCTGGGCGAAGGAACCTATGTCAATTTCAACTGCAATTTTGTGGACGACGGGCTTATCACCGTCGGTAAAAATGTGATGTTCGGTCCCGCCGTCACGATTGCAACGGTGGGACACCCGATCCGCCCGGATTTGAGGGGCCTCATGTATACGGCTCATGTCACGATCTGTGATAATGTGTGGATCGGTGAAAATGTAACGATCTGCCCCGGCGTCACGATAGGCGAAAACAGCGTCATTGGCGCGGGCGCCGTTGTGACGAAAGATATTCCCGCAAACAGTATTGCCGTGGGTAACCCCGCCAAAGTCCTGCGGGAAATCAATGAACGGGATATGGAATACTACTACAAAGACCGGAAAATTGAACGGGATGATCTGGCTGAAGAACAGGCTCTACGGGAAAATCATTAAGCGTTCCCGGACTTTAGTAAAAATAGAAAACCCCATTTGACTTACTCGCGATAGCGTGTCAAATAGGGTTTTTACAAGTGAAAAAGTGCAGTAAGCGGCTTCCATCCCATCATGGCGATTTTGCGCTTTCCCGCTATTTTGTAATGCGAATGTTTTCCCCATTATAGGGGCTAAACTCGCAGAGCAGCTGACTGAAATCCGTGATTTCTTCTCCGAGGATATGGAGGCCGCTGATAAACACGTCGTCGATCGCGCTCTCCTCCCCGCTCGACCAAATTCGGATGGACGGTCGTTTCCCGGAGAGCACTTGCACATTTCGGATGGTGACGTCCCGGATGGTGCCGCGTATCAGACTGGTCGACCATTGGGATTCCGTCGTCGTCAGGTCGATGAGGTATGGCCAGCCGTCGCCCTCGCCCATCTGCGCATCTTCAACCACGATATTCTCAAAAAGGATGTGGCTTACAGCCGCCTGATCGCTGTTATGAATGGAAATCACAGGTTTGTGGAAATTGTGCAGCACGGTGATGTCGCGGAAGACGACGTTTTCCAGCGTCTTGCCGCGGGTTTCGTATCCGATTTCGCAGGACTGTGCCAAATCCGTCCAGACAACGTTGTTCTCAAACACGATGTCCGAAGAAACGCCCGTATAGTTCTTAACCACCATGGAATCGTCCCACGAGCGGATAAAACAGTTCTTTACCGTGATGCCGGTGCAGTCCTGCATCGTCACACCGTCGGAATTGCTCCGCGCACTGACGATTTTCACGTTGTCTATCGTGGCGTTTTTGCACTTGTAGAGATTGAGCGTCCACGCTGACGGATCGAGAATGGTGATATCCTGAATCGTGAAGTCGGAACAGTTCGTAAGGCTGATTGGCACGAGAGTGTCCTTGTAGCGGTCGTAAATGCTGCCGCAGAGCACGCCGTGGCCCGCGATGGTGAAATTCTTGCTCATGCCGCTGAAAATCTGCCCGTATACGATGGCGCCCTCGTCGAGATAAATCGTTTCGCCGTTGTGCGGGGTGATCATCACGTCTGTGTAGACGCCGGGACCGTAATAGCGTACCTTCGGCGCGTCGGCATCGGGTTTGTCTACATCCGGCTCATCAAGAAAGAGGTGCAGCGCACCCTCTACTTGCCCGTTGTGTTCGACCGTCACGTTGGCCGGTTCCGGCAGGGAAAAGCGAACCCTTCCGCCCTCGACCGTCGCCTGGATGCCCAACGACAGCGGCCGCACCACGACGCTGGAAACATCCGCATTCAGAAACTCGACCTCAATCTCGCACGGGCCTGCGCAGGTCGCTATGGCTACCGGCGTCAAGGACAGTTTGGGGTTTTCCGTCCAGACACGGTTGTGATTGACTGCCGTTTCATACACGGTCGTCATTTCTTTGCCATTCAGCCAGACCCGGCAGGACGGCGAGCGTTCCTCTATGGGTTCGGCAAAGGCGCACCCCCCGCCGAGGCAAAGAAGCAGCACGAGAGCCGAAAAAAATCTTTTCATAAAATTGCCTCCGTCAATGCACGGTCAGCAGCTCAAGGATCGCTCCCATCAGCGCTGCGGGCAGGGACAGGCGATGCAGCTGCGCAAGGAAGGACAGTTTATCTGCCTCCCGCTTCGCTATGTTCATCACAACGTCCTTCAAATCAAAGGGGATTGCCGCGGGCATCAGCAGCCCGTACAGCCTCTCCCGCCAATCGAGCGGCTCGGCCTCAGGATAAACCGTCCAGCACAAGGTCGCGCCGTTCGGCACGGCTGCGTCCAGTGTGAGCAGCAGAATACGCCTGTCTGCGTCATAGGCTGCCCGGCAGGCGCAGGAGGCGCCGTCAGGCAGGACATTCCTGACGCCGTACAGGGCGACCTCGTATCGGCGGTTTTGGGGCAGCAGTTCCGTTTCGCCTTCCGGCGGGGCGATGCTCACCGTCAATCCGCCGTCCTTCCGCTTCACAGTAACGCGGGTCACTACCCGGCGATAGTGTATGTCCTGCGGCAGGAGACCGTTGTCTTCCACCAGCTCGGTTTCCCCACTCGCCTCCGGAAAGATTGCAAAGCGCAGGGCGGTGGGGAGCGGCGCTCCGTTTTCCGGAATCTCTGCCGCATCCAGCGGCAGGATGGCGCCGGCCTTCGCCAACACGGGAATGTTTTCCAGATTGCGGTAGAGTGTCAGGAGGCGTGGCCCGTCGTAGCGATCGCCTGTGAAAATATCCGTCCATGTTCCGGCTGGAATCCACGCGTCCGTTTCGGCTGCCCCGGCCTGCAGGTCGATCTTCTCTGTAATAGGGCAGACCGTCAGCGCGTCGCCCAGACGATATTGGTTCCGACAGGCAAAATACAGCGGCATCTGCTCAGGCTCGTCGTAGTACAGGGGGCGCAGCAAGGCGCGCTTTTCCTGACTGGCAAGCACGTTCTGCGTATACATCCACGGGATCAACCGATGACGGAGCCGCAGATAACGCTTCATGACTGCCGCCGGGCCGGCAGGATACATCCAAGGCTCCTTGCGCATAAAGCGGCTCATGGACGAATGCAGGCGCATAATCGGCGAAAACACGCCGAACTGCACCCAGCGGGTCGCCAGCTCGTCGTCCTTCACGCCGTGCATGTGGCCGCCGATGTCGTGGCTCCACCAGCCGTAGCCAACGTTCGCCGCCGCAGCGGTGAAATAGGGTTGAAACGCCAGCGAAGCCCACGTAGCGAAGGTATCTCCGGAAAAACCCAGGGGGTAGCGGTGGCTGCCGGGCCCGCCGTAGCGTGAGAGAATCATCGCAGGACGGCCGCTTTCCAGGGCATGCAGATAGTGGGTATGGTTCAGCGTGAACAGCGGATCCATACCCGGATTGCTGGAGCCGCCCTGCTGCTGCCAGTCCAGCCACCAGAAATCCACGCCGCTCTCCTCGAACGGAATCAGGATCGTCTTCTCAAACGCCCGATGAAAGTGCTCATCTGCCGCGTCGTAAGGAAAAGAGCGTTCCTCGGCAGGGTCGACGCCCATCGCCTGCGCCATCGCAGGGTACCGTTCCTCGCAGGGCCGGACGCCGTCCGCCGGATGATCGTTCAGTGTGACGTGCAGGCCATGCGCATGCAGCCAGTGCAAAAGCGCCTCGGGAGCGGGAAACTTCTCCCTGTCCCACGTGTAACCTGTCCAGCCGACGCCGTATTTCGGATCGATGTCGGTCACGTGCCAGTTCATATCCAGCACGGAAACGGAGAGCGGCACGCCCTCGGCATGGAAGCGTTCGATCAATTCCATGTAGCTCTCTTGCGTATAAGGATAATAGCGGCTCCACCAGTTTCCCAGCGCAAAGCGCGGCACGACGGGCGCACGGCCTGAGAGGGTCAAAAAGTCCCGCAGACATGCGGCGAAATCATGCCCGTATGCAAACAGATACAGATCGATTCCACGGCCGCTTGCAGGAAGCAGGCGGCCCGCTTGATCCATGTCCATCGAAGCGCTGTCGTCCAGCACGGCATAGCCCTTCATGGAAACAAGACTGTCGGAAAGCGCGACCGCCCCGTCCGCCTCGTCCAGCGTGCGTGCGGTGCCGCCGAGCGTGTCCGGCGCGTCTCCATAATGCCAGATACTGGCATAGACACTGTACGCTCCTTTCAGTGTGACCGTCAGACCGGACGATGAAAAGGGCTGCCTGTCGTAGCGCAGTATCGCTGCGTCCGTTTCGAGGCTTATGCCGCCTTCTTCCTCGCGGAGCGTATATTTCGGCGCAGGAAACTCCCGGCAGAGGGCAAGCTGCGTCGCGGTATCGCGGAATTGGCCTTTTGGCTCGTATTCCAGCCGGAACAGGCGATCGGTCAGCACAGTGATTCGCCAGCTCTCTCCGCGAACGACGGCGGATGGATGAGCAAGGGGGCGGATAGGCCATAGATCTGTAATCTTCATGGAGCACACCTCTTCCTTTTGAAAAAGGGGGCCGCCGCACGGACGCGGCAGCCCCGCGAAAGGGGATCGAAAAGGGTTACTGGCCGATGTAGCTGGCGTAGGCATCCAGATGAATCTGCACGAGATCGCCAACATTCATGGCGTTGAGCTGTTCGATGTAAGCGTCCCATTCCTCATCCACGCCGCCGTCAACAACCCAATGCGCGTACTGCTGACTGACGTAGCTGTTGATGTCGGTCGCCAGGAACGCGATCTCGTCCAGCTGCTCAGCGCTGTAGGAGCACACCGGGAAGGTGTCACGCACGATATCGCGGTCAACGGCGTCGATGGCCAGCTTGATGCCGTCGCCCTCAGTGGTGGGCAGGATGATCTTGCTTTCAAATTCTTCGTTCATGTACTTCGGGCCATGATCGCGGAAGGAGAACGTCCAGCAGGAGGTGTCCAGATTGATGCCCGAATCCGCATCAGGCAGGAGAACCTCGTAGGTACCGTCGTCGTTGACCTTGATCTTGCCGTCGCCGATGGAGCCGTAGTAGGTCTGCAGGGAGGCTTCGTCGGTGTAGAACTGGTCGGCCCAGGTCAGCAGCTTGCCGACGTCCTTGCAGTTCTTGGTAATGACCAGTTCGTTATGGCCGTAGTTGAGGTAAGTCGGATCGGACTCGACATAGCGGTTGCCGTCGGGGCCGGATACTGCGGGGCAAACCACATAATCCACCGCGTTGCCAAGCAGCTCGGCGTCCGCCGTCCACGCGAAGACGATGCCCGTGCGCGAGCCTGCCGTGGTGTCCTGAATCTTGGCGCGAACCATATCAGCGGTTTGGGTGAAGCGCTCAGGATCCAGCGCGCCGTTCACGTAGAGCTCGTGCGCCCACTTGACGGCTTCCTTGTAATTCTCGGACATGGGGACGAAATAGGGTTCGTTGTCGGCGTTCATGCCCATGAAATTGCCCGCACGGCTGGTCTGCACGCCGAAGGGCAGCAGCAGGCCGTTCAGGTCGCCTGCCAGGGACGCGGAGCTGATGTAGCCGTAGCGGCCTTCACCGGAGTTTGTGAAGGCAACCAGGGTATCGGCCAGCTCGGTGTAGGTGGTGGGGATGGGCAGGCCCAGTTCGTCCAGCCAGACCTTGTTGATGAACATCTGGTTGGCAGACAGCGGGCGCAGCGGCAGCTTCTTGGGCAGAGACCAAATGTTGCCCTCGCTGTCGGTGCACAGCGCCTTCATGGACGGATCCTTCTCAAAGATGGCGGTCAGGTTGGGCATATACTCGGCGATGTAGTCGGTCAGCTCAACAAAGAAGTCCTGGTTGGCGAGGATGTCGCCGTCGTTCAGGGTGATGGAGCCGAAGAAGGCGTCGGGCATAGCGGAGAGGCCGCTGCCCAGCATCAGGGACTTCTGCTCGCCCCAGGTGGCGTCGTAGTGGGGCTCCCACTCGATCTCCACACCGGTCTTTTCGCCGATTTCCTTGAGGAAAGCGGTTTGGGTGAAGTCGACGCCCCAGGTTTCGGTCCAGCGGTTGATGGCCACCGTGCAGGTCGTGGTTTCCTCCTCGGTCTGGGCGAATGCGCACACACTCAGCGCCAGGCACAGTGCCAGCACCATTGCAAACAGTTTCTTCATGAGATTCCCTCCGTTTCTTTTTTATGTAAAGGCTCCTGCCTTTGCACCAATGAGAATCGCTCAGCCCTTCAGCGCACCGATCATCACACCCTGGTTGAAGTACTTCTGCACAAAGGGATACATGCACATGATGGGCAGCGACGAGACGACAATTGCTCCGTATTTGATGAGGTTTGCCTGGCGGTTAAGCTCTGCTGCGGCGGAACCGGTCAGGGCGCTGGCAGCCATTTCATTATTGATGAGGATATTGCGCATCACCAGCTGCAGGGGGTACTTTTCCGCACTGCGCAGATAAATCAGAGCATTGAAATAGCTGTTCCAGTGCCCGACAGCCGCCCATAGTGCGATGACTGCCAGGATTGCTTTGCTCAGCGGAAGAACGATGGTGAAGAAGTACCGCAGGTTGCCGCATCCGTCGATCTGCGCTGCGTCCCACAATTCGCCGGGGATGCTGGTGTTGAAGAACGTGCGCGCCACGACGATATAATACGAAATCACCGAGAATGGCAGCACCATAACCCACAGGGTGTCCAGCATATGGAAGGTATTGTTGATGATAATGAACGTGGGAATCAGGCCGCCGCCGAAGAACATCGGGAAAATGAAGAACAGCGTCAGCCATCCGCGGCCCACAAGATCCCGGCGGGACAGCGCATAGGCGACGGGGATGTTTACCACGAGCATGATGATCGTGCCCAGCGCGGTATACAGGATGGTGTTGCCATAGCCTGTCCATAGGTTGTGCATCTCGAACAGTCGCTGATAGCCCACGAATGTGACGCCCCGAGGATAAAAGAGAATCTCGCCGGAGGCGACCAGGTTCGGATCACTGATGGAGGCAATGACGATAAAGTACATCGGGTAGAGCGCGATGATGACCGAAAAGATGGCAACTGCGTAGAGCACGACGTCGAAGACCCGGTCGCTCTTCAGCTTCCGGACATGCCTTTTCGGCGATGAGGCAGGTACGGCAGTCATACGGATATCCTCCTTTCCCTCAGAACAGCGACGTGTTGCCTACATGCTTGGCGATAAAGTTTACCGTCAACAGCAGCAGGAAATTGACTATATTGTTGAACAGGCCAATGGCCGCAGAATAGCTGTACTGGTTGCTGCGCAGGCCCATCTTGTACACGTAGGTGGAAATGATCTCACTGGAGGAGATATTCAGGTCGTTCTGCAGCAGATAGACCTTTTCGAAGCCGACGCCCAGCAGCGACCCGGTACGCAGAATGAACAGCGTGATGGCCGTGGTTGCCAGCATGGGGATATCGATATAGCGCACCTTCTGCCACTTGTTGGCGCCGTCAACCACGGCGGCCTCATAAAGCTGAGGATCGACCGCTGATAGCGCCGCGATGTACATGATGGAATCCCAGCCTGCGTGCTGCCACACTTCAGTCCATACGTAGATGCTGGAGAAAGCGTTCGCGTTCCCCATCAAGTCACCCATGCGGATGCCGATCAGGGACGCCAACTTCGGCAGCACGCCGGAGGAGGGCGAGAGGAACAGGATGATCATGCCGCACATAACCACCGTGGAAATGAAATGCGGCAAATAGGTCGAGACCTGGTAAAACTTCTTGAACCGCTTGGCATACATCTGGTTGCACATAAGCGCAATCACGATGGGCAGCGGGAAGGTGACGGCGATGGTGTACAGGCTGATGACCAGCGTGTTCCTGATCGTATTGCTGAACATATAGGAGGAGAAGTACCGCTCAAAGTATTTGAGACCCGCCCACTGGCTGCCCAGGATGCCCCGCGCCGGGCGGAAATCCTTGAAGGCGATCACGATGCCGTACATGGGCAGATAGGTGAAACAGATGAAGATCACAGCAGCGGGGAGCATCAGCAGATACAAGCCCCAGTTGCGTGCAATTCGGTTCCATAGCGTGCTCTTGCCAAGGCGCCGAGTTTGATCCATAGCGTTTCCCTCCGTTTCTCAGAGCTTGAGGCACTCGCCTTGTTCGGTATCACGCATTTAGCGGATATACCTCAAATCAGGAAATGAATCCAATCACGTAATTTATCGTTAAACCTATCTTCAGTAATAAGTTTATCGCTATACTTTCCGTTTGTCAAGCCTTTTTTGAAAAAAATTTTTGCCTAAATTGCAATAGCAAACTGCAATAGTTTTCGTGACGAATCGCAGCGGTAATGCCGTTTTGGGAAGCCGAAGGG
>CANQKI010000057.1 GCA_947624355.1 uncultured Clostridia bacterium | reverse complement strand
GCGATCCGGATCAGCCACGTCTTGTCATGATCGGGGCAAAAGCCGGGATGCTTCTGCAGGTATTTCCAGGCTTTGAGGAAGGTATCCTGCATGGCGTCCTGGGCTGAATTGGCGTCCGCCAACTGCAGAAAGCACAGCTTCGTGATCTCGCCCGCGTATTGATGCACCCATTCTTCCAGGGTCTCGGCCATGCCGGGTACCGCGGCATGCTCCATGATCCTTCGCCTCCTCTCTTGTTTGTTCGCATTCCGGCCCCGTTGGGGCCGTAATGCTCTCTCAGGTAAATTGCTGGACTTCCGCTTCATCGGCCCTTCGGCCCGATTCCGCAAGATACGGATCCTTTTCTAAGCTTCGCATTCCGGTCCTTCGGACCGTAACGCTCTCCCAGGAAAGTCTCTTGTGCTCGCTTCATCGGCCCTTCGGCCCGATTCCGCAAGCTGCGGGTTCTTTTCTAAGCTTCGCATTCCGGCCACGCCCCGCGCTACTCCACTTCGTGGAAGCGCGGGCATCGGGCGGCAATTCAAGAATTGCACGCCCTCGGTCGCCCTGACGGGCGACGCTCACCCTTCGGACCGTAACGCTCTCTCAGGTAAATTGCTGGGCTTCCGCTTCATCGGCCCTTCGGCCCGATTCCGCAATGCTCCGCACGTCTGGGCCTGGGCCCATCCGCGCTACTTAGGTAAATTTCTTGGCTGCGCTTCGGCGTGGCTTCGCCCCGCCTCCGCAAGTTTTATAAGGCCTTACACTTATAAGACGAAAAAAATCCTCGTTTTTTCCACTTTTTCAAAAAATTTTCGGCTATTCCGCCAGAGACGGAAGAAAAACTGTTTCCCCATTCAACGGATAAAACCGGACTGCTTTGTTTTTCAGCGCAGCAGCCCTTCTGGCGTTCGTTCACTCCACTGACCGCGGTCATTCGTAAACAAGCGCCCATTCATCCGTTACCGGATCCTGAATTCTGTGCCGGATACCGACAGTTTCCCCGGTATGGGCGTCGATCTCCACATAATATCCGTAATCGGGCGAATCCGGCGGCGCAGGGATGAAGAATACCTTCCACACCAGCCTGCCTTCCTGGACGAACTCATAGGAGTAAAGAAAAGAGTATTCGTTGACAAACCGCATGAGCACATAGTCCTCGGTAAAGTTTTCCGATTTTTCCAACGCCGCTTTTGCAAATTCGGTGGCTGCTTCTTTGCTGATACAGCTTTCATCCGGCAGCCGGAAATCATAATCCAGCAAAGTCCACAGATAGGACGAAATGGGGACATAGTTTTTTCCGTCTTCCCGGGCGAGCGCTTTGAAATCCTCCACCACCTGGGGAAAGGTTTGGCTGAATTCATATTTTTGCTCCAGCGTCCAGGAAACGAACAACTGCCCCTGTTTATCGCTCAGTTCGTTAAAAGCGCGGGTGACCGGATTGGGAATCGAGGGTTCGCTCATTTGAAGAAAGGAACCGTCGCGGGCATCCACATATATCGTATAGGTATTCGTGAAATACGCAGGGTCATTTCGGTCGCCCATGAATCTGACCACCCAGATGGGCGTGCCGTCTTCCCATTCTTTCCGATACACTTCGGCAACGATATAGGTGCTCAGTTTTTCATCATCCAAGCCGCTTTTTTCCGAAAGGTATTTCCGCCCCATTTCTTCCGCAGCCGAGGCGTCCAGTTGTGAGGATGCTTCGGCCCCCGCAACGGCCACGACCGGCAGGACGGTAAGCAAAATCAGCAATGCGAAAACTTTTTTCATTTGTGTTTCTCTCCTTTTTCTATGATAATCATTGGCCGCGTCCGTTTTTCTTGGATTGACCGCCTGTCCTTCCATTCTTCTCTGTTTGCACAGAGACGATATTTTGTGCACCATCCGTTATCCTGATTATTTGGTTGGCGTATCCAATACCATTTTCATCACCTCCATTCAGCCGATTTTTAAGGCGCTTCACCTATTAGACGAAAAGCGCCTCCGTTTTTTTCCAGAAGCGCTTCAGAATTTACAAATAGGCTTCCATTTTTATGCAAAAAACCGATTTTCGTCAAGGAAAACCGGTTTTTTCGTTACCTATGTTCGCCTTTTATTTTTGATTTCGTTTATACAAAAGGTAAACCGTCAGAATCAGCCCCGCAACCAGGAAAACGCCGCCAACGTCCATCACAAAGCCGCCGATGGCCGTGCCCGGATTGGCTGCATTGGACGCAAGCTGGCCCGTGGCCGGGTCCAGATAACCGATTCCGTCCACGTACACGCCGTCGTTCATGCCGTTCATCTGCCCAACAAACTGCCCGAAGATCGAACGGATCAGGGCGCCGAACGCCAGAAACAGCGCGCCGAGCACCGTAACGAACACCCCGTAAATCCAGCCGAACCGCCGGAGCATCCGACCCATGACGCCGGGAACGCGGTCCACCCAGGTATCGGCGCTCTGCTGCGGCGCGGGAGCCGGGGCGGCGGGCGCTTCCGGGACAGGCGGCTGATAGGGATCGTCCGTTTCGGAAAGCAGCCAGTCGGTGGTTACGTGAAATGCCTGGGCCAGAAGCAGCAGCTTATTCACCTCGGGCGTGGCCTCCCCCGTCTCCCACTTGCTGACGGCCTGGCGGGACACGCCGATTTGTTCGGCCAGGGCGTCCTGGGAAAGGCCGGCCTTTTTTCTGCAGTCGTAAATCTTTTCGGACAGGTTCATCGTTTCTCCCTCCTTTGCTTTTGCAGGACCATTATAGCAAATTTCCGGTTGCGGGGCCACCGTTTTTCCCTGGAAATTCCGCAACCAACGTTTGCTTTTACCCTTTTTTCCGGATGGGCGGCACGGCGACGACCTGATTTTCCGGCGTGAGGGCCTTTCCGTCCCATTGCAGGCGGCTGATGACGAAACCCAATTGATCGGCGTGATACAGGCCGCTCACCTGCTGCCAGGTCACCAACTCCAGCACGCCGTTCCCGTCCACGTCGGCGGGGTAAATGAGGCTCACGGGCTCCACGAACCCCGCCTGAGGCGCTTTCAGCTTGCCGGTTTCGTCGTACAGCCCGTTCAGGTATTCCGCGTCCCGGCCGGACAGGTCGATCAAATATTCCGCGCCGCTTTTTTCATCCGTCACCAGGGCCCGGTACCCGTTCAGGTACGTGACCGCATAGGGATATTCCGCCCCGAATTGGTCGGCGGACAGCAGGGGCGCGTATTCCCCGTTTTCCAGGCCGTACACGAAAAAATTCACAATGCCGCCCGAGCCGCCCGTTGGCAGCACGATGAGCACCTGCTCCCGCCGCCCCGGCGCGAACCGCCCTGCCGCCAGGTAGGGATCATAGGCCGCCGCGTCGGGAAGGGGAATCGCCGCCGCCCCGCAGGAAGCCCTGCCGCCGATCATCAGCTTCAGGTTCTGCCAGGCCAATTGCCCCTCCGGTCTCTCCCCAATCAACGTCACTTCTTCCGTTTTCCCGTCCCCGTCCAGGTCGGCCCGCACCGACGCAATCACCCGTTCGTCCATAACTTCGCACCGCCTTTTTCCCTTGATAAAACTATCCTATTCCAGAAAATAACAGAACTTGCAAAGCACAGAAAAAGACACATTATAACCCCGGGGATGTATGAAGGGGCCGCAGTCCCTTCATATATAATCCGCAGGACCGGGTCTCCCGGTCCGAGGAGGAGTCAGAATGACTCCTTCCTCTATCATTTTCCGGCCGTGAGCGTAGTGAACAGGAAAATGATGAAGGCGAAGCAAGAACGCTCTTGCGTTCTTGCTTCGAAGGGGGAGAAAACCTGTTTTCTCCCCCGAAACCTTGACTTTTATTCCGAAATGCCGCATAATAGAAGGTACTTGCGAAGGATGGAGGCAGGAAAACGTGGGCCATTTGATTTGCGCGGTGCAGCCCCATGGAATTGCCTACCGCCGGGGTGTGCGCCCGGGGGATACGCTGCTGAAAATGAACGGCGAAGACGTGCTGGACGAAATCGATTATCAGGCCCTGAGCAGCCGCACGCGGGTGGACCTGACGCTGCAAAAGGCCGACGGCAGCATCGCCACCGTGCGCATCATCAAGCAAAAGGAACTGCCCCTGGGCCTGGAATTCGGCGATTCCATGGCCTGCACCCCCCGCCGGTGCCACAACAAGTGCGTGTTCTGCTTCATCGACCAGAACCCGCCCGGCCTCCGGGACAGCCTGTACGTGAAAGACGACGACTGGCGGCTGTCCCTCATGATGGGCAATTTCGTGACCCTCACCAACGTGGACGACCGGGAATTTGACCGGATCCTGCGCCGGAAGGCCAGCCCCCTCTACATTTCCGTCCACACCACCGACCCCGCTCTGCGCGTCCGCATGATGCACAACAAAACGGCGGACAGGCTGATGGAACGGCTGGAAAAGCTCAAGGCCGCTGGGCTCAAATTCCATTGCCAGATTGTGCTGTGCCCCGGCTGGAACGACGGCCCGGCGCTGGAAAAAACCATCAACGACCTGGCAGCCCTCCGCCCCGCCATGCAGACCATGGCCCTGGTGCCCGTGGGGCTGACGAAATATCGGGACGGGCTGGAACCCCTGCGGTGCTTTACAAAGGACGAAGCCAAAGCCATCCTGGAGACCGCCCGGCAGTATCAGGAAAAATTTCTCTCGGAATACGGCTCCCGGATCGTGTTCCCCTCCGACGAAATGTACATGATCGCCGGGGAAGACATTCCCCCGGACGAAGCGTACGAGGGCTACCCCCAGCTTGAAAACGGCGTGGGGCTGCTGCGACAGACGGAAGAAGGCCTGCGCCGGGCGGCGGAGGAAAACGCGCTGCCCGCCGTGCCCCGCCGGGTGCGCATTCCCTGCGGCGTTTCGGTGGCCCGGGTGATGGAAGGGTGGATGGCCAAATACGCGCCCCAGGGCGTGCAGGTGACCGTGCAGCCCATCGTCAACCGCTTTTTCGGGGAAACCGTCACGGTGACGGGCCTCCTGACCGGGGGTGACCTGGCCGACCAGATGCGAAACGACGACGACGACGAAATTCTGCTCAGCCGCAATACCCTCCGGGATGAGGGCGACCTGTTTCTGGACGATATGCATATCGACGAACTGCGCAAACGGCTAAAGCCCAAAATTACCCTGATTCCCGGCAGCGGCGAAGGCCTGTTCGCCGCCCTGCTGGGGCAAAGAGAACCGTGACAGGAGGACGCTTTTTCTATGCCTTCCGCCAAACCGCTGGTGGCCGTCGTGGGGCGGCCCAACGTGGGCAAATCCACCTTTTTCAATAAAATCGCGGGCCGCCGCATCGCCATCGTGGAGGATATTCCCGGCGTGACCCGGGACCGCATTTATGCCGACACCGAATGGACGGGCCGGAAATTCACCCTCATCGACACCGGCGGCATCGACCCCCGGAGCGAGGACGTGCTCCTGTCCCAAATGCGCCGCCAGGCGGAAATCGCCATGGAAACGGCCGACGTCATCTGCTTTTTCACCGACGCCCGGGACGGCCTGACCCCGGACGACGAAGAGGTGGCCGCCCTGCTGCGCCGCACCCATAAGCCCGTGATTCTGGTGGTCAATAAGCTGGATTACGCCGGGCTGAACGATACCTTATACGAATTCTACGCCCTGGGCCTGGGGGACCCCATCGGCATTTCCTCCGCCAATATGCTGGGGCTGGGAGATCTGCTGGACGAAATCGTGAAAAAGCTGCCCCCCAAACAGGAGGGCGAGGACGACGAGGGCCATGTGATCCAGCTGGCCGTGGTGGGGCGGCCCAATGTGGGCAAGTCCTCCCTGGTGAACCGCCTGCTGGGGCAGGAACGCACCATGGTTTCGGATATTCCCGGCACCACGAGGGACGCGGTCGATACCCGCTTTACCGGCCCGGACGGCACGGAATACAACATCATCGACACCGCCGGCATCCGCCGCAAGCGCGCCATCGAGGATGAATCCCTGGAGCGGTACAGCGTGCTGCGCTCCATCGCCGCCATCCGCCGGTGCGATGTGGCGCTGCTGCTGGTGGACGCTCAGGAGGGCGTCACCGAGCAGGACGCCCGCATCGCCGGCATGATTCACGAGGAAGGCCGGGCAGCCGTGGTGATCGTGAACAAATGGGACGCCCTGGACAAGGAAACGGGCACGCTGGAAAAATTCCGCAAGCAGGTCATCGAAGACCTGAAATTCATGGATTACGCCCCCGTGCTCTTCATTTCCGCCCTGACGGCCCAGCGGTGCCACACCGTGCTGCCCCAGGTGAACGCGGTCTATGAACAGTTCAGCCGCCGGGTGGGCACGGGCGCTCTCAACGACGTGCTGGGGGACGCGCAGATGGCCCTGCAGCCCCCCGTCATGGGCGGACGCAAGCTGAAAATCTATTACGGCACCCAGGCCGTTTCCTGCCCGCCCACCTTCACCCTGTTCGTCAACGACGAGGAACTGATGCACTTTTCCTATGAACGGTACCTGGAAAACCGCATCCGGCAGGCCTTCGGTTTTGAGGGAACGCCCATCCGCTTCAACCTGCGGGAAAAGAAAAAGGAGGATGTGCAAAAATGATCGGAAAGCTCCTTTTGTGCGCCGTCATCGGCTATCTGCTGGGCAGCTTTTCCACGGGCATTCTCGTTTCCCGGAAAGCGGGCCACGATATCCGCTCGGAGGGCAGCCGGAACACCGGGGCCAGCAACGCCCTGCGCATCCTGGGCCTGAAGGGCGGCGCCATCACCTTCCTGGGGGATTTTCTGAAGGCCGCCCTGGCAGTGGTGGCCGGGCTGCTGATTGCGGGAAAGTTCGGCGGCATGGCCGCGGGCCTGGGGGCGGTACTGGGGCACAACTGGCCCGTGTTCTTCCGTTTCCAGGGGGGCAAGGGCATCGCCTGCTCTTCCGCCGTGCTGCTGATTCTGTTCCCCTGGCAGGGGGCCGTGGCCGCCGTGCTGTGCCTGCTGGTCATCTGGTTGACCCGGTACATTTCGGTGGGCAGCCTCACATTGCTGACGGTGTTTTTCCTGCTGCTGGTCTTTACCATGGGCGTCTGGCCTTACGGCGCGTGGGCCTTTGTGCTGATGGCCCTGGGGTATTACCGGCATATTCCCAACCTGAAGCGGCTGAAGAACGGCTGCGAAAACAAGATCGGGCAGAAAGCAAAATCATAAGACACAGGAACCGTCCGTAAAAAACGGCCGCGGCATCCGTCAACACAGAACGGAAACCGCGGCTGTTTTTTATGCATAGAGGTTCATTTTTCCACCAGGCAGGGCGGAACGTACCATTGGCCGGGATTCAGGTGCATATCCTCCGCGGCCTTATCCAGGATCGTTTCATCCAGCGCGTCCAGGCGATGCGCATCGGTTCCGAAATAAAACTTACAGCCCGCTTCCCTGGCCAGTTCAAAAAAAGCGATGTGCGTATCCCAATCCTGCTGTGCCCGGGCAAATGCGGCGGCGTTTAATTCAATGCCCGCGCCTTTTTCGGCTGCCGCCGCAAACAGTTCCCGCCATACGGTGCGGTCCAGCCGGCGAAGCACCGCGGCGGCCCCTTCCTCGGCAAAAAGAAGATGCGTGTTGAGATGGGCCAACCCTATCTTTTCAAAGGGCAGGGGCAGCGACAGCAATTCCCGCATCCGCCCGGTGAACAGCGCGGCCATTTTTTCCGCCGTATCAATGTCCGCGGGGCGCACATTGCCCTTCATATGCATGTGATTGATGGGGATTACCACGAAATCAACAGTCCGAAATGCTCCCGGGCCAGGGAAAGCCTTGTTCCGCCCGCAAATTCGGCTTCACATCCAAACAGAAAGCGCACCCTGCCCCTTTGCGGCAGCGGCAGCGCCTGCCGGCTGTGGGCAATATCCTGGGGTTGATACCAGGGCCATGCCCCGGGCACGGCTGCATCCCACAAATGGTTCGTCAGGCAAAGGACGCGGTATCCGTGCCCCTCCGCATAGGAAAGTATATTTTCCGGCGTCATGTTTTCATCATGGCAGCAGCTGGACAGCGTAGAGTGCACATGAAAATCGTGGCGAAAAGGAAACGTGGTCATCCTTCCCTCCCATACCGGCGGTCCAGATATTCCTGGGCTTCCCGCACAAAGTCCGTCTGAATTACGTCAACCCCCCGCTCGCAAAGCCAGCCCCAGCCCTGATCCGGATCGTCAAACAGGGAGCGGATATCGTCATGGCCCCCGCAAAGGGGAAAATGCAGCGTTAAGGAATTCACCCAGATTTTGATTCCCAGGGCATGGAACCGGTCAACGGTATCCGGGGAAATCATGGGGTGGGTATCTTCGGCAAATACCAATTCGACGGCAGGATAGGCGTAATACCGGGCCGTTTCCAGCACAAAGCGCAAATGATCCTCGTTGTTGTCCACAATGGGCATAAACTGGGGCTCCCCGTTTTTTGTCATGAGCCAGTCAAAAATTGCTTCCAGATTGCGGCTGGATTTGAGCAGCACCTGATCTTCCATGCGGTGGGCGCGGATTTTTTCATAGGTCTCCGGGATAAAATCGAAACAGCGATCCAGATTAATCAAACACCGGCCTTTGTACGCCGCCAGGAAATCATCCAGCTCCAGCAGCTGCACATCGGGGGTGCAGCCATTGCAGGCGCGGCTGTGCATCCTGCGCAGTTCAAATATGGTTTTTTCGCAGATCGGGCCGGTATGATCGGTATACCGGTCCAGGTTCGGCCCGTGCATCAGGATCATTTCCCCATCCTTGGAGCGGCTGACGTCGGTTTCCAGAATATCCGCGCCCTCCCGCAGTGCCAGCTGAAATGCCCGGTGAGTGCTTTCGGCCACAAGGCCGCTGTTCCGTCCTTTATGGGATGCAATCAGGGGGCGGTTCGTATGCCGCGCCCGGAGGGCGGCAATGGATGCAATCATTTGACGCATAAATTTTTATCCTTCTTCTTTCAGTTATTTCCCCATTGGCCGGCGAACCATGCCATGGAACGCGCCGCTTTTTCCCGGCTGAGAACGACGTCTTCGGCCCGCGGCACCCGTTCAATGGTGGCAAGGCCGTCAAACCCCATGCGTTTCAGCCCCTGAATAAACGCACCCATGGGGAAATTTCCTTCTTCCGGGGCCAAATGCTCGTCCCTTGCGCCGAAATTGCCGCTCAAATGAATTTCCATAACAGGCAGCGGCAGCTGCGCCATCTGCCGCGCCACCTGCTCCGCCAGCGCGCCTTCGTTCCCGTTCAGGCGAACGTTCATATGACCCGCGTCAAGGAGTAACCCAAACGCAGTCCCGGGCCGATCCGGCCGCGGCAGCAGCGCCGCTTCCTCCGCGATCAGCGGATGATCCTCGCACGCCAGAAAAACGCCGCTGAAGGTAAACAGATCCAGCACGCGGTCCAAAACAGGCGCAAGCGCGGACAGGGAAAAATTGCAGTCAAAGGTGAGCCCCGTAAGCAGCCCATAGGTTTCCTGCCAGCGCCGGATATGCTCCATATTGCGGAAAAACGCCGCCGTTTCCTCCGTGCAGTCCGGGTTTGGCAGGCGGTGATGAATGGTCATCGGCGCATGCAGCGCCTGCATGCAGGACGCCGTATCCGCATCCTGTGCCGGCGAATTTTCATCAAAATACCGGCCCAGAAAACTGAACGCCTCAAACCCCGCCTTGTGAAACAGCCGTGCGTTGGCCAATTGATCCCGACCGTAATTCCATAATGCGATGCTTTTTTTCATACGCTCGTCTCTCAGATGCGCAGAGCTTGCGTTTCCGCGCTCTTTCTGGTATAATAAATGCAAAGGGGAAAGGTTCAAAACCGTGGAAGAAGGAAAACCGCATGAGCGAACTGAACATGCATGTGAAAAATCAGCATGATTGTTCCCGCTGGACGAAGGATTATCAGCGTTTGATTGAAAGCGACCATAAAATTCCCTGCATGGGTGCGTTCGGCCATTGCAACCGCCGGGAGAACGACCCGCCGCTTGTGGACCACATTCACCTCAACTGCCTGGAGGTTCATGTGATTCTCAAGGGCACCCAGGTATTTTATGTGGACGGCTCCCGCTATCAATTGGCCGGAAACCAAATTTTTCTGACCCTGCCGAACATTGTGCATTCCTCCGGGGGCACGCCGCAGCTGCGGGCAGAGTTTTACTACTTCCAGCTCAATCCCATTGACCACAAAAAAATCCTGGGCCTGGACGCCCCGCACACCCGCGCCCTCGTAAAAGAACTGTACGATATTCACGGGCACGTTTTCAAGGGAAACAGCACCGTCAATGCCCTCATTGCGGGCGCGTTCCACAACCTTTCCGTCCGGGACGAAAACCTGCGCTGCTGCGCGCAGGCCCAGATCGTAACCTTTCTGCACATGCTGTGCGATATCGCCAAGAAATCCGAGGCGCCCGTTTCCACGCCTTTCGCCGTCGACGTGTGCCGCTATATCAACGAACATCTGACGGATGAAATTTCCCTGGATAGCCTGGCGCGGGAATTCGGCTATTCCCTCTCCCATTTCAAATCCAAGTTCCGGGCCGAAACAGGCATTACGCCCATGCACTACATCAACCGGGAAAAAATCGAACTGGCCAAGCAGCTTCTGACCCAGGGCATTTCTGTCACCGATACGGCCATGCGGCTGAATTTCAATTCCAGCAACTATTTTTCCGCCGTATTTCACCGTTTCACATCCTCCGTTCCCAGCGAATGGCAGCGAAGGGGCATGCGGCAGAAAAATCAACAGGACTGACGGCGGACCGGGCCGCGGGGAGCAGCTGGCCCCCCGCGGCCGTTTTCAGGAATCAGTGGGGCAGTTTATCGTACAGGTTCTGATAAACCTCTCGCAGCTCCTCCATCCCCATGCCGTTCATCTGTTTCACGTACTGATCGTAATCGTCCAGCGACCAATTTCCAGAAATCAAATTGCTGAACAGCTCATCCATATACGTATACAGATCGTTCTGGTAGTCGCCTACGATCTCGGCGTCTTCGGGCGACATCATGGGCAGGATCATGCTCAGGTCGTTATTCATGTTGTAAAGCTGCAATTCCTCTGCCATTTTGCACCATTTTTCAAAGTTATCCACCTGATAATCCTTGTACGTGGGCTTGATGATCTCGTTAAAGTACAGGGAATTGAGATACGCGTCGTAAGAATCGTAAATCAGGTTTTCTCCTTTGTAATTGGCGTAAACGGCAGTCAGCGTATTGGTCGGCACAAAAGTGCCCAGGTTGCTGCCTTTCGTCAGGCCCGTGGCGGTATATTCATCCTTGTCCGTGGAACCGGTGTAGACGTAAATGCCGTCCTGCACCTCATACTGCGTGCCGAAGGAGAACCAGATGGAGTAATCCAGACTGGTCACCACATCCAGGAACGCGGCCACAGCCTGGGGATCCGCCTTGGAAGAAAAGCCCCAGTAATTCCACGCCTTGTATCCGCGGCAGCCGTCCATCACCGGATCGATTCCTTCCACGCCCTGCATGACGGGCATGACGGTGTAGATCTGGTTTTCGTCGATGTAGTAATCGGTATTGGAATAGTAGAAATACGAGGAAACCACATTCTGCGCCAGCAGGGTGGACAACGCCTTGTCGTTCTTGCCGGCATTATCGCTCAGATACAGCACATCGGCGTCCACACACCGCTGCAGGAAGCGGATGTAATCCCCGAATCCCTCCTGAAGGAAAGGCACCTCTGCCTGCCAGGTTTCCCGGTTGAGCTGGAACACGTAGTTTGCCAGGCCGAACCAGCCGGCAACGCCGTTGTCAAAGTAGCCGCCGAAGGTTTTGTTGCAGGTATTGGTCTGAATCACCATACGTTCGTCCGGAATGCCGTTGCCGTTCGCATCGTTTTCCCGGAAGGCGATCAGGGTGTCCAGGTACTCATCCAGCGTGGTGGGCATGGGGAGGTTCAGCTTATCCAGCCAATCCTGGCGGATTTTCATGCAATAGGTATTGGCCGTAGTGCCGCTGAGGCCGAACACATCATCCTCCACCCCGGGCAGGGAGGAAACATTCCCCAGATAATACAGTTTTCCGTCCTCATAAGCATCCTTGTCATAGCAGATATGATAGTATCCGCCTTCTCCCAGCGCCGCCGCAGCGGTGCCGTCGCTGTATTGCAGCGCGTCGTCAATGGCCATCACCTTGCTGGTTCGGATCAGGTTGACCAGGTCCGCATTGGAAATGCCCGAAGTATAGAAGAAATCCGGCAGCGTTCCTGTGGCGATGGTGGATTGCAGCACCACGGGATACTGCGAGGATTCCACCAGCGTCACGTCCAGCTTCAGGCCCTTCGCCGCAAATTTCTCCGCAAGGGCCTGGTAAGTGGGGGTGGCCAGCATTTCTTCCTGAGTAAAGTTGCTGCTGAGGGTGCCGTAGACTTTGAAGGGCTTCAGTTCCGCTTCCGCTCCGGCGCCGCCCATGAGTCCGCACAGCAGGGCCGTGCACAGAAGACATGCCAGGGTCTTTTTCATGTTTCGTTCCTCCTTTTTGTCATCTATCCGTTACGCGGTGCGCATCCGCGCCAGATTCCGGTTCATTCCTTCAGCGATCCCATCATCACGCCCTTGGCAAAGAATTTCTGGAAATAGGGGTAGACGAGGATCATGGGAAGCGAAGATACGATAATGATGGTATATTTCATCTGATTGCTTCCAAGGCGGTTCATCTGGTCGGCCAATAATTCCTCCGTTGTCAGGAATTCCTGGCTCAAATCCACCGTCTGCTCCACCAGCACCCGACGCAGATACAGCTGCAGGGGCTGCCAATTGCTGTTGACAATGAAAATGGAAGCGCGATACCAGCCGTTCCACACGCCTACAATGGAATACAGGGCGATAACCGCCAGAATCGGCTTGGATACAGGCAGATAAATGCTGGCGAGGATACGGTAGCTGTTGGCGCCGTCCAGCTCGGCGGCCTCCCGCAGGGATTCCGAAATTGTGCCGAAATAGGACTTGATCAGAATGATATACCAGATATTGTACGCGCCCGGCAGAATCAGCGCCCAGGGCGTATTGTACAGGCCCAATTGCACCACCAGCAGGAACAGGGGAATGATGCCGCCGCTGAAATACATGGGCACCAGCAGGAAATAATTCAGGAACTTCCTGCCCCGCAGCCGCGGAGACGAAAGGGCATACGCGGCCATAGAGCACACGATCAGGATCAGGCCCGTTTCCGCCGCAGCGTACATGATTGTGTTCCGGTACGAAATCCACAGATTGTTGTCCTGCAGCAGCCGGCGGTAGCCTTCCAGGTAAAACCCTTTCGGATACCAGAATACCTGCATGGTGATGGCGTTTTCCGGCGTGGAAAGCGAGAGGATCAGCACATAATACAGGGGATAAATGCAGATGAAGGCCAGAAAGCCCGCCGCAATGTAAATCAATGCGTCCGCCAGCAGGCTGCCTTCGCGGATACGCCGCTTCTTTTTTGTGATTGCGCTCATTTTTCCACTCCCTCACCACATGCCGTAGCCGGTCAGTTTGTTGCTGATTCTATTGGTGACAAACGTGAGAATAAATCCGATGACGGACATGAACAGCCCGATGGCGGTGGTATAGCTGTATTTTCCGCCGCTGATGCCTTCCCGGTAAATATAGGTGCCGATGACGTCCGAGGTGGAATACGTGGAGGGCCGGTACAACAGCAGCGCCAGATCGGTGTTGGTATTGAGCACCTTCCCCACCTGAAGCACCAGCTGCACCGCAATAATGAACCGGATGCCCGGCAGGGTAATATGCTTTATCTGCTGCCAGCGCGTCGCGCCGTCTATCTTGGCCGATTCATAGAGCACGGGATCAATGGAGGAAATCGTGGAAAAATACAGGATGCTGGAAAACCCGAAGCCCTTCCATACGTTGGTTATGGTATAGATTGCCGGGTAATAATCGGGATAGGCAATGTATTCCTTGGGGGAAATGCCCAGCGCCCCGGCCAGGGAATTGACGACGCCGCCCATTTCCAGGAAAGACAGCATCATGCCCGCGGCCACAACGGTGGAAATAAAGTGGGGAAGATAGGAGGCCGTCTGCACAAACTTTTTGTATTTCAGGCTGCGCACCTCATTGAGCAGCAGGGCAAAAATGATGGGCATCGTAAAGCCAAAGAGCAGATCCAGCACGCTCAGCCGCAATGTGTTGCCGATCAACCGGCCGAAGTAAATACTGCTCACAAAGCGCCGGAAATGCTTCAGGCCCACCCACTTGACCGTTTCGTTCAGCGCAAAGATGGAATTGCCCGCCAGATAGTCCTGAAATGCGATAACGAGGCCCCACAGGGGAATATACGAAAAGATCACGATCAACAATGCCGCCGGGAAAAACAGGGAATACAGTTCGACGTTTTCACGGAATACATACCTGGATCGACGGGTACGTCTCTCCTTTGCCGCTTCTTTACGCATCATCAGGCACCCTTTCGTTTTTTTATCTGCCTATATCATAACGATATTCAAAATAAAATGCATTCGATATAATTTTGAATATTATTTTATACATTTTATGAGATACAAATAAAAATGCAGGGCCCCGCAGAAAGAATTTGTGTGGACATATGTTTTTTTCGCCAAATTATCTATTTTCTTTTTTTAAAAAAAGATCGGAAAATCGCTTTTCCGATCCGTCACAGCAGCAGCTATTTGTGGTATTTCTCCCCCGCGTTGATCTTGCAGCCCCGGTAAATCTGCTCCAGCAGCAGCACCCGGGCCAATTGATGGGGAAATGTCATTTGGGACAGGGACAGCTTTTCGTCCGCCCGCTGAATGACGGCAGGCGACAGCCCCAGGGAGCCGCCGATGATAAACACCTGCCGCCCGCCCCGCATTTCCGCCGCCCGAAGGATGCCGGCAAACTGTTCGCTGGGCAGTTGGGGGCCGTCGATGCACAGGGCGGTGACGTGATCCCCGGGCTTTAACCGGGACAGGAGGCTTTCCCCCTCCTTTTCCATCACCTGGACCCGCTGGGCAGAGGACGCATTTTGCGGCTCGGGCAGGTCGTTTACCTCGATGACTTCTATTTTGCCGAACCGGGAGATGCGTTTCAGGTACTCGTTCGCGGCATCCTGCCAGCATTTTTCCCGCAGCCTGCCAACGCACAAAACGGCGCAGTTCATATGCTCACCAGCGGCATGACGGCCAGCAGATCTTCCTTCACGTAATCGCAGTAGGGAGCCAATTCTTGAGTGTAAGGTTTTAAGTCGGGCACCATGCAGACGGTCATGCCCGCGGCCCGGCCCGCCTTCACCCCGTTCACCGAATCCTCCAGCACCAGGCATTCTTCGGGGGCGACCCCCAGCCTTTCCGCCGCCCGGAGGAAAATATCCGGGGCGGGCTTGGATTTTACGTCCGGGCCGCCGGTGGAAAACGCCTGAAAATAATCCAGCACCCCCGCCTGACCCAGATACAGCTCCACCGTATTCATGGGTGATGAAGAAGCCACGGCGCAGGGGATTTTCTTTTCCCGCAGCAGGGCCAGCAGCTCCACAGCGCCCTTCTTGAGGGGGATTTCCCCCCGCCTGGCCCGGCCGTGCATATAATCCGCAAAATCCCGGTACAGCCTGTCCGTATCGACGGCGGGATAATGGGCGCGGTACAGGGTGGAGGAATAATCCGATGTGGCCCCGATGGTTTGGGCGATAAGGGCATCCGAAAATTCGAAGCCCTGCTTCCGCCCGCACTCCCGCATGCCCACCATACCGATGGACTCGCTGTCGGTAAGCAGCCCGTCCATATCAAAGATGACCGCGCAGATCATTCGATATCCTCCACCACCGCGAAGGGATCCATCAGGAAATCCCACAGGGCTTCCCGGTTGGCCACGAAATCCATTTGCTGGGTGGACATGCCCGCATAGGGGAACAGCTCATAGCTGCCATCGATGGGCATACGGATGCCCTCCACCGGCGTCCCCTTCAGGTCCATGGCGATATCCAGCGCCTCCAGCATATCGTTGGTGGACATATTGGTGTACACCGTATTTTCCACCACGGTGTTGAGCAGCTGCTCCGCCTGTTCGTAGGTAATATCCTTCAGGCTGTCGGCAATGGTGGAAAGCACGATGCGCGTTCTGCGGGTGCGGCCGATATCCTGGGTTTCCTTGTGCTCCACGCCGTTTTCATCGGTGTAGAACATGGCTTCCTTCCGGATGCGCATATAGATCACGGCGGCATAGCCCTTGAAGTGATACGTACCCGCGCCGGCCAGGGCGGGGGTGGTAGCGTCGGCGCTCATGTTGTAGCTCTTGAGGCGCTTGGCCTCATCCCCGTCGATTTTGATATCCACGCCGCCGATGGCGTCGATGATGCGCTGCACCTGGCGGAAATCCACCACGATGTATTTTTCAATGCGCAGGTCAAAGTGGCTGTTGATGGTGTCGATGAGGCGCTCGATGCCCCCCACGCCGTCGCCGCCGTTTTCCAGGTATTTTTCCAGAATGTTATTGATGCGGCCGAAGGAGGGGTCGGACCCGTCCGGCTTGGCGGAACGCCAGATCAGCATATCCCGGATAAAGCTGGTCAGCATGACCCGGCGGGCATAGGTATCCACCGTCACCAGCACCAGGCCGTCCGTATGATGGCCCTTTTTGTTCAGATCGGTAGGCTTGCGCTCGTTCGTGCCCTCGATTCTTTCTTCGCCCCAGCAGTCCATGCAGATGAGCATATAATGATAAATGCCCTTGGGCGTTTGACGAATTTCATCTTCGCTCAGCACAGGGATGGGGTCGGGCTGGGAAGCCAGGGCGCCCACAGGCAGCATGGTCATCAGCATCACGGCCAGGATCAATCCGCTTACGATTCTTTTCATCTCTTGCTTCCTCCGGTCAGTTTTGTTCCTCTTCCCCAAACTTTTCCAGCTTCACGCCCGTTTCGGCGAAAATCTCCAGGGAAAACGCATCGGGATACCCCTGCTCGTACACCACGCGGCGGATACCCGCGTTGACGATCATTTTGGCGCACATGGAGCAGGGCTGATGAGTGCAGTACAGGGTGGCCCCGTCGATGCTGATGCCCAGCTTTGCCGCCTGCAGAATGGCGTTCTGCTCGGCGTGGGCGGCATAGCACACCTCGGCCCGGGTGCCGCTTTCGATGCCCAGCTTCCGCCGCAGGCATTCGCCCTTTTCCTTGCAGGTCTTCATGCCCGCCGGCGCGCCGTTGTACCCCGTGGTCATGATCCGCTTGTCCTTCACGATCACCGCGCCGATGGCCCGGTTGGGGGCATAGCAGCTTGTCCAGGTGGCGATGAGCCGCGCCATTTCCATAAAGCGCACATCCCATTTATCCATGGTTTTCCCTCCAGTGCTGCAGCAGCACGGGCAGCAGCCGGGCCGAGGCCGCGGCGGCGTCCCGCATGTTCAGGGTGTATTCCGTTTCCGCCCCTTCCACGGTATCCGATATGGCGCGGTAAGCGGCATAGGGCACATGCATTTCGTAACACACCTGGGCGATGGCCCCGCCCTCCATATCGCAGGCGGCGGCGGAAAAAGCCTTGGCCAGGACCCGCTTTTCATCCGGTGCGGCCACAAAGCGGTCCCCCGTGGCGATGGCGGCGGTGAGGCTGCGCAGCCCGGCCTCCCGGGCGGCCTGCGCAATGAGGGCGGTCAGCCCTTCGTCGCAGGGGATTTCCACCAGATTGATGCCCGAAATCAGGCCGGGCGGGTCGCCAAAGGCGGTGGTGTCCACATCGTGCTGCACGGCGCATTGACCGATGACGATATCGCCGATCTGCAGCCCGTCCCGCAGGGCTCCGGCCACGCCGATATTCAGCACGGCCTCCGGGGCGAAGCGCAGCGCCATCGTCTGAGCGCAGGCGGCGGCGTGCACCTTGCCCACCCCGCACTTGCTCAGCACGCAGGGAACGCCCGCCAGGCTGCCCCACACAAACCGGGAAAAGCCGATCTGCTCCTCCTGCCGGTCCGTCAATTGGTCGAACAGCGCGTTCATTTCGCTGTCCATGGCTCCGATGATGCCAAGCATGGCCCGTTGCTCCTTCGTATGTCAGTCTTTGGGGTCGATGCGGTCGAAATAGCGCAGCAGGTTCTCCCCCGCGATACCCCGCACCGTTTCTTCGTCCAGCCCCCGTCGGCGCAGGGCCTCCAGCAGGGCGGGGAAATCCTGGGGGCCGTTCAGCCCCTCCGGCTTGCATTCGATGCCGTCAAAATCCGAGCCGAAGCCGATCTTGCCCTGTCCGCCCATTTTGAGCATGTGCTCCACATGGTCGCACACCGTATCGAGATTGGCCTTTCCGTCGTCGCTGAGGAAATGGGGATAGAAATTGACCCCCACATAGCCGCCCGCCGCAAACAGGGCGCGCAGCTGATCGTCCGTCAGGTTGCGCTTATGGCCGCAAAGGGCCGTGCAGCAGGAATGGGAAGCCATGGGCACCACGCCCATTTCCAGTAAATCGTAAAACCCCCGTTCGTTCAGGTGGGACGTGTCCGGCGCAATGCCCAGCCGCACCATTTCCCGCACGCATTCCCGGCCAAAGGGCTTGAGGGGGGATGCCGCGTCCACGGCGGCGGGGGTGGCCACGCAGTTTTCGTAATTCCAGGTGAGGGCGGCGATACGCACGCCCATTTCCCGCCAGTCCTCCAGCCGTTCGGGCCGGCCATCCAGCAGGTCGCACCCCTCCACAGACAGCATGAATTTGGTTTCCCCGTCCTTTGCTTCCCGGGGATCAAAGGCCTGAATCCATCCTTCCCCCAGAATGCGCTGCCTCTCAGCTTCCATACCGACAAAATGCTTTTCAATATCCGCAAGCTTCGGGCTGCCGCCGATAAACAGCGCCAGCGTCTGCAGGGATACGCC
>CANQKI010000056.1 GCA_947624355.1 uncultured Clostridia bacterium | reverse complement strand
GCCGGAAAAATATATCAATATAAAATCCGGTCTGCAAGTAATCGCGCCCCACACGGCTCATGTCCTTCACAATCACCGTGCCGATCTTGCCCGCCTCGATATCCGCGGCCATCTGTTTCCATGCCGGACGCTCAAAAGTACCTCCGGACCAACCGTCATCCGTATAATGGACACAGTGAACAAAACCGTGCGAATCCGCATAGTCCTGGAGGTATCGTTTTTGATTGGTTATGGAATTGCTGTCGCCTGCGAGGTCGTCATCGCAGGAAAGTCGCTCATACAAAGCTGTGATTTTTTCTTCCGTCTGCCTGATTTTCATGCGGGTACTCCTTCCAGGCTGCGACGGCTCATCTGTGGCACAGCCATTGTATCATATTCCGTCCCTTTTGGGAAGCCGTTATTTTGGCGCTTTTCATCCAAGGCCAGATCATTCTGGATGATATGAAGAACCTTATCCTCCATACGTTCCGTACTGTCGGGCCGGTAATGCACCTTTACCCGATAATGGGTGTTGCCAATACGCCGGGTGAAAATGCCGGCGCTCTGATATGTCTGTTGCATAATAAACTGTATCTCCTTTTTCTTCTTCCGGGTTTGGTCTTTCGGTTACAAGGTTTCGATTTCAGCAATAACATAAATCATTGCTCCCTTCCATTTGTCGAAGCGTTGGTGTGTCTGTGCATCCAGTCAATCAGCGCCTGCTTCATGACCATCTTCTTCCCGCCGACATGGAGCGTGGGAAAATCCGGTTTATTCAGCAGGTTATACGCTCCACTATGGGACAGATGCAGCACGTCTGCCAGTTGGCCGGCGTCCAGCACATCCGGCATCGCTTCCAAAGGTTCTTTGGACATTCGGCTTACCTCCTTTCCGCACGTCGTACAAAAAAGTACGATACGCTGTTTCTTTTCGGGCATACAAAAAACAGCCATGAAACACATGACTGCCTGTTTCTGGAATACGGGCTGCTAACGCTGCCACTGACGTCTTCTGTGCCGGCGGTTCCGCACTTGTGGGTCCAATCTCTCCAGTATGTACCCCTTCACGATACAATGGCATGAGAAGAGGCGTTTTTTTCCAGGCTGCGAAAATATTTTTTTCAGAGGTCGGTATCGGACAAATCATTCTCCGTCGGGCGACGGGTTGATGAATCTTTCATACTGCTCAGCAATCCGGTCAATCCGCTTCGACACAGCACCAGCTGTCTGATAGCCCACAATATCGGCAATATCCTGCAGCTTGTAGTTTTTCATGCGGTATTGAAGGATCAGCTTATCGGTATCCGTAAGCGTTGATTCAAATTGAGCAACCTGCTGTTCGGCAAGCACCTTCCGGTCAAACTCCGCCTGGGGATCATCCAGCTCTACTCCGTATTCCTTCATACCTTCTATGGAATAATGCGGATGGTTGCGGCTGTGATTCCACGTTCGCAGGAACTCGTACTTTTTGAAGCTGAAGGGCTCATAGTCCTCCGGCTGGCGGCGTTTCCATACTTCGTCTATGGTAGGCTGCAATTTCAACTCGGCTACCGCCATATCCGTGGCGTTGCCCACCAGGTTTGAAAACTGCTGATATGTCAGCCAGGGAAAAGTCTCATTGTCCGGCATACTGAACAGATACTGCAAATTCCAATGCAATTCCCGCTCAAATATGGCATGAAAATAGCTGGTGATCATATAGGTCATCCGCCACATGGGGAAATCAGCGGAATAATTGTGCCAGCCGCCCGGAATATCTTTGTAACCGCCTTTCTTATCCGGAACCTGGATATACTGCCAGACAGACCAGCTGTATAAATCCATAACCGTTTCCAGAAAACTGCCGTCCAGCACCATATTCACATATTTCCGGTCTTTCATGAGCGGCTTCATGTGGCGTGGGATTTCCAGATAGGCGGGCCGTTTCGATACCAATTCTTTGGGCAGCGCAAAGAAAAGCGGCAGCCAACGAAGATTGCTGGTGGGCGATATGCGCATCACGCCGCCTTTGCCCTGCTTTTCATAGACAATATCAGGTTTCTTCTCCTCATCTTCCGTAGGATCGATGGGATCGGAATAGCCATCGTCTACATGAATGACGGTCTCTTTTCCCGCCTCATTATCGGCAGCATCGCCATGATATTCGTATTCGTCGTCTTCTGCTTCGCGCATCCGGCGATATTCGTCATCGTCCATATACCGGCTGTCCCGGCGTTCATCTGCGCCGTAAGGATCGCAGGACATCTGTCATGCCTCCAATCTGTTCATCCTGCAGGGTTTCTTTCCTTTTTCCTGATTTTCTGCAAAGACCGATCCAAAATCTTCTCCTTCCGCTCCGCAAGCATCGTCTTATAGAATCGCTTTTGCAGATCGGAAATAAACGGCGTTTCATCAATCAGCAGGTCGATTTTCTTCATGTCAATCCGGGGCAGGATTCTTTTCAGGGCCGTATTGCAATCCCGGTTCTTCCCGGAATAAATGAAATCATAATAATTGATCTTTTGCCCATCCTGCCGGATGCCGGAAAGGGGAATCTTAAAAATACGCACATCCCTTTCAGCAGGATCATCCAGTACAGCCTGCATGATGTCCTCATCAGCCTGAGGAAAAAGACTGCTGCCGCAATCGAAAACCGGGGCCAGCGTCATTTCGTCCGTTCTGCTGTTGTACAGAAATCCCCAGTTTCCGTTATGCCGGTCCCAGTTGCCGATCAAAGCATCCACGATGAACATATCCCAAAACCGCTGCTTCAGTGCATCAGGATCAATCGCCTGCTGTGCATCCATCGCCATCAGAATATCTGATAATTCCGTTCCATACCCATTATGCTCGGAATCAATGATCGTATTTTTCAGCGAAGCAAAATCCTGGATCACGGTATCGGGCGTGGTGAAATCCTTGCAGGCCACAACGATCTTTTCTTTGCCGTTTCGGGTAAATGTGCCAAGCAGCGTTTTCTGCACCGGAATGCCTGCAATCTCAAAGACATGGCAGCCAAGATACTCACAGATACAGCCGTTGGCATAACTCATATCCTTGTTTTTCCTGGCGATGCCGGGAAACTTGAGCATATACAGTTCGTCCTCATACATCACCGCGATCTTGCTGCCGTTCGCGCCGGCATAGGTCTTGTTCCGCCGGGGCAATGCGCTGAAATCAATCATGTGTTATCATCCTTTTCCATCCGCAGATATTTCCGGCGAAGATACCAGGCCTGGTCGCCGGAAATCTCCTGCTCCGTTTCCGCGCTGTTGATATCGGCGTTCAACTCGCTCCAATAAATATCCCAATGCAGGTCTTTCCCGCCGCGATCCACAATCGCCCACGATGCCTGCATCGCCGCGATAGATTTCTGAAGGTAAGCGGGAAGGCCCTTCTCAAGATAGCTTTCGTCCTTGGGCAGCCCGGTTGAACGGTCATAACGGCTATGATCGATCTGCATCAATTCTTCCATCGTACAGCCCAGCGCCCGGGAGAGCTGCAGGACTGTTTTTGCGGTGCAGCCTTCGATATCGCTTTTGCCGGTGCATATATCAATCACGGTTGTCTTGGGTACTCCGCTGATCTGCGACAGACGATACATGGACATTTTCTTCTCCCGCAGCATGGATTGCATCGTCATGTTCATCCCTTCTTTCCTCGCTACGATTATATCGGTTAACCGACCGTTTGTCAATATGAAACCCGTTCCAAAGAAGAAATACCCCGACATAAATGCCGGGGCAGGTGATTGCGGCCCAAAAGGTTCATCTGTAAACAAGCTCAGTCAGGACAATTTCTTCCACTCGGTTAAGAATGCTGTTCATCTTCCGCACCCATTCCATCTGATCTGTTGCCTTGAGCGCCTCGGTAACGCCTTCTGCTTCTTTCATCTGTGGGATCATGCGATCCAACCGCTCCTGGCAGGTTTGTTCGATCTTGCCCAGGTGGGCATACAGCTTGCCGGACAGTATCAGCTGATTGTAGATGACGGGCCGATGCTCTTTCAGGTAATTTATCCGCATCCGTCCATACTTCCCGATGGGGTAGTGCTCTTCATCCGGCAGTCCCAGGTCGGAAATCAGGTAGTCGCCGCATTGAATATAGCGTCCGCCCATTTGCTCAAAGATCGTATTCATTTTCGTTCCTCCTCTGTGTTTTCGCCTGCGTAGGCTGCATGATGGGCTTTGCATAGCCGCATACATTGCCATCCGCCACAGATGAGCAGCCGCAGCTATGCTGTATTTTGGTGGTGATGATTACCACCCTTTACAGCATACCTCTTAATAGTAGAGCATGATGGCTTCCCGGTACCGGACGGGCAAATCCATCACCGCCAAGGTCAAATCCACCCGGTCCTCCCGGGCGGGGGCAATGGGCGGCGGCAGCATATCCGGCGTGACGGTTCTATCTGTATGACGAAACCACCCTCCCCGCCGCATATCCCGGCATACGTTCACCGCAATTTTGCAGAGCCAGTTCTTTTCGCTGCTCTCACCGCGAAATTGATCCCAGTTCCGGTACGCTTTCACAAAGGTTTCCTGCACTGCGTCCTCGGCCAGTGCCCGATCCTTGAGCTGTACATAGCACAGCCGAAGCAGGGGCGTTTGCCAGGTACGCATCAGGCGTTCGATCGCTGCATCCCGTTCGCTGCCCGGATCCAAAGCAGCCTTCATCACGCGACCACCTCCTTTACACTGATATAGACGTGGGATTCCTCTCTTTTCTTCAACTTCATCCGAAAGAAATTTAAATCGTTCTGAAAATATTTTTCAAAAATGTTTTTCCGTTTTTCGTCTGTTTTCCGTCTATATAGGTGTTATCATGATAACGGAAACGAGGTTGTGCTGCTATGACCGAAGAAATATTTGACGCCCGGGTGCGGGAAATGGAAAACCGCCTTTACCGCACAGCCCGCGCGCTTCTGCCATCCGATGAGGATTGTGCAGACGCCATCCAGAACGCCGTCTTTGCCGCCTGGCGGCGAATCGGCAGCCTGCGGGATGAAAACCTGTTCGGTCCATGGCTCATTCGCATTCTGATCAACTGCTGCCGGGATGTGCAGCGGAGCAGGCAGCAAAGAAAAAGGGAAGTACCGCTGGAGGATCATCCTGTCCCTGCGCCCAATCAGGAACAGAATCTTGATCTGGAACGGGCCTTGCTGCTGTTGCCCGAAAAATGGCGGCTGCCCATTGTGCTTCATTACCTGGACGGCCTGACGATTGAGGAGGCTGCAAAGGTGCTCCGTCTGCCAGCCACCACAGTGAAGGGCCGCGTCCATCAGGGGCTTGAACGGCTCCGCGTTCTGCTCAAGGAGGAAGAAATATGAACGGCATCAATTTTCAATCGGTATTTTCCCAAACGCCGGAAACGGTTCACCTGCATCTGGAAAACGCACTTCTGAACAAAAGAAAAGAGGATACAAACATGAACACCATGAAACGCCCGCTTATTGCGCTGATGACTGCGGCGCTGCTGCTGACCCTTTGCGGTTCGGCCTATGCGCTGGCCAGCCATTTCGGCGTGCTGGATTACCTGGTGCGGGGAGATGAAAACGCTTCCGACGCCCTCAAAGCCGCTGTACAGCCCGTTGCCGCGACGCAAACGGCAGATGATATCCGGATTGATCTGAACGGTGCCGTGTATGACGACCAGCGGTTGGCCCTGTCCTTTTCCGCAGAGAACCTCAAACCCGAAAACATGGCCATGCTGTCCCTGGATAAAATCATCCTGAATGGGCAAAACATATCCATCAATTTCAGCAGTTTCGGCTCCCCCGTGGATGCCTCGGACGGGGTGTGGGTGCCCGATATCTTCTCCCGGAACGTGGCGGGGACCCTGTCCCGGAATCCCCTATCAGGAGGCATGCTGAGCGCCGCCCTGCGAAGCGATTTTTCGGGCACAGTTTCGGGTGAAGCCGTATTCATCGTTAGTCGTCCCCAAAGCGGAAAGCTGGTCATCGCCGACCCCGTTCTTTATTTCGATTTAAATAAAGCCGTGCCTGACCCGGATGTTCGGGCGGATTACCAGGAACAGATGGACGCCATCTGGCAGTCCGGCCAGGAAATCATGGACGCGTTTGAATGCACGGATGAAAACCTCATCCGCAGCCTGATACAGGACGGACGAACCGTTGTGGATTGTTCGGGCACAATCCTGGCAGAAAAATGGGCTGGGGATATGGCGGGAGCAGGCAACGATTCCATGATTGAAACGGCGACCATTGTCCTATCTTTCACTCTGGACGCCGACACGGCCAAGGCCTGCGTCCTTCAACCGGAAACGGAAACCGTGGAATGGTCGGGATATGCCGTAACCATCAAGAACGTCTTCCTTTCGCCCCTTTCAACCCGCATTGCCCTGCAGCTGTCCGGGGAGAGCGAGGCCCCGACGCTTCCCCTTCCAACGTTGATAGACGAGAACGGCAACGTCCTTTCCTTCCTGGATATGGAATCCGAAGCGTATACCAGCGGCGCGGAACCGGATGAAAGCGGCCGATGGGTTCAGGAATTTGAATGGGATTACCCCGGCCTGGAGGAATTCCCCAAAGAAATCCATTTTACCTTTAAGGAAACCGACGACAAAACGAAAAAGGCACTGCAGGATGCATTTTCTCAAAACGTTGTTATCCGGCTGAATCCGTAATGCAAACAAGGGCGACATGGTTTCAATCATGCCGTCCTTATTTTTTGAAAAATCCTCATCCGGTCAATGCACATTGATGGATATTTCGTCTACTAAGATGATCTCGGCAGACAAAAGTTCGGCAGTCAGGCCGTCAAAGTGCTCCTGCAGCCCTGCCATGGCAGAAGCGTCCACCGTGACGTTTTCCTTGACAGGCGTAATGTAAATGACCAGCGGTTCCTCCGCCAGCTCCTTTTGCCAGCAGTCCAGCCGGATATCCCATTCCCCGCCGTTGCACATATTGTCCGACAGCAGCCGATTTTTCAGGAAAGCATGGCCGATATCGCCCCGATACCGCACCCGCAGCAGTGCCTCCTTATGACCCTTGATGATTTCCGCAGGAATATCCAGAACATAGCGGCCAATCCCTGCCTTTTTCCAGGAAATGGGTACGGGAACGGGTGCGTCCGGCAGCCGGTATCCCGTAAACAGACCCTTCTGCGCGTACCCGGCATCCGGCGGCATCACCAGCGCATCATCCGGATACGCCAGCACCGCCGCGCCGCTCTGCGCCGTTTCCACCCGCATTTTTTCGCCGTCCCAAAGAAGGGGGTTTCCGCAGAGCCAGGCCGTATCCCGCTCACCGATCCGCAGGACGTTAAAGCCCAGGCTGTCCCGGCGGGAAAGGGTCATGACGGTTTGACTGCCGACGGCAAACATCCGTCCGGGTTCCGTTTCAACAGTCTGTTCTTTCCCGTTTACTATGAAGCAGTACCGTGGTTCCATGCCGTCCGGGACCAGGAAAAACCAGGCGTTCCCCACATGGGCCAGGGGCTGCGCCGTGGCCCATCGGAGGTGAACATCCCCCATTTCCATATGGAAGGGCAGGATGGCGTTTTCCCCCGCGGCCAGGTCAAAGCGAAAAGAAATTTCCTCATTGGGCAGACTGAGCACAACCTCGTCCCCCGTCCGGTCCCGAAGAGGCGCGTGATCCTGAAAATTATTGAGGAACAGGAAGCCGCTGTTTTCCTTGATCCGGACGGAAAAACGAAGGGGTGCCAGATCATCCGGCTTAATCTCCTTCAGGTGTTCCGGTAGCACGGCCTTGGTTTCCTCCAGAAAGCCGGAAAACATTTTGCAGAATAAATGAATCGCCCGCAGCCTGCCATAGCTTTCCCGGATCTGGCCGAATTCGCCGATGGCAGCCTGATAATCATAAGTGCGCTTGGATACCTGGCTTTCGCTCAGATACGGAGTGTGGAGACCCTCCGGGTTAGTGCCGCCCCTGTACATATAATACCCCAGCAGGTTGCAGCCGCTGCCAAGCTTGATATTTGCCATGGCATCCACGGCCCGCATATCCAGTTGAAACCGGTATTTGTAGGAACACATCATGCCGCCCATCATTTCGCAGCAGGCATAGGGACGGCTTTCGGGATCGTAGGTTGGCTCAAAGTTATATTCCTTCGTCACGGCGCTGTTGTGATTGTCCCGATAAATATACTCCGGCGTGGCGGGATGTTCGCCGCCGCCCCGGTAAAAAAGCCAGGGCTGATAGGAATAACCGCCCCACAGGGGCAACGCTTCCTCCACCGGCGTCACGGCCCCGCCCCAGGCCGTTGTCGTATAGAAGGGGGTAACGATCCCCTCCTCCACCATGATTTTCTTGAGGGCCAGCATATAGTTTTCCCCGGAATGGCCGCCGTTCACCCATTCGTTGGACACGCCGGTGGTCATTTCCCAGGGTGCGCTGGAGTGCTGATATTCGTTTTCAATCTGCGTGCCGATAACGCAGCCGCCCTGACTGAAATAATGGCCGTCCGTCTGGCCGTGAATTGCACGGAAAAATTTCCGCACGGCTTCAAGAAAGCCCGGATCGTTTTCCCGTACATCGTAGGGCTTGCCGTACAGCCAGTCCGGCAGGCCGCCGTTGCGCATTTCCCCGTGGGCAAAGGGGCCGATACGCAGAATAACCATCATTCCGTATTGCTCACAGACTTCCAGAAAAGCCCGAAGATTCCGGCGGCCGTCAAAGCGGAAAAAGCCCTCCTCTTCCTCATGAACATTCCAGAAGACATAGGTGCTCAGGATATTGATGCCGCCGCACTTCATTTTGATCACCGTATCCTCCCACTGGTCGGGCGCGACCCGGCAGAAGTGCATTTCGCCGCTGATGCCGAAGAAAGGCTTGCCGTTCATCTGCATATAATAATTTGTAAAAGAAATTTCTTTTCCGGATGGGCTGGTTCCGATAAATTTCTTTCCAAGTGGGTAAATATTCTTCTCTTTGATGTTTTTCAGTTCCAGACGATACATCGTGCAATCCTCCCCTACCTATCCTTTATTTTGCGGATTTTATGTGGATATTGACATTTTCGCAGCAGATCAGGTTTACGGAAGCTTGTTCGCCCATTGAACAGTCAATAAAGGAAATTTCCTTTGCTTCATAACCCGGTACGTCAAAACCGGAAAGATCAATGGCAGGTAAGTGATGATTTTCCTTTTCCCAATAATTCCGCGCCCAACCGGTCAGATGCGTACCCGAGCAGGTAAAACCGGAAAAAACGGGCGGCATGGGCGCGCCTTCCCCATCGTCGTTGTATTTTACGGCGCACACCAGGAAACGGGATAGCACACAGTCCCGCACAGACACATTTTTTACATACCCGCCCCGCTTTTTTGTTCCTTTGATCTGCACGCCGTAAAGGGAATGCTCCAAATCGCAGTCCCAGATGCGCACATCCTCCACTCCGCCGGATATTTCGCTGCCGATGGCGATTCCGAGGCCGCATTCGCTCTTACAGTCGAAAACGGCAATGTGCCGGGCGGGGCGGTTGATCTTGTTTCCTTCCGGGTTTTTCCCGCTCTTGATAGCCACGGAATCGTCCCCGGTGCGGAAGCGGCAGGCAAAAAGCGTGCAGTGCTCGCTGGAATCGGGATCCCAGCCGTCGCCGTTCCACACGTTTTCGGAAATAAAGGTGCAATGATCGGTGACAATGTTTCGGGAATAAAGCATATGCACATTCCAGCTGGCACCGTTCTGCAGCGTCAGGCCAGTAATCCGTACATTCTCGCAATTGCTCAGGTTGATAAGCCGTCCCCGGGCGCGGCCGGCGATGGTATGCTCGCTTTCATATTCCCGGATGCTCTCCCCCAGGGAAGCGAGATACGCCTCCAGCAGCTTCTGCTCCCGTTCAATAATCCGCAGCGCCAAAGGCTGACCGCCGCCGCATATTGTTCCTTTTCCGTGAATCAGTACATTTCTGCAGTTTGGTCCGGATGCGTGATCCATGCTTCCCAGATTCAGCAGGCTTTGGTAACATTCCTGCTCAATACCCTCAAAGCGGCTGGGAATCTTTGGCAGGTAATCCTCGGGATTCTCCGTGCCTTGCAAAACAGCGCCCTCTTCCAGATATATGCGCATATCACCGCGCAGCCGAAGCGCGCCCGTCAGGTACATTCCTCTGGGGAAATACACCTCATCCCCCGGGCTGCAGGCATCCAGCGCCTTTTGCAGTGCGGCGGTATTGAGGGTTTTCCCATCCCCAACCGCGCCGAAATCCGCTACGGAAAGGCGGTTAGGCGCAGGCAGCGTCACCGCGTCCATTTCCCCCAGCAGTTGATCGCCCATCCAAACAGCAGCGTGGCAACGGGTTTCGGGCGGCAGGTCGGAAAAGGTAAGATGCGTCCGGTTGGTTTCCGCCTGCCGGCATCCATTCAGCACAGCCTGATAAACCGCGTTTTGCGGCGCATCCTCCGGCTTATCCCACCACAGGGTCAGAGCGGTATCGGTACAGGAAAAATAAAGTGAGCAGGGCATGACAATCCCTCCATTGCACGTTCGGTCTTTGCAAAAATGTACAAAAGGAATACGTTTTCATTATACCTGATTCCCGGTACTGTTTTCAAGAGTGCGAAGGAAAGAACGGGCGGAAATTCCTTGCCAAATCCCGTTCCCGATATTATAATAAAACAGAAGGTGGGCTGCAACCTGGAAGAAGATGCCCTGAAAGCCCTGGTGCGGTACATTTCGGAAAACGCAGGGATCCAATCTATCCGCGAGCTTCCGGGTGCCGCAATTATCCGCCGGGAAAAATGCACGATTTTGCTTAACTACAATGATGTCCCTGTTGAAACTGGCGTAACCGGCCGCTCGCTCCTGACCGATCGACCTTTTGATGGGTTGCTGCCCGGTTACGGCATGGAATAACTGAAAGCTGGTGAATAACGTGACGGATTTTCTGCACTTTCTGGACAGGCCTCCGCGGGAATATACGCCCATCCCCTTCTGGTTTCTCAATGATGACCTGGATCATGCGGAAATCCGCCGCCAACTCAAGGATTTTTGCGATCACGGCGTATACGGCGTGGTACTGCATCCCCGAATGGGTTTGAGCGAGCGGATCGGCTACCTTTCGCCGCTGTTTTTCGATTATATCCGCACTGCCGTTACGGAAGCGAAACGGCTGGGAATGAAAATCGTGCTCTATGACGAAGGGATGTATCCCTCCGGCGCCGCCGGCGGGCAGATCGTAGCGGCAAGGCCCGACCTGGGCAGCCGGGGGATTGCTTTGACGGATCAGCCGCAGGCAGACGATACGCTTATCTGCCGGACGGAAAAAGGCTGCCTGGTGGAACGTTTCAGCAACGGAACCATCCGCGGCGTACACTTCGGTGAGGACGACGGGGAACCGAACGCGCCCCGCAGCGCGGATATCCTGAACCCTGAAGCGGTGCGCCTGTTCATTGAGCTCACGCATGAGGCTTACTGGCGAGAGCTTCATGAGGAATTCGGCAAAACCATCGTGGCCATGTTTACCGACGAGCCCACCATCCTTGGCCGGAATGCCGGGCCGCTCATGCCCTGGAGCAAAGGTTTTGCCGATTTATTCCGGCAATCCGGCGGTCACCTGGAAGGGCTGACCGGGCTTTTCACAGGTGAAGAAAATCCGGACACCGCCCTGTACCGCCGCCTCATATTGCAAAGAGAAAGTGAAGTATATTACGCGCCGCTCTCCCGCTGGTGCGAGGAACACGGAATCGCGCTGACGGGCCATCCCCACCAGAGCGACGATATTGAGGTGGAACGCTTTTTTCACATTCCCGGGCAGGATCTGGTGTTCCGTATGGTATCCCCCGAACGGGGCGGCACGGAAGGCATGGACAGCGTGATGGGCAAGTGCTCCGCCGACATGGCGCGGCTCATGGGGCGAGAGCGCAACGACAACGAATGCTTCGGCGCATGCAATCGGGACTGGAATCCCTGGTATTTTACGGGCGGGGATATGAAATGGATTATCGACTGGCTGGCCGTGCGGGGCGTGAACCTGTTTATTCCCCATGCTTTCTATTACAGCCTGCAGGGAGCGCGCAGCGGCGAGCGTCCGCCGGATGTAGGCCCAGGCAGCATTTGGTGGCCCTACTACCGACAGTGGGCAGATTATATGGCGAGGCTGTCCTGGCTCATGACGAATGCGGATCTGAAGGCCGATATCGCCGTTCCCGTCCAAAACCGTGATCTGCATGCAGAAGATGTTGCGCCGCTGTTCAAATCCCAGAAAGGCTTCCACTACCTGCCTGAAAGTTTCTGGAAGGAATGCCGGGAGGAAGACGGCGCGCTGATCTGCCGGGGGCTTCGGTATCGCGCTGTGCTCGGCCCGAGCAACCTTTTCCCCACCGTGCCCCATACCATCGAAAATATTCCGCCGGACTGTGCATGCGTTCCCCCGCAACCTGATCTGCGCGCCGCAAGGCTTTCCTTGAACGGCCGTAAACTATGGCTGCTGGTAAATGAAGGCGAAACGAAAATCCGCACCACGCTGACTCTGCCTGCAAGCACCGGAATCGCTCAATATGACCCGTGGATAGCCAAGGCACAGCAAATAGACAGCCAGACAACAGCTGACGGCGCAAAAATCGCACTGCGTCTTCCCCGCCGGGGCAGCATGCTGCTTTTTGAAGTGTCCCAGGCAGAATGGGAAGCCCTGCCAGCTGAAATCCCTGCCGTCCCTCTTTCCGGAAAAATCTTCCGTCTGGAAGCGGATGAACCCGAACGGCACCGCAAAATCTATTCGGCCGAAATTGCGCCCTGCAGTCAGGATGTGATGCTTTCCCTGGACGCCGAAGAAATGGCCGAGTTGTACGTAAACGGCCGTTTCCATGCCGCCGCTTTCTGGCAGCCCCAGGAAATCCGTATCCCGGCGGACGTTCTGAAAAACGGTGCGAAGCTGCGTCTGATCGTCACCGGCAGCATGGCCAACGTATACGGGACCCGGCCCGTTTGGTACGGTTTACGGGATATTGGGAAAAATTGATGAAAAAAGGTTGACAGCATGACCCGGCGTATGCTATAATTGTTTTCGGCTTGAAAGAGCCTGTGCCTGAGACAGCAGGTGCGCGTTCAGCGCGTAATGGGGTTCTCCCCGCCGGCCGAGGTGCGAGGATGCATGATGAATTGTGCCCTTGTGCCTGATCGCACAGGGGTTTCTTTTATTCCTGGCCAGAGGGATGGTGACAAGATACATGAGCAAGAATCTGGAAATCAAAAAGCAGGTTGTAGCGGATATTCTGGACAAGTTCAAGAACGCCCAGTCCGTGGTGGTGGTGCACTACTCCGGCATCACGGTGGAGGATGTGACCAAGCTGCGCAACCAGTTCCGTGAAAACGGGGTGGAGTACTGTGTGCTCAAGAACACGCTGGTAAAGCGCGCCCTGCACGAAATGGGCGTGACCGGCCTGGATGAGCATCTGGAAGGCCCCAGCGCTTTCGCTTTCGGCATGAAGGACGCCGTAGCCCCCGCCAAGGTCATCTACGATTTCATCGACAAGACCAAGACCGAGGCCCTGTCCGTCAAGGTTGGCCTGATGGGCACCGAAGTGATGGACGAAAAGGCCGTAAAGGCCCTGTCCCTGCTGCCCAGCCGCGAAGTGCTGCTGGCCCGGTTGGTTGGCTCCCTCAAGGCGCCGATTTCCAACCTGGTGTACGCTCTGGAAGCCCTGCGGAAAAAGCAGGCCGGCGAGGAATAATCGCCGCGTAATCCCCCGGGCCGCCTGACGGAATAGCCGTCTGGAACGCAGGCCCATCAAAAAACCGATTGAAAAAATTGAGGAGGAATTTCATCATGACGCATGAAGAATTTTTTGCCGCGATTGACGCCATGACCGTTCTGGAACTGAACGAGCTGGTAAAGGCATTTGAAGAAAAGTACGGCGTTTCCGCCGCCGCTCCCGTGGCCGTGGCCGCCGCTCCCGGCGCTGCCGCCGCCGCTCCCGCTGAAGAGCAGACCGAATTCGACGTCATCCTGGTGGATGCCGGTTCCGAAAAGATCAAGGTCATCAAGGCTGTGCGCGAATTCGTGGCCGGTCTGGGCCTGAAGGAAGCCAAGGACTTTGTGGAATCCGTTCCCAAGCCCATCAAGGAAGGCGTTTCCAAGGAAGAGGCCGAAAAAGTCAAGGCCGCTTTCGCCGAAGTCGGCGCCAAGGTGGAAATCAAGTAATTCATTGCCGGACGGCAAAAAGGACGGTGTGGTTCGCCATGCCGTCTTTTTTATTTGCTCTTTTTTATCACTTGACTTCAACGCCAAACCGCGCTATATTGCTCTTGAAATAATACTGCGAGGTGATTTAAATGAAGGTTATGCTGATTAACGGCAGTTCACGCCCCAACGGCTGCACGGCAACAGCCCTTGGATTTGTAGCGGAAGCCCTGCAATCGGAAGGCATTGAAACGGAAACCGTATTCATCGGCAATGAAGCCCTGCACGACTGCACGGCCTGTGGCCATTGCCACAAGACCGGCGACTGTGTATTTGACGATATTGCCGCCGAAATCGGACGTCGTGCCGCGGAATTTGACGGCTTTGTGTTCGGTTCCCCTGTCTATTACGCCCACCCAAGCGCCCGCTTGCTGGCAGTGATGGACCGGGCCTTCTATGCCTATGGCCGAAATTTTGCCTTCAAGCCTGCCGCCGCCGTGCTTTCCGCACGCCGGGCAGGAAACGTGGCCTCCATGGACGTCATCAACAAGCACTTTTCCATTTCCTGTATGCCCATCGCATCCTCTACCTACTGGAACCATGTGCACGGCAATTCCCCCGAAGAGGTGCTGCAGGACAAAGAGGGCGTACAGACCATGCACAATATTGGCCTGAACATGGCCTGGCTGCTCAAATGCATTGAAGCGGGCAAACAGCGCGGAATCGACCGTTCCGAAAACAAAAAAGTGTTCACCAACTTCATCCGTTGAAGTGTTTCCTGGTTCTTTTATGTATTTTTCATTGACAATCCGTCCAATCGTGATAAACTGAGCGCAAATGAACGTAAGGAGGAATGCTTTTATGGAAAGGCCCAATGCCTGGACGACCTATGATGCCGGAGCGCTGGAAGCCCTGGAAGCAATCAGCGAAAAATACCGGAGTTACTTGGATTACGGAAAAACCGAGCGGGAATGCGTTTCCGAAACGGTAGCCATGGCAAAAAGCAAGGGTTACGTTGATCTGGAAGACGCCATTTTGGCGGGTAAGCCCCTGCACGCAGGTGACAAAGTATTCGTTAACTGCATGGGCAAGGCCGTGATGCTTTTTTATCTGGGAAAGCAGTCCTTGGAAAACGGCATCAACATCGTGGGGGCGCACATCGATTCCCCCCGGATCGATATCAAACAAAATCCCTTCTATGAAAAAACCGATCTTGCCTATGCCGACACCCATTATTACGGCGGCATCAAGAAATATCAATGGGTGGCCCGGGCGCTGGCACTCCACGGCGTGGTGGTGAAGAAGAACGGCACGTCTGTTCCCATCGTCATCGGCGAAGATGAAGGCGATCCCGTGGTAGGCATTTCCGATCTGCTCATCCACCTGGCCCACGATCAGATGGGCAAAAAAGCCAGCGAAGTGATCGGCGGCGAAGACCTGGACATTATTCTGTGCGGCCAGCCCCTGAAGGATGTGGAAAAAGAGCCCGTATTGGCCATGCTTCTCAAAATTTTGAAAGAGAAGTACGGCATTGAGGAAGAAGATATGCTCTCCGCCGAGATCGAAGCCGTGCCCGCAGGCAAGACCCGGGATTTCGGCCTGGACCGCAGCATGCTGCTGGGCTATGGTCACGACGACCGGGTATGCGCCTATGCCAGCGTGGAGGCCATTCTGTCCATGACCGAAGCGCCCGAATACACCTGCTGCTGCCTGCTGGCTGACAAGGAAGAAATCGGCTCGGTGGGCGCCACCGGTATGCAGGCGCATTACTTTGAAAACGCTATGGCCGAGCTGCTGGCCCTGACGGCGCCGGCATACAGCGAACTGATCCTCCGCCGCGCCCTCAAAAACAGCCGCATGCTCTCCTGCGACGTCAGCGCGGGCTTCGATCCCCTTTATGCCTCCGCTTTTGAAAAGAAAAACGCCGCGCTGATGGGCCACGGCGTATGTTACAATAAATTCACGGGTTCCCGGGGAAAATCCGGCTCCAACGACGCGAATCCCGAATTTATCGCCCGCCTGCGCAAAATCATGGAGGACAACAAAGTAACCTGGCAGACGGCGGAGCTTGGCAAGGTGGACGTGGGCGGCGGCGGCACCATCGCCTATATTTGCGCCCTGTACGGCATGGAGGTCATTGACAGCGGCGTGCCCGTTTTATCCATGCATGCGCCGGAGGAAATCATTAACAAGGCTGACCTGTACGAAGCTGTAAAGGCCTACGCGGCCTTCATGAAGGACGCTGCGCCGCAGGCGAAATAATCATAACGCAAAACATACGAATGCCCTTTCCTTTTCAGGAAGGGGTTTTCGTTTTCCGGCTCAATAAGCCTTTTACCGCTTTGCCGATCCGGACGGCGCATCCCTTATAACCGTACTTTACAATGGGACCTTCGATGTATTTCGTTACGATCACGCCGATGAGAAGGGACGACACAATGCAGATCAGCGTCATGCCTTCCATAGCGGCCCGGTCGTTCATGACGGGATAGGCTTCGGTATACGGGATATTAATTCGTTTGAGCAAAATATAGATGTTCTGATGCCACAGATAAACCGTATAGGATATGGAAGACAGGAACACAAAGAAGCGGTTGCCCCAGATTTTTCTTTGCCAGAAGTCACAGGAATAGCAAGCGGTAAAAAGGAACGCCGCCATCAGCGCGGCAAAGAGGCCACGATACAGAAAACGGAAGTACACGTCGCCGCCGCTCACGCCTTGAGGAAACTGCATTTTGCTCATCCACAGGATATATCCAACCCCCGCCAGGATGAACGCAAGGGACAAAAGCGTCATCATGGGCTTTAGTTTTTCCAGATATTTCAGGCGATGCCGTGCCGCCACCACAAAATACGCGCTCAGCATGCCGCAGCCGAATACGTCCAGATAGCCGATGGGAATAGCCTGAATGACCATGCGGGAAATATCGGTGGTGCACATGAGCGTGAGCCGCAGCCCCACGCTGACAGCGCACAGGCCGGCAAAGGTCAACACGGGCTTTTTCCGGAAAGGGATGCAGATGAGCGGGAAAAGCAGATAAAACTGCACTTCGATGGGCATGGTCCAGGCGGTGGAAATCATGCTGCCCTGGGTAGTTTCGCTGAAATTATGGACGAAAAACAGGTGGGAAAAGAAGTGCTTGGCAATTTCGGCCGGGTTTGTGATCGTGTTGGTAATCCAGGACATGGTGGGATAAATCAGCAGCACAATCAGCATCAGAAAGTAAGAAGGATAAATGCGCCGCAAACGCTTGGCAAAAAAGTTTTTCCAGCCGCCGAATTTGCTTTCCCCGAACATGGCCCTGGCAATAGGATAGAAAAGGCCGAAGCCGCTGAGCACAAAGAATGTATCGATGGCGGCATAGCCGTAGCGCTGAAAGGCTTCCAGGTTAAACAGGTATTGCCCTGGCCCGATTCGAAGCTGATAGTAAATCCAGCTTTGCTGCCAGGTGTGAAACATGAAAATCAGGATCAGGGACAGCGCCCGGAGCCCGTCCAGGGGGTACAGGTAGCCCGGGATCGATTTCTCTCTCCGATTATCGCTCATGGCGTTTTTTCACCTGCCTGTACCAAAGAACCGAAGCAGCGGTCAGCACACACGCCGCCGCCAGTGCCCCGATCATCAGCGGCGGCATGGCTCCGGCACATCGGACGGCCCACGGGATTCGGGCGACGGAACCTGTGGGTGGAACTGCCTCCGCCCGAACCGTCCATGGAATGAACGGCAGCATACAGAATATGGCGTTCAGGAGCCGCTTTTTCATCGGTCCGTTCCCTCCTTCGCAAACCCTTTATTTTCTATCGTGATTATAGCACACTTTCCCGGAAAGAAAAGCGAATTTTTGCCCGAACAAAAAAACGCCGCGGAAAGCGCGGCATTTTGGGCAGGACCGGTTCTTTCAGCCGTTGGCGGAATTGGACGGATCGGCAATGAGCAGGCACTCCCCCGTCTTCGCGTCCAGAATAACCGCGTACCCGTCGGCCGTTTCATCATTTCCGTCCAAATCAAAATCGAAATAATAGATGCGCATGGGATAAACCGTCTCGAACAGCCAGGCATCGGAATCATACATGTACGGACAGACCGTCGCCGCGTCCAGTGATTCCTTCGTCAGCTCGGGACAGGCGGCAAGCAGCGCGTTCCTGGCAATCTCCAGCGCCGCCTCATCCGAAATTTCGTCCGCGGACGGCACTGCGTACTGCAGGGGGAAATTTTCCTGCATTTTATCATACAGCCACTTATCATAAATCGACCACTGGCCATAGGAAAGGCCCATGGCTTCTTCCGTAAGCGTCCACCAGGCATCCGGGTCGGCCCATGCCCCCTGGGGGGTGCTCCAGTCAAGTTCCGTCACATAATTCTGCACGGCGTCTACGGTAATCACAAATTCGTTGTCATATTCCGCGCTGGACATGCGGAAACACCAGGCCCGGCTTTTCTCTCCCTCCTGGAAGAACACATCAACGTTGGCCTGAATATCCGCCGCAATTTCCGGGCCGAAAAAGCGGCTCACCGTGTCCACGGCGGCCTGTCTTGCCGTGCTTTCCTCATAAACCCAGCGCGTTTCTTCCGTCTCGGAGGCTTTCGCTCCCCCAAACCATGCGCCGCACAGCAGCACGGCCAGCAAAACACAAAGGCACTTCTCAATACGTTTCATATTCTTTCCCTCCGTTTCTTTTTCAAAGTAAGTATATCCTTTTGTGTGATCGTTGTCAAGATGGACGGTGTATGGCCTTTCCGCCATAATAAACGCAGAAAACATGCGTTTTGATGCAATTTTTCAAAAAATTATTCGCC
>CANQKI010000055.1 GCA_947624355.1 uncultured Clostridia bacterium | reverse complement strand
GCTGCCCGCGGCAAATTTAATTCTTGACATTCTCATTTCTACCCGATATAATGGCCCCATGGCGATGACGGGATCAAGTAGCCCCGCATGGCGCGCCTCCAGAGAGTCCCCGGCCGGTGAAAGGGGATGGCGGCGGCGGCGGCGAATACCTCCCCGAGCCCGGCCCCGAAAGGTGGCTGCCCCGGCGCGGAACGGTCGGTTCCCCGGGCGGCCCGTCCGCGTAGGCGGCCGCCGGTGCGCCGGATACAGCGCAGACGAGGGCGCGGCTGTTGCCGTGCCGAACGGAAGTGGTACCGCGATGATCCGCCTTCCCCGAATTTTCGGGGAGGGCGTTTTTTAACGGGCCCAATACAGAAAAAGGAGCGATGCGCCATGGGAAACGTACTGGACACTTTGCGGGAGCGGGGCTTTCTGGCCCAGATCACATTTGAGGATGAACTGTACCGGCAGCTGGAAAAGGAACCCACCGTGTTCTACGTGGGCTTTGACCCCACGGCCACGTCGCTGCACTTTGGCCACTTCATTCCCATCATCGCCATGGCCCATATGCAGCGGGCCGGGCATATTCCAATCGCCCTGGTCGGCGGCGGCACGGCCATGATCGGCGACCCGTCGGGCAAAACCGATATGCGCAAAATGATGACCGTGGAGACCATCGACCATAACGTCTCCTGCATCAAAAAGCAGATGGAGCGGTTCATCGAGTTCGGCGAGGGCAAGGCCCGCATCGTCAACAACGCCGATTGGCTTAGGAACCTGCAGTACATGGATTTCATCCGGGACATCGGCGCCCTGTTCTCCGTCAACCGGATGCTGGCCGCCGAATGCTACAAGCAGCGGCTGGAGCGGGGGCTTACCTTCCTGGAATTCAATTACATGCTCATGCAGAGCTACGATTTCCTCCAGCTCTTCAAGCATTACGGCTGCCGGCTGCAGATGGGCGGGGACGACCAGTGGAGCAACATGCTTTCCGGGGCCGATCTCATCCGCCGCAAGGAGCATGAGCCCGCTTTCGCCTGCACCTTCAAGCTGCTGCTCAACCACGAGGGCAAGAAAATGGGCAAGACGGAAAAGGGCGCTCTGTGGCTGGACCCCGATCTTTGCAGCCCCTACGATTTCTACCAGTACTGGCGCAACGTGGCCGACCAGGACGTGGAAAAGTGCCTGAAACTGTTGACCTTCCTGCCCATGGACGAGGTAAACCGCCTGGCCCGGCTGGAGGGCAGCGAAATCAACGAGGCCAAGAAGGTGCTGGCCTTCGAGTGCACGAAGCTTGTGCACGGCGAAGAAGAAGCGCAGAAGGCCCAGATGGCGGCGGCGGCGCTCTTTGGCGGCGGCGCGGCGGCGGATGTGCCCACCTACACATGGACCAGGGCCCAGATGGCGGAGGATAACCGCCTGACTACGCTTCTCAACCTCTGCGGCCTGTGCGTCAGCCGGGGCGACGCCCGCAAGCAGGTGCAGCAGGGGGCCGTGACGGCAGGGGATCAGAAGGTGACGGATATCGATTTCACCGTGACGGAAGACATGATTCCAACCGACGGCCTGCTCCTGCGCAAGGGCAAGAAAAACTACTGCCGCGTGGTGCTGAAATAATGCCGGGCAGCTACAAAACGGTCAAGCACGCGGCCAGCGACGAATTTATCGTCAACAAAAGCCGCTTCATCGGCCACGCCGCCCCCTGCGAAACGGAGGAGGCGGCGCTGGCCTTTCTGCGTTCCGTCCGGGAAAAACACAAGGACGCCAGCCATAACTGCTATGCCTACGTCATCGGCGAAAACGCCGGCATCATGCGCTACAGCGACGATGGGGAGCCGGGCGGCACGGCGGGCCTGCCCATGATGGAGGTGCTCAAGCAGCGGGGGGTCGTAAACTGCTGCGTGGCGGTGACCCGGTATTTCGGCGGAATCCTGCTGGGGGCCGGGGGGCTGGTGCGGGCGTACACGAAGGGCTGCGCCATTGCCCTGGACGCGGCGGAGGTTTCCGTCATGGAAATGAGCCGCCGCTGCCTCATCGACGTGCCCTACCCCTTGTGGGATCGGGTGCGCCACGGCCTGTCTTCCCTCCCGCAAATTACCGAAAGCACCGACTTCGGCGCGTCCGTCCAGGCCACGCTGCTGGTTCGGCAGCGGGATTTTGACGTCGTCCTTCAATCCCTCACCCAGCTGACCGAGGGCCGCCTGGACGCCCTGCCCCTGGACGAATGCTATTTCCCCTGGCCCGAATAAAACGGGCATGTCAAAAAGAGTGCTAATGGGGCATGTTGATGACAGTCAGCGCGATAGAATTACGGAGGCGGATATGATTACGGTACGGCCCACACTGAAAAGCGATGTCGATATTCTGTGCGGACTCCAGAAAGCCGCGTTTCTGCCCATTTATGCGCAGTATCACGATCAGGGGAATCCCGGTTTGCGGGGAGCGGAGGATATATCCCGCAGGCTCGGTTCCCCGCTTTTCAGATATTATACGATTCTCGAGGATAAAGACATTGTCGGCGGTATCCTGTACCGGTGCGAAGGGAGCACGCCGTTCATCGGAAAATTAAGCGCAGGCGAATATTATCTGATGAGAATTTATGTCCGGCCGGACCTGCAATGCCGGGGAATCGGCAAAAAGGCCATCCTGCTCTGTGAGAAGGAATTCCGTGACGCGACGAAATTCTATGTCGATTTTCCAAAGGAGCTTGAGAAAAACAGAAGATGCTATGAGGACGCGGGGTTCCGCAGCACCGGAAAAGAGCTGGAAGCGGAGCCCGGCCTTGTGTTGGTAATGTATGAAAAAACAGTAATGTCTGTCCGGTAAACCGGGAACTGGGGGAGGATTCTATGGATTGTATATTCTGTAAAATGATAGCCGGACATGTACCCTGTTTGAAAGTGTACGAAGATGCGCATACATTGGTAATTATGGATATTGCAGGGGATGTGGACGGCCATATGCTCGCTGTTCCTAAAAAACATGTTGATAACATTCTCGATTGCGATGCTGACAGCCTCAGCCATTTGATGATTGCGGTAAAAAAGGTTTCAAACCACTGCATTGATAACTGCCATTATGACGGCATCAATCTTCTGAATGCGAGCGGTAAAAGTGCCGGTCAATCTGTTTGTCATTTTCACATCCATATGATTCCAAGAAAAACGAATGACGGGATCGATGCATGGCCCAAGTTTGATGGTGCAAAAGATGAAGTGTCTGAAATCTGGAGAAAGCTGAAATTATAGATTCAGGGTGTATGCAACGCTCGGTTGACAAATTTCCAGCCGGCATTTGGTGGCGCGCAACCGCAAAAAAGGCTATGATTTCCTTGCGGTTGGCGCATAAGGCCGCCGACAAACCCACAGGGAGGAACGGAACATGATCCTGGCGGACAAAATAGCGAATTTAAGAAAAAAGAACGGCTGGTCGCAGGAGGAGCTTGCGGAGAAAATGCAGGTGTCCCGGCAGGCAGTTTCCAAATGGGAGGGCGCGCAAACCGTGCCGGACCTGGAAAGGATTCTGGCACTGAGCCGCCTCTTTGGCGTCACTACGGATTACCTGCTCAAGGACGAAATCGAGGACGAGGAATGCACGGACGACGCGGAGCAGGAACCGGTAAAACGGGTTTCCCTCGCCCTTGCCAACGAATTCCTGGATTGGAGAAGCCGGGCGGCCAAACGGATTGCCGCCGCAGCTTTTCTGTGCATCGCCGCCGTGATTCCGCTGCTCCTTCTGAGCGCCGCGACGACATTGCCGGGGCTTTCCGTCCCCGAAAACGGAGCCGCGGGCGCGGGGCTCGTCGCTTTGCTTGTGCTGGTGGCCGCCGCCGTGGCAATGTTCATCTCCTGCGGTTTTCGGAACGCGGCCTTTGCGTTCATCGACAAAGAGCCCTTTGAAACGGAATACAGCGTGGACGGCATGGTCCGGGAGCGGCAGAAGGCGTACCGGCCCGCTTACGTGAACAGCAATATCATTGCCGCCTGCCTGTGCGTTCTTTCCCCCATCCCGCTTTTCATCGGCGCGCTGACGGAAAAGGTGTATTTGACCGTTGTGATGCTGGCCGTCACGATATTGCTGGCGGGCGCCGGCGCGGCCCTCTTTATCCTTGCCGGCGTGCGCTGGGCCGGTATGCAGAAGCTCCTGAAGGAGGGCGATTACGCCCCGCGGGATCGGAAAAAGATCCGGATCAAGGAAACCGTTTCCACGGCCTATTGGCTGACCGCTGCCGCCGTGTACCTCGGATGGAGCTTTGGGACAAAGGATTGGAAAACCACCTGGGTCGTCTGGCCGGTGGCGGGGATACTGTTCAGCGTCGTCATGTGCCTGTGCAATCTGTTCATCGACCGGGCTCAGGAAAAACAAAGCAAATAAAAAAGACAGCTTACGGCCCCCGGAGCAAAACTTCCGGGGGCCGTTTTCTGTAAAAACAGTATATACGCGTTATGACTGCCACTTACCGAGCGTTTCCCGCATCCAGGCATACACGTCCATATGGTAGACCCTTTGCAGATTTTCCGGGGTCAGCACGCCGTCGACAGTCCCCCGGGCGACGCATTTTCCCCTGTCCAGCAGCACGGCGTGGGTGCCGTACATCCGGGCCAGGGCCAGGTCGTGCACCACGGAAATCACGCCGCGCCCCGGGGCTTTCAGCCATTCGCCGATGAGGGAAAAAATCTGGCGCTGGTAGGGCAGGTCCAGGTGATTGGCGGGCTCGTCCAGCAGCAGCAGCCGGGGGTCCTGGGCGAACACCTGGGCCAGGAACGTCCGCTGCGTTTCCCCGCCGGACAAGCGCGTCACGGGCGCATGGCGCAGGGCGGTCAGCCCGGTCATTTCCAGGGCCTCCTCCACCTTTTCCCGCCCCTCCCGGTCCCGGGGGGAAAGAAAGCCGTCCCCGTAAGCGTAGCGTCCCATGCGCACCACTTCCTCCACGGTGTAGGCATAGCCCGCCGCGTTTTTCTGGGAAAGCACGCCCACCGTCCGGGCCAATTGCCGGGGCCTGATCTCCCGGATGTCCCGGCCCTCCAGCAGAATTTCCCCTTCGTACCGCACTCCCCGGGTCACGGCCTCGATGAGGGTGGATTTGCCCGCGCCGTTGGGCCCCGCCAGCATGAGCCACTGGCCCGCTTCCAGGGAAAAGCTCACCTGATCCGCCGCGGCAAAATTTCCGTACCGCACCGTCACGTTCCGAAGCGTCAGCATCCCCTGTCCCGTCCTTTCCCGGCCCGGTAGAATATCGTCACAAAGGCAATCGCCCCCACCAGCGACGTGACCACGCCGATATTCAGCTCGATGGGGCTGAGCACCGTCCGCGCCGCCAAATCGCACAGCATCAGGAATACCGCCCCCGAAAACAGGCTGGCGGGCAGCAGCCGTTTATGGTTGGGCCCCGCGATCATCCGGGCCATGTGGGGAATCACCAACCCCACAAACCCGATGTTGCCCGCAATGGACACGCACACGCCAATGAGCACGGATACAGCAATGAGAATCGTCAGCTTCACCCGCCTTATGTTCACCCCAATGTGTCGGGCGTTGTCCTCCCCCATGGCGAAGGCGTTCAGCTCCCGGGCATGGCCCAGGATCACCCCGCCGCAGAGCGCCAAAAACAGGGAAAGCAGCCCCGCGTGGCCGTAATTGGTGCCGGAGAGAGAGCCCATGGTCCAGAAGGTGATGGTGCGCAGCTTTTCCCCCGAAAAGGAAATAATCAGCGTCAGGATGCTGGACACGAACATGGAATAAATCACGCCGATGAGGATGATGCTGTTGGTGCTGAGGGATTTATCCAGGGCATAGGCCAGCCCCAGAATCAGCAGCAGCGAAAGAAAAGCAAAGCCCATGGCCATGCCCATCACCCCGCCGGAAGCCCCCGTCACCCCAAGGGCCAGGGCAATCACCGCCCCCAGGGACGCGCCGGAGGACACCCCCAGGGTGGAGCCGTCCGCCAGGGGATTTTGCAGCAGCCCCTGCATGGCCGCCCCGCACAGGCTCAGCGCCGCCCCGCACAGGGCCACGTTCAGCACCCGGGGCAGACGCACGTTTAATATGATATTTTTGGCAATACCCGCCGGGATTTCCGTGCCCCACAGACCGTTCCACAGGCAGGCGACGGTATCGCGGAGGGAAATGGGCACGCTGCCCAGGCAGACGCACAGCAGCGCCGTGCCCACGAATGCCAGGATAAACAGGCCATACGCCCCCGCCGAAAAATGCTCCCGATGTTTTTTCATGAGGTAACTCCAGTCAGGCGGAGGGGGCCGTTTAAGGCCTCCCCCGCCCCCATTTGTTATGCGGCCGGTTCTTCCGCGTCCGTTCCGTTGATGAAGTTGTATAATTCAAGCACAGCGTCTTTCAGCCTCGGCCCGGGCCGGGAAACGGCGTTGGAATCGGCGTTGTACACCCGGCCGCTTTGGATGGCCTTCATGCCTTCCCAGCCCGCGCGGCTCATCACTTCCTCCACGGGGGTGGGGCCCTCGCCGTAATACAGGGTGGTGGTGACGATGTAATCGGGGTCCCGGGCGATCACCTGCTCCTGGGACACTTCGCCCCAGCCCTCCACGTCGGCAAAGGCGTTGGTGAGGCCGCAAATGCCGGCGAGCTCATCCATGAAAGTGTTTTTGCCCGCGGCCCACAGGCCCCACTCCAGGGGCGAAACCTCGAAATACACCGTTTTGCTCGTGTTTTCGGATTTGGCCCGGATGTCGTCAAAGGTGGCCTGCATATCGGCAATGAGAGCCTCCGCTTCCGCGTCCTTGCCCATCAGCTGGCCGATCATGCGGATGGCGGTATACGTGCCCGCAATGTCTTCCGCGTTGCTGACAACGACCTTGACCCCGTTTTGCTCCAGCATGTCCACCTGATCCCTGCTTTGGGCCATGTCCCCCATGAGCACCACCTGGGGCTCCAGGGCCAGAATCTCCTCGATGTTCGTTTCCGCGCCGGATTGCACCACGGGCACGGCAAGGATGGATTCGGGGTAATCGCAGTATTCGCCCCGGCCCACCAGCGCGTCCCCGCACCCCAGGGCGCAGAGGATTTCGCAGTCGGCCGCGGTGAGGGCCACCACCCGCTGGGCGGGAGCGGCCAGGGCAATTTCCCGGCCGTACATATCGGTGACGACAACGGCGGGTTCCTCCGCCAGCGCGCCCGTCATGGGCAGCGCCAGCAGCAGGCACAGAAACAGGGCAACCGTTTTTCTGGACATCTTTGTGTCCCTCCTTTTTTTGATCAAATGAATCAGCGGGAGGGCGCAAAAAAGCGTTCCTCCCTGAGGAACACTAACCAGGCCCGGGCATTGCGCCCGAAGCCCCGATAGCATATCCCACCCCCAGGGGAATGATTGATTCACGGTGTAAACAGGTCTCCCGGCTTGGCCTCATCCTACTTGCGCACCTTCCCATTCCAATGGAACAGTGGCTTCCTTCGCGCTTTCGTCCGCTTCACGGTTACTGGGATAGCCCGGAACTTGCATCCGTGTTCCCATGATACGCCCCGGACGGAGCGTACCGCGCGTCGCCGCGCAGATACACCGGCTATTCATTTGTCGTATTCATTATAATATGGAAAAAAAGCCGTGTCAACGAAAGGAACGGCCAAAATCCCGGATGCAATATTCCCGAACGCATTGCGGGCGCAGCAGGAAACAGGCTGTGCTCCGCCGCAATGCCGCGCACGCGATAAGCTGCTTTGCCGTCGCCACCCTGCGCCGGGACAGGGCGGCCTTGGCCGCCGTCCGGATACGCCTGCGTATCCGGAGAAAGGCAGAAAAAATTCCTCGGGAAGGAGCTTGCTCACTTCCCGAGGTTTTTTCTGGATTTCGTGCTGCCCCGGCGTCTCTTTGCGAAAAAACGTTCCAGCGGCACACTGTTTGAAGCAATCGCCAACATGATTCCGCAGCCGCGGGTCCAGGGTACTCAGTACCCTGGTTCAGGGGTTTGGGGGCCGAAAAGGCCCCCAAAGAGCTCGTTTGGCGTCAGGTGCGTTCGTCGCCGAAGAAGAAGAGGGCGACGGTGCCCGGGCCGGTATGGCTGCCGATGGTGGTGCCGATATCATTGATTTCGATTTTGCCCTTGAGCTGGGGGAAGTTCTTTTCCACCAGCCCGGCCACGGTCCTGGCGTCCTCCAGGCAGGCGGAGTGGCACATATAGCACTTGCCGGAATAATTGAGGCCGTCCTGGGCGTGGAGGGTCATCTGCTCCACGATGCGGGCAATGACCTTTTTCTTGGTACGGATTTTTTCCCGGGGCACCAGGTGGCCGGGCTTATCCATATTGAGCAGGGGGCAAATCTGCAATGCGGTGCCGAAAAAGCCGGACGCCTTGGAAATGCGGCCGCCCTTGACGTAAAAGGTCAGGTCGGTGGAGAAGAACCAGTGGTGCACCTTCAGGCGGTTTTCCATGGCCCAGTTATAGAGTTCGTCCATATACTTGCCCTGGTCCCGCAAATCGGCCAGCGCGTCCATCAACAGGCCATAGCCCGAGGACGCGCCCAGGGAATCCACCACCAGGATCTTGCGGCCGGGGTATTTTTCCTCCAGCATCCGGGCGGCGATATTGGCCGAATTGTACGTCCCGGACAGGCCGGAGGACAGGCTCACATGCAGGATATCCTTGCCGTCCTCCAGGAAGGGCGTGAAGTATTCCACGAAATCCTCCACGTTGACCTGGCTGGTTTTCATATCCGCACCGTTTTTCATGTCCTCATAGAACTTGTCGAAGGGGTAGCTTTTTCCCAGGTCGTCGGGGTACACCTTGCCGTTCACCGAAAAATGGAAGCAGACGTAATGAATATCGCGCTTGGCGAAATGCTCAGCCGACAAATCGGCGGTGGAGCAGCAGCTCAGAATATAATCGCTCATGGAACGCTCCTTTCGCGGGAAAGAAAATATCGGGCACCCATTTCCTGCCTACATATAAAAATTATACGAAAAACGCCCCGCCTTGTCAAGCAAAGCAGAGCAGGGTGTCAAAAACAAGTTTTTGACACCCTGCGATGCAGGATCGCTTTCGCGTTCCTGCATCGTTTTCATCATTTTCCTGTGATGCTACGCATCACGGCCGGAAAATGATATAGGTAGAAGTCATCCTGACTTCTCCTCGAACCGGCAAAGCCGGTTCTGCGGATTTCAAATGAAGGGGCTGCGGCCCCTTCATGCATCCCCATAGTTATGACGTTACTATTTTGACAGACTTCATATGGTATCAGTCCCGTCTCCGGGCCAGGGTCAGCAGCCGCAGAAGCTGCATCAGCGCCGAAACAAAAGAGGCGACGTAGGTCAGCGCGGCGGCGGACAGCACTTTTTTGACACCTTCTTCTTCCTCCTGGGTCAGCATGGCGGCGTCATTCAGCATGCGCACGGCCCGGCGGCTGGCGTCGATTTCCACGGGCAAGGTCACCAGGGAAAAAAGCACCACCAGCGCAAACAGCCCGATGCCCACCCCCAGCAGCGGCCTCCAGGAAAAGATGAGCCCCAGGACGAAAATCGGCCACGCCAGCTGGGACCCGATATTGACCACGGGCACCATCAGCGACCGCAGGGCCAGGAAGGGGTAGGATTCCTGCTTCTGCAGGGCGTGCCCCGCTTCATGGGCGGCAATGCCCAGGGCGGCCACGCTGCAGGAATCGTACACGCCCTCGGACAGGCGCAGGGTGTTGGAGCGGGGGTCGTAATGGTCGGTCAGCTGGCCGGAAACGGGGGCGATGGTAATGGGCTCGGCCCCGCTGCGTTCCAGCAGCCGGCGGACGGCTTCCCGGGCGGGCAGGCCCAGCTGTGTGGGCACCTTGCCGTATTTTTCATAGGCGGAGCGCACCTTCGCCTGGGCCCACAGCCCCAGCAGCAGACCGGGGATGAGGAAAATCATGGTGTAATCCCAATAAAACATAGCCTATCTCCTTTGGTTTCTGGACGGGCGGCGGTCATTTTCATATGACAGCCCATCTTTCTTTTTTTCAGTTTGTCGCCGTGCTCGCATTCGCGGCCCGGCGACCCGGCCGACCGCCCTTCGGGCCGGTCGCCTAAACTATTATACCATGTTTGTCGCCGTGCTCGCATTCGCGGCCCGGCGACCCGGCCGACCGCCCTTCGGGCCGGTCGCCTAAACTATTATACCATGTTTGTCGCCGTGCTCGCATTCGCGGCCCGGCGACCCGGCCGACCGCCCTTCGGGCCGGTCACCTAAACTATTATACCACGGAGTTATGAAAAAAGCATGAACGGAGCCGGGCAAATTTATATTGCGGGCAAAAAGGCTTCAAAACCGTCCGTTGGCCGCCACGGCCAGGATGGCATAGCCCCGGTTGTCCAGGCTGGCCTGGTATTCGGTCTCTGCGGGCAGGGAAACGGTCAAATCGTCATCGCAGGGCAGGGCGTACAGACAGGCCCACGCTTCTCCGTCCCGGCAGAGGGTCACGGCTCCCTGCAGATGCAGGAAATCCAGATATTCCTCCAGGTCCAGGGAAAGGGCGTGCATGGCGGCGGCGTGTACCTTGCCCACATAGCGCAGATGCACGTTTTCGCAGCCGCCCTCCGCCTTACTGCCCGGGCCGTAGCGGCGAACCCACCCGTATTGCCACATGTTTTCGGCCAGCCACGCGCCGGTATCGTTGCGCAGCAAGGGATCCGCCTGGGACAGGTTGAGGGCCCCCGTCATGGTCAGGTCGATGGCATAGCCCGTCCGGTGCTCGCTTTCGCCGGCCCCGGGCACGGCGGCCTGGGCGGATTGCAGGGCCTCTGAAAGGGGATATACGCTGAGGTAGCGGGCAAAGGCCTCCCGCTGCCAGGCCTCCTGCTGGGCGGCGGAAACCGCGCCCCGGCACAGGGTAACGCCCTCCTCCAGGGGCCGCACGGCCTGCATTTCGCACAGGGCGTACACCGCGTCCCGCCACAGGGCGACCCCTTCCTGGGCGGGCAGATAGCTGCCCACCATGGCGCGGACGGCCCGGGTGTTGGGCGCGGGAAAATCGGCAGGAAGCGGATGCTCGGGGCTTACGGACAGCAGCGTGCCCTGCAGCAGCGTCTGCCGGGAAATGACGGTATCCACCCCCGTCAATGTCGGCGCGCCGGCAGATACCAGATACCCATCCCGGCCCACGGGCTCGGGCGCTTTCTCGGGCTGCCAGAAAAGGATCGCCGTCAGCGCCGCCGCCAGCAGAAGAAAAAAGGCCCCGCCCTTTTCGTTCGCCCGCTCCGCCCGCGCCAGGGAACCCCTTGCCATGGCCCGCACCCCCTATGGATTCTTTTCGGGGATATTTTGGCCCGTGAATTGTTTTTTTATACTTTGCAATCGGGCAAAAATATTATATAATAGGGACGAAAAAAATCTGTCAAGGAGTGTGGAAAACCATGAGCATTTCTACTTCGCCCTTCGGCGTGGACCTGATCGGACGGCAGATGACCCTGTATACCATGACCAACAAAATGGGCGCGTCGGTGTCCGTGCTGGATTTCGGGGGGCACATCGTGTCCATTAAGGTGCCCGACCTCAAGGGGCAGCTGGCCGACGTGTGCCTGGGCTATGACACTTTGCAGGAATACGACCAGAACGGCTCTTACCTGGGGGCCACGGTGGGCCGCTACGGCAACCGCATCGGCGGCGCAAAATTCACCCTGAACGGCAAGGAATATTCCCTCTTCCCCAACGACGGCCGCAACAGCCTCCACGGCGGCCGGGAAGGCTTTGACAAGAAATGGTGGCGCGGGGAGACCCTGGAAGGCGACGGGGAAGACACCGTGCTGCTCACCTATATCTCCCACGACGGCGAGGAGGGCTTCCCGGGCAAAATGCATGTGCAGGTCTCCTTCTCCTGGGACGACGACTGCCGCCTGACCATCCGCTACCTGGCCCAATCGGACAAGGACACCGTGTGCAACCTGACCAATCATGCCTTCTTCAACCTGTCGGGCCATGGGGACATCCTGGGCCACACGCTGCAGGTGAACGCCGGCCGCGTGACGGACGTGGACGGGGAGCTCATCCCCACCGGGGAATACCTGGATGTGACGGGCACACTGCTGGACCTGCGGGCGGGCCAAAAGATCGGCGACTGCGTGGCGAAAAAGGAAGAATGCCGTCTGCTGAAGGAAGCCAACGGCTTTGACGCCAACTTTGTGCTGGACGGCAGCGGCATGCAGGAGGCCGCCACCCTGTCCGACCCCGAAAGCGGCCGCGTCATGAAGGTGTTCACCACCGAACCCGGTCTGCAGGTGTATTCCGGCCAGGGGCTGAACCTGAAGGGCCGGGGCGGCGTTCATTACGGGGCCTATGCCGGCGTGGCGCTGGAAACCCAGCATTTCCCGGACAGCCCCCATTATCCCCAGTTCCCCTCCACCACCCTGGCGGCCGGCGATACCTACCAGACCGTGACGGTGTACGCTTTTTCGGCGGAATAAGGGGGAAAAAGCTCCATGAACGGAATCAAACGGCTTCTGGCCGCGGCGCTGACGCTTCTCATGCTGCTGCTTGCGGCCTCGCCCGCCCTGGCCGAAGGAACGGCCGCCTATGAGGGCGTTATCGCGCCGCTGGATACGGAATATATCGATATGGGCAATACCCAGGTGTTCGATTTTCCCTCGTTCATTTCCTTCCTGCGGCAGTTTCCCAACCTGAAAAAGGTGGATATGTTTGCCACGCCCGTGACCCGCGCCCGGATCGACGAGATGGTGGCCGCCCTGCCCAATGTGGAATTCGGCTGGACCATCCGCATTTACGAGCATACCGTGCGCACTGACGCCACCGCCTTTTCCACCCTGCACCGCTCCTCCTCCACCTGGCACGGCAGCCGGGATTTCGAAGTGCTCAAGTATTGCAAAAACCTGCTGGCGCTGGATATCGGCCATAACGAGATCGACGACCTGAGCTTCCTTTACGATCTGCCCCAGCTCAAGGTGCTCATCGTGGCCTGCAACCAGATTACGGACATCACCCCCGTGGGCAGCCTGAAAAACCTGGAATATCTGGAGCTGTTCAAGAACAACATCCACGATATTTCCTGCCTTTCGGGGCTCACCAACCTGATCGACCTGAACATCTGCTTCAACCGCATCGCCGACCTGACGCCCATCATGGGCCTGACGCAGCTGGAGCGCCTGTGGATTTTCAACAGCAACAATTACTCCGACGATATCCCCGTGGACCCCGCCGTGGTGGCGGCCCTGCGGCAGGCGCTGCCCAATACCTACATTGACAGCACCAACTGGTCCACCGAGGGCGGCTGGCGGGAGCACGAAAGGTACTTCATCATCAACGAGATGTTCCATTCCTTCGTCTACCAGCCCTTCCCCGGTCACGAAAACTGAGGAAAAAACCCGTCAAAAAAATATCCCCGCGGGGCAGCATACAAGCCCCATGGGGATATTTTTATGTTGGAAATCGGCTCATCCCATGCAGTGACAGGCTACGCTTTTCTGCGCCGGACGCTGTAAATTTCCAGCGCAGCCATTCCAAGCAGCGCCAGGATCATCACCCCGTAGCAGATCAGGTAGGAAATATTCGTTTTATCCAGGGCAAATTCCACGCCCACCATCACCGCGATGCAAAGCAGCATTCCCCCCACGGGGAGAAACCGCCGCACGCCGCCCCGGGCGGCCTTCAGGCAGTGCCAGGCAATGACCGCCGTCACAATCACGCCGCAGAGCACCTGCTCCACCCGCACAAAGCCCCATTTCATGGCCAGGGCCCGCAGACTTTCCCAGAAAATCTGGGGCAGCGCCAGGTAAAATACGCACCTTGCAAAAAGGCATTTCCCGCCCCTGCGGTCCAGGATCTCAAGCACAACTGCCAGCGCCAGGGCGCTGAACCCCTCCAGCATGAACACGGCGGTGTACCAGCCGCCGTACGGGGATTCCACCGACAGCGGAAAAAACTGCTGCCAGGGCTGATCCACGTATTTTCCGTACCCCACCCATTCCAGGAAATATTCGCCGAACCGGGCGGCGGCGGCCAAAAGAGCCAGGGCCGGGGCAAAAGCGTTCATGGCCCGGGAAACCGGCAGGCGGCACAGCCGGGCCCCCAGGGCCGCCCCCAGGCACACCCCCGCCGCGCCGGCCACAAAGGAAAATTCGGTAAAATCCCCGCGAAAGAGCGCCGAAACGCCGTACCGCCCAAGCGTCACGCCGGGCAGCAGCAGGCAGTAGCCCGCCTTGGCGCAGACCAGGCCCAGGCCGCTGCCCAGCGCCATCGCCGCCAGGGCCGCCCAGGGGTTCAGGCCGCATTTTTTCAATTGGACAAAGTACAGCAGGGAGGCCAGCACGACGCCCGAAAGCAGAACCAGAACGTAAGGATGCATGGGGCCCTCCTCACTGATACGCGGTGGCAAAATAAATGATATCGCTGACGTCCCGGGTGTTGCTGTTTTCCACCTCGTTGATTTTTTTGCCGTGGAAAATCATGGCGGTGGAATCGCCGCCGTCCAGGTTATAGGCCGTCTGCGCCCCCAGCGTCTTGGCCAGCTCCGCCATCTGCCGCAGGGTCATTCCCTGAGAATTGGGATAGGATTTGGCGCAGCAGATGCAAAGGTATTCCAGCGGGCCCGTCTGGGCGATGCACATACGCTGCTTGAGGTCGTCCGGGGCCATCCATTCGCCCGTCGCCGTCAGGGGCGCGATTTCCCCCTGATCCACCAGCACGGGGCCGAAGCAGAAAGCGTTGTAAATCTGTTTTCCGTCCAGCACTACCTGGTTTCCGAAAACCAGGGGATCCAGCTGCCCCCGGAGCGGGGTATAGAAGACGTGGAAATTCCCGTCCTCGTCGATCATCAGCACGTCCCGTTTCTTTTCGTCCGGGTGCTCGGCGCGGTAAAGATAATTGAGAATCAGGCTTCCCTGACGAACGAAAAAGCCGTAATTGGTATAGCTCCAGTAATCCCCGTTAATGGCCAGAACGGCGTTATTGTTCTTGGCCAGGTATTCCACCTTGGAGGTAGCGCCGTATCTGAACTGGTCGGGGGCGGCGGTGCGAATCTGGGAGGCGTCGCCCACCTGGATGCGGGCCACCCAGTAATCGCTGTCATAAGCCCGGCCCTGCTCGATGGTCACATGGAGGGTGGGGTCCTGATACTCGTTGGCGCTGATATAGTATTCCTCCCGGGGCGCGGGACCGGGAACAAAGGCCACCGGCAGGGAGGCATTCTCCCCCGCCGCGGGAAGCGCAAGAGCGCATACGCACACGAAAATAAGAAATAAGGCCGCTTTTTTCAAATGCATCCGCATCCTTTCCGCAAAAAACGCACGGGCCGTCCGAACCCCTGCCTCCGGTATATTCTATCTTTTCCGGCGTCTTTTGTCAATATATCCCCTGGGAATATCCGGTCCCGCGGCCGCATACCTTTCTTCCATGGACTGGCATCTGATCGTGCCCGCCGGGGCCCTGCCGGCGGGAAAGGATTTATCCAGGGCCCGGGAAGTGCGGCTGCGACCGGGGCAGCCCATCGAGGCGCTTTTGCCGGAAGGGCGCTGGCGGGGAAAAATGCCCCTTTCACCCCAAGATATCCTGAACGCCGCCCAGGCCCTGACCAATCACGGGCTGGCGGCCCGGAACCGGGAGCTGGCCCAGGGGTACGTCCCCCTCCCCGGCGGCGGGCGCATGGGCGCGGCCGGGCGCATGGGGGAAAACGGGCTGCTTGAAATCACCAGTCTGTGCGTGCGCCTGCCCCACGAAATCCGGGACGCGGCGGCGGAATGCTATCCCGTCGTCAGGGGGAAAAGCACCCTGATCGCAGGGCCCCCCGGCTCGGGCAAAACCACCCTGCTCCGGGACCTGATCCGCCGCCACGGCCTGGACGGGTATCAGGTGGGGGTGGCGGACGAGCGGGGCGAAATCGCCGCCTGCCAGGGGGGACGGCCCCAATTGGACGTGGGCCCCCGGTGCGACGTGGTGACGGGCGGGGACAAGGCGCAGAGCCTGATGATGCTTCTTCGGGCCCTGGCCCCGCAGGTGCTGGCCACGGACGAAATCGGCGGCGGGGCAGAAATCGGCGTCCTGGCCCAGGCCCTGCGCTGGGGCGTGCGCATTCTGTGCACCGTGCACGGGGGCGGGAAAGCGGACCTGCGGCCCCGGCTGAACCCGCTGCTGGGGCCCGGCGGCTTTGAGAAAATCATTCTGCTGCGGGGCGTGGGCGAGCCCCCGCAGGTGGTGGGGAGGGAGGACGTGTGATCGGCGCGCTGCTTTGCGCCGCGGCCTGCGCGGGGGCGGGCTTTTACGCGGCGGAACGGACCCAGGAGCGGATGAAACTGCTTTCCGAATGGCAGGCGGCGCTGGAGCGGATGGCCGGGGCGGCCGGGCAGGAGCTGCCCCTGCCCGATCTCCTCCGGGCAGGGGACGCCGGGCGGGGCGGGCCCCTGGCACAGGCCGCGGCACTGCTGCAGTTCCGGCCGACGATCGGGCCCGAGGAATGGATTAACGCCCTGCCAAAGGAAAAACTGCTGCGGAAGGAAGAGCGGCAGGCGCTGGAAGAATGCCTGCCGGGCCTGTGGGCGCCCCATCCCGTGTGGCAGAAGCGGGCGCTGGACAGGGCCGCGGGCCAGTGGCGGGAATTTCTGCGGGAAAACGGGCGGCAAAGGGGCCGGCCCAGGCTGTACCGGCAGTTGGGCATCCTGGGCGGGGCGGCCATGTTCATCCTGCTTTGCTGAGGAGGGGAACCGAAATGGAAATCGACGTGCTGCTCCGGATTGCCGGCGTCGGATTGCTCATTGCCGTCATCTGCCAGATCCTGACCAAAGCGGGGCGGGAGGATATCGCCACCCTGGCGGCCGTGGCCGGCATCATTCTGGTGCTGGTGACGGTGATCGACCTGTTCGGCCAGCTGCTCCAGCGGGTTCAGGCCATTTTCTCCCTGGCATGAGCGCGTCCCTGCGGGTGGCGGGCTTCGCCGTTATGGCGGCCCTGCTGGCCATGACGCTGCGGGCGGCTCACGAACGGGCAGGGGCGGCGGCGGCCATCGCTGCCGGGCTGATGCTGGCCGTGGCGGCGGTGGAAAAGCTGGCCCCCGCGGCCGGGATGCTGGAAGAGCTTTCCCGCAAAGCCGGGGTGGGAAAGGATACGGCGGGGCTGCTGATCCGGCTGGTGGGCATGGCGTACCTCACCGAATTTTCCTTCCAGATCTGCCGGGACGCGGGGGAAGAGGGCATCGGGGCCAAAGCGGCCCTTTGCGGCAAGGCGCTGATTCTGCTGGAAACGCTGCCCCTCCTCCGGGAAATCGGCGAAATGGCGTTAAGCCTGGCCCCATGATAAAAAAGATTCTGATCTTGATGCTGGCGATGTGGTTCCTTGCCGTTCCCGCCCGGGCGGAGGGGATCGACAGCGCCCTTGAAAACGTGCTGGACAATTTGCCCCTCGCCGCCTGGCAGCGGGCCTATGACGAGGCGTTCCCCACGGGCGGGCAGCTGCGTTCCCTGCTCCTTCGCATTGCCAAGGGCGAAGCGGCCCTGGACACGGATGCGCTGCTGCGGGCCCTGGCGGCCCGGCTGCTCTCCGCCCTGACGGGTACCTTCTGGCGGCTGAGCCGGCTGCTGGTCCCCGCCGTGCTGTGCGGGGTGCTGGAAAAAATGCGGCTGGCGTTTACAAAGGGGGCCGTGGGCGAAACGGTAAGCGCCGCCTGCTTTCTCATGCTGGCGGGCTGCATGGCCCAGGACATGGCCGCCCATCTCGCCCTGGCGAAAAGCGCCATCGCCCGCATGGCCGACCTGATGCAGACGCTCTTTCCCCTGCTGCTGACGCTGCTGGCCGCCGTGGGCGGTACGGCGGGGGCCGCCGTTTTCCAGCCCACCCTGGTGGCCGCCTGCGGCACCATGACGACCGTGCTGCGTTCCGTCGCCCTGCCTTTGGCCACAGGCGCGGCGGTGACGGCCATTCTCAATCACCTGTCCCCGAAAATGCGGATCGGGCGGCTGTCCAACCTGTTTAGGGGGTGCGCCAACTGGACGCTGGGAGTCAGCTTCACCGTGTTCATATCGGTGACGGCATTGCAGTCGTTAGGTGCGGCGGCGGCCGACGGGGTGACGCTGCGCACGGCCAAGTATGCCGTGGATAATTTCGTGCCCGTGGTGGGCGGCATGTTCGCCGACACCATGGACACCCTGGTCGGCGCGTCGCTGCTGATTAAAAACGCCCTGGGGGTGACGGGCCTGATGATCCTGACCGCCGGGATGCTGGGACCCATGCTGCAGTCCGCTGCCGCCGTGCTGCTTTACCGGGCGGGGGCGGCCCTGCTGGAGCCCGTAACCGACAGCCGGGTGAGCGCCTGCATGCAGGATTTTTCGGATATCCTGATGCTGCTGTTCATCGTGCAATTGACGGCGGGGGCCATGTTCCTGCTGCTCATTGCCCAGGTGCTGGCGGCGGGCAGCCTGACGGTGACAATGCGATGAAGGAATTTCTGCAAAATATCGTGGGGCTGTGCCTCATGCGGCTGCTGATGGAGATGGCCCTGCCCGACGGGGACGCCCGGCGCTATGCCGACCTGGGGGCGGGGCTGTGCCTGATGGCATGCATGCTGCGGGCGCTGCGCCAGGCGCTGCGGGGGATCGTGTGAAGGAATTGCTGGAAAAGGTCCGGGGCGTCCGGGCCGGAACGTGGCTGACGCTTCTGCTGCTGGCGGCGGCGGCCGGGCTGCTGCTGCCCTCCTTCCGGGAAGCGGAGCCCGCCATGACGGAGGAGGAGCAGCGGATCAGCGCCACCCTGTCCCGCATTGCGGGGGCAGGGCGCACCCGGCTGTCCATCGCCTACGCGGAGGCGGAAAGCGCCTTTTCCGCTTCGCCGCGAACGCCCATCGGGGCGGTGATCGTGGCGGAGGGGGCCGGGGATATCGCCGTGCGGCTGAACCTGATCCGCGCCGCCCAGGCCCTGCTGGGGCTGCCGCCCGGGGCCGTGGAAGTGTTTGTGTCGGAGGAAAGCGCGCCATGAAGAAATGGAAGGACCGGGTACTGAACGCCCTCATGCTGCTGGCCGTGGGCGGGGCCTTTTTCGTCACCTGGCGGAGCCCTGTCCCTGAACCCGAGGAACCGCTGCCCCTCCCCGTGGCCGCCGTGCCCACCGCCGCGCCCACGGCCGTGCCCGATCCCATCGCGGCCTACCGGGAACGCCGGGAAAAGGACCGGCAGCGGGAGGAGGAAACGCTGCTGGCCCTCATCCGCAGCGAAAATACATCGGAAGCCCTCCGGGCGGACGCGGAAGCCCAGCTTTTGCAGATGCAGCAAAATATGGAAACCGAACTGGCCGTGGAGGCCGCGCTGATTTCCCGGGGCTGGCCGGACGCCCTGTGCGTGGCCCGGCAGGGGGCCGTTACCGTGTTGATGAACGGGGAAATCGGAGAGCAGGACGCGGCGCTGATTCTGCAGTTAGCGCAGGAGGCCGCCGGAACCGACGCCGAAAATATCCGGATTTCCGG
>CANQKI010000054.1 GCA_947624355.1 uncultured Clostridia bacterium | reverse complement strand
CAAAAGCCCTTGTAAATTTCCCGGGGCATGATATGCTGAATTCGCAGCATTGGAAGGAGGAGATTGCCTTGCAGCAAAAGGAAAAGAAGCAGAGAAAGGGCGTTCTCGGCCCCTGGGCCGCGGCGTTCCTGGCGGCGGGGGCCATCGTGGTGATTTATTCGCTGATTTTCAGCCTCTACCGCTGGCAGCATTACCTGATCGCGGCGGCCCTGGCCGTGCTGATCGGCCGGGTGGCCTATATGATGGCCAAGGGCGTGGATACCTCCAAGCCCGCCCCCGCCCAGCAGCCCATTCCCAAGACGGGGGACGCGGCGGCGGATTCCCTGGTGGAAAAGGGGCAGGAGCTCCTGAAACAAATCCGGGAGGAGGACGCCCTGATTCCCGACCCCGTTCTGTCCGAAAAGATCGTGCGCCTGTGCGACGTGGCCGACCGCATCTTCCGCACCGTGGCCGAGCAACCCTCAAAAGCCCCGCAGATCCGCAGGTTCATGGATTATTACCTGCCCACCACATTGAAAATGCTCCAGGGCTACCGCAAGATGGATGAGCGGAAGGTGCAGGGCAAAAACGCCTCCGCCACCCGGGAGCAGGTGCAGGCCGCCATGGATGTGGTGCTCAAGGCCTTTGACCGGCAGCTGGACACCCTGTACCAGGATGATATGCTGGATTTGTCCACCGACATCGACGTGCTGGAGACCCTGCTCCGCCAGGACGGCCTGGTGGAATCCGGGCTCCATGAGGATGAAAAGAAATAATTTCTGAAAGGAGTTTTTTCCCATGACCGAAACCAATGCTGCGCCCGAACAGAATCCGGAAGTCCATGCCGCCCCCGTACTCACCCTGACCCCCGAAGCCGGAACCAAGCTGCAATTAGAGCGCGCCGCCGACCTGCTGGCCACGGTGGACGCCCCCGAGGCCCCGGACGCGAAAGAAGCCGTGGCCGCCCTGGACGCCGCCCTGACCGACGAAGAGAAAACCCAGGTGGAAGCCTTTGCGAAGACCATCGACCTGACGAACCCCGACCATGTGATGCTCTACGGCGCGGAGGCCCAGAAGAAGATTTCCTCTTTCGCCGACGCGGTGCTTGGCAACGTGCAGACCTCGGATACCGGCGACGTGGGCGATATGCTGACCCGCCTGGTGGCCGAGCTGCAGGGCTTTAGCGGCGCGGGGGAAAAGCCCAAGGGCATCAAGGGCCTGTTTTTCAGCGCCAAGAAGCAGATGGCCACCATCCAGGCCAAGTATGAGGACGTGGCCGCCAACGTGGAGACCATCGCCGGCAGCCTGGAGCAGCACCAGGTGCAATTGCTCAAGGACGTGGCCATGTTCAACCGCCAGTACGACATGAACCTGGAATACTTCCACGAGCTGACCATGTACATCGTGGCCGGGGAAAAGCGACTGCAGGAAGTGCGGGAAAACGACCTGGTGAAATTGCAGGAGGCCGCGAAAAAGAGCGGCGACGCCATGGACGCCCAGATGGCCAACGACCTGGCGGCCCAATGCGACCGGTTTGAAAAGAAGCTGCACGACCTGAAACTGACCCGGCAGATTTCCATGCAGATGGCGCCCCAGATCCGCCTTTTGCAAAACAACAACGCCCTGCTGGTGGAACGCATTCAGTCCACGCTGGTCAACACCCTGCCCCTGTGGAAGAACCAGATGGTTTTGTCCCTTGGCCTTCATCATTCCCAGCAGGCCATGCAGGCCCAGCGCGCCGTTACCGATATGACCAACGACCTGCTCAAAAAGAACGCCGAAACCCTCAAGATGGGCACCGTGGAAACGGCCACCGAGTCCGAGCGCGGCATTATCGACCTGGAGACCCTGACCGCCACCAACCAATCCCTGATCGACACCATCAACGAGGTTTCCCGCATCCAGAAGGAGGGCCGCCAGAAGCGCCTGGAGGCCGAAAAGACCCTGGCCCAGATGGAGCAGGAGCTCAAGCAGAAACTTTTGACCATGTAAACGATTCTTTGGAGGGAACGAAGCCATGAAATTCAGGCCTGCCGCCGCGTTTGTTCTCATGCTGCTGATGCTGGTGTTCGCCGTCTCTTTCGGCGCGTATCAGGGCTGGAACCGTGAAAAAGCGCAGCTGGAGGAAGCCGAGGGGGCAGCCCTGAACGCCATGCTCCGGGCCCGGGCGGAAAGCGCCTATAACCTGATGACGGTGGCGAAACGCCATGTACCCGAAAGCGACGGGGATTTTCAGGCCGTGCGGGAATGCCGGCAGGTGCTTTCGGACGAAAAGGGCGCGTACACCCTGGCCCAGAAGGCCGCTGCCAACGAAAGCCTGACCGCCGCCGCCAACGCATTGCTTACCAAATTGGAGGGCCTGGATTCCGTGCGGCAGGACAGCCGGGACCTTATGTACGTCCAAAGCCTGCTGCCCCAGATGCTGAAAGAAAGCAACCGGACCGCTGTTGGGGCGGCTTACAACGAGGCCGCCGCCCATTTCAACCAGACCATGACCGGCAGCCTGTCGGGCGCGCTGGCCCGGCGGCTGGGGGTGGATGTGCTCCCCCTGTTTTCCGCGGAATAAGGAGGAAGGAGGAATAACCGTGCGCCGTTTTCTTTGTGTCCTTGCCGCGGCCGTGCTGTGCCTTTCCCTTCTTCCCGCCGCTTTCGCGGAGGAAGACGCCGCCCCGCTGCTCAGCGGCGACGTATGGGACATGGCCGGGGTGCTTGGCGACACTACCGCCGCCGACCTGGCCGCCCTCAACGACCGCATGAGCGGCGGCCGCCTGATGGTGGTCACCCGCCATTTCCTGGGGGGCAAAGACGCCGGGGCCTATGCCCGGGAGCTGCTGGACAGCGCCAATCCCGAAGGAGGCGCGGTGCTGCTGATGGTCATCGGCGAGGAGGATTACGCCCTGGCCCTGGGGGAGCAGATTGCAAAAGCGCTGCCCGCCGAAAGCCAGCAGAGCCTGCTGGCCCGGAATTTCCGCACCCCGTACCTGAACCGGGCCTATGACGAGGCCGTGGCCGATTTCGCCCTGGCCTTTGCCGGGCAGGTGAGCCGGGCCCGGGGGGAAAGCATCGACCTGGACGGCCTCTTTGGCCGCATCAGTCTTTCCGCCACCCCCGCGCCTCAGCAATGGAGCGGAAAAAGCGATATCAACGCCATGTGGCAGGATTTCTTCGGGGAGGATTCTCCCGAAAACCGTACCGACCGCGGCCGGGAGGCTGACTGGGAGGGGGGCCTCGGCACCCTGATTTTCTGGGCCTTCATCATTTACTTCCTTTTCTTCCGCAAAAGAAAGCGCCGCCGGTATGACTTCGGCCACGGCCCGCGCCGCAGGTGGTGATTTACCATGCGACTTCTCCTGATTTCCCTTGACGCCGTATCCCGGGTGGACGCGGACAGGCTCCTTCGCCTGCCCGCGCTTTTGGCGCTGAAGGGGGAAGGGGTTTTCTGCGACAACGTGCAGACCGTGTACCCCACCATCACCTACCCCATTCATACTTCCATCATTACCGGCTGCTGGCCGGAGGCCCACGGCATCGGCCACAATCAGCCCTTCCAGCCGGACACCGCTCCCGAAATGCGCAAATGGTTCTGGGAGGAAGGGGACATTGGGCGGAAGACGCTGCACCGGGCGGCGAAGGAGGCCGGGCTGGACGTGGCTTCCGTCCTCTGGCCCGTGACGGGCAAAAGCAGCAGTATCCGGCGGAATTTTCCCGAGGTGCTGCCCCTGCCCGGGGAAAGCGCCGTTCGGAAAATGCTGGCCTACGCTTCGCCCCTTTGGATTCTGCATATGGAGCTTTTGTACGGCCGGCAGCGCAGGAGCATCCGCCAGCCGGATCTGGACGATTACGCCGCCTTGCTTTGCGAAAAGCTGTACGCCTCCTGCCGCCCGCCCGACGTGCTTACCGTGCACCTGGTGGACTGCGACGCCATGCGCCACCGCTTCGGCGCGGACAGCGAAGAAGCCTATGCCGCCATGGAGCGGCTGGACGGGCGGGTGGGCCGCATGATCGAAGCGGTCAAAAAGGCCGGGCTGTACGAAGAAACCCTGATCTGCGTGGTCAGCGACCATGGGCAGCAAAACGCCCGGGAAACGGTGGACCTGGATAAGCTGCTGAAAGACGCCTGCGGGGCCCGGGCCCAGAGCCTGGGCATGGGGGCCTACATTTTCGGAAACGATCTGGCCGCCGCCCGGAAATGCCTGCAGGAAAACAAAGAACTTTTCCGCATCGGGCACATTTACGGGAAGGAAGAACTGACCGCCCTCCACGCCCCCAAAAACGTATCCCTGGCCGTGGACGCCGCTCCCGGCGTGCGGTTCGGGGAAAGCGCGGAGGGGCATTTGGGGGACCACGGCTTTGCCGCCGACGCCCCCGAAGCGAAAACCCTCTGGTGGCTGGCGGGGCCCGGGGTGCGGCGGGGCGCGACGCTGCCCGAAGCCCGGGTGGTTGACATTGCGCCCACTTTGGCTTATGCTATGAAGCTGCGCCTCCCCGACGCCCAGGGCCGGGTGATCGGGGAAGCGTTTGGATAAACGGGAGGAAGAAACATGGCCGATACTGCTGCGGTAACCTATTTCCATCATTCGGGCCTGACGGTGACCGTGGGCAAAACCATGCTGGTGTTCGATTACTGGCGGGGGGAAAGCGGCGCCCTGCCCGAGGAGATGCAGCTGACAAACGCCGATTTCGCGGGCTATTCCCAGATTCTGGTCTTTGTGTCCCACGACCACGAGGATCATTTTGACGAAGTGATTTATACCTGGGATTACGAGCATCTGCCCATCACCTACATCGTATCGGACGATCTGCCCATCGGCAAGCGGGGCAAGCGCATGAAGCCCGGGGATACCCTGAACGTGGGGGACGTGAATATCCGGGCCTTTGATTCCACCGACCGGGGGGTGTCCTTTTACGTGACGGTGGACGGGCTGCACATTTTCCACGCCGGGGACCTGAATTTGTGGCACTGGCGGGAGGAAAGCTCCATCCGGGAAATCACCCAGGCGGAGAACGCCTTTTATGCCGCCATGCGGCCCATCGAGCGTCTGCCCATCGATGTCGCCATGTTTCCCGTTGACCCCCGGATGGGCGGGCTTTTTGACGCGGGGGCCAATCATTTCATCATGGCCGTGAAGCCCCGCCTGTTCATTCCCATTCATTGGCAGGGGCGGGCCGAGGTGGCCGTCAATTACGCCCGCCAGGGCCGCACCAAGTATACCGAGGTGCTGGCGCTCACCAAGCCCCGGGAGCGGGCGGTGGTCACCTTCCGGGAAAACGAGCTGCGCATCCATATGTCCGCCCTGCGCACCCCCGCGCCCGCGCCGGAAGAGGAGCCGGATTTGTCCCTGGATGCGTTTACTCCGGACGATCCCTTTTCCGATACCGATCTTCCGGTCAAAATCTGACGCTGCCGGAGGCTGCTTATGCCTGATTTGATTTTTGACGTGCAGAACGTATCCTTTGCCTATGAGGAAGGGGGGCCTCTTGCCGTGCGTTCCCTTTCCCTGCAGGTGCCCAAGGGGGCTTTTTACGCCGTTCTCGGGCAAAACGGCTCGGGGAAATCCACCCTGGCCAAGCTGATGAACGGCCTGTACCTCCCCACGGAGGGATCCGTTTCGGTGTGCGGCATGGATACGAAAGATGAAAAGCATACCTGGGATATCCGCTGCCGGGCGGGCATGGTGTTCCAGAACCCGGATAACCAGCTGGTGGCCACCATCGTGCGGGAAGACGTGGCCTTCGGCCTGGAGAATATCGGCGTGCCCACGGAGGAAATGCCCGGCCGCATCGAGCAGGCCCTGCGGGACGTGGGCATGACGGAATATGCCGAGCGGGCCCCTCATCTGCTTTCCGGCGGGCAGAAGCAGCGGGTAGCCATTGCGGGCGTGCTGGCCATGCGGCCCGAGGCCATTCTTTTTGACGAATCCACCGCTATGCTGGATCCGCAAGGCCGGCGGGAGGTGCTGTCCGCCGTGAAACGGCTCAACCGGGAACTGGGCCTCACCGTCATCTGGATCACCCATTTCATGGAGGAGGCCGTGGACTGCGACAAGGTCTTCGTCATGCATAGCGGCGAAATTGCCCTGTCCGGAACGCCCCGGGAGGTGTTCGCCCGGGAGGAAGCGCTGCGCGCCCTCCGGCTGGACGTGCCCCCCATGGCGCACCTGGCGCAAACCCTGCGGGAAGCGGGCATGCCCGTTCAGGACGTGCTGACGGTGGAGGACATGGTAAGGGAGGCGAAGCGGCTGTGCAGATAACGCTGGAAAACGTCACCCATACCTATCAGCCCGGCAGCCCCTTCCAGGCCACCGCTATCCGGAACGTGAACATGACGGTGAACCCGGGGGAATTTCTGGCGCTGATCGGCCACACAGGCTCGGGCAAATCCACCCTGGCCCAGCACTTAAACGGCCTGCTGAAACCAACGGAAGGCCGGGTGCTCCTGGACGGGCAGGATATCCACGAAAAGGGCTGCGATAAAAAGGAAGTGCGCCGGAAGGTGGGATTGGTGTTCCAGTACCCGGAGCACCAGTTGTTTGAGGAAACGGTGGCCAAGGACGTGGCCTTCGGCCCGAAGAACCTGGGCCTGTCCGCCGGGGAAACGGACGCCCGGGTGCGGGAGGCCCTGGAAAAAGTGGGCCTGAACTATGACGATATGGCCGAGCGGTCGCCCTTTGAGCTGTCCGGCGGGCAGATGCGCCGGGTGGCCATCGCGGGCGTGCTGGCCATGCGGCCCGAATGCCTGGTGCTGGATGAGCCCGCCGCCGGGCTGGACCCCCAGAGCCGGGAGGAAATGCTGCAGCTCATTTCTGGGCTGCATGAGGCGGGCAGCACCGTGGTGATGATTTCCCATTCCATGGACGACGTGGCCCGCTTTGCCACCCGGGCCGTGGTGATGGAAAAGGGCGAGGCCGTGATGGCGGGCGCGCCGGAGGAAATTTTCCGCCACGCCGACCGGCTGGTCGCCATGGGCCTGGACGTGCCCAAGGTGTGCCAGTTGGGCCTGCGCCTCCGGGAGGAAGGGCTGCCCTTCCCCGAGGGCGTTTTCCGGGAAGAGGACGCGGCGGCGGCCCTGCTTTCCCTGTGGAAGGAGGGGAAAGGCCATGTTTGACAATATCACCCTGGGCCAGTATTACCCCGCCCAAAGCGTCGTTCACGCCCTGGACCCCCGGATGAAAATCTGCCTGCTGGTGCTGTCCATCGTGGCCATTTTCCTGGCGGGCAATCTGCTGGCCTTTGTGCCGGTCATGGCATTTCTGGCCCTTGCGTGCAAAATGTCCCGGGTGCCGGTGAAGCTGCTGATCCGGGGCCTGAAACCCCTGCGGTTCATCCTGGTGTTCACGTTTCTTTTGAACCTCTTTTTCCTCCAGGGGGAAACGCCCCTTTTGAACCTGGGCTTTGCCGTCATTAAAAAAGAAGCGCTGATCCTGTCGGTGCATTACGCCCTGCGGCTGGTGCTGCTGGTGCTGTTTTCCAGCCTGCTGACCCTGACGACCGCCCCCGTCACCCTGACGGACGGCCTGGAGCGGCTTTTGTCCCCCCTGCGGGTCATTCATTTCCCCGCCCACGAAATGGCCATGATGATGACCATCGCCCTGCGCTTTATCCCCACGCTGCTCGAGGAAGCGGACAAAATCATGAAGGCTCAGACCGCCCGGGGGGCCGACTTTGAATCGGGCAACCTGATCAAGCGTGCGAAAGCCATGGTGCCCCTGCTGGTGCCTCTGTTCGTCAGCGCCTTCCGCCGGGCGGGAGACCTGGCCATGGCCATGGAGGCCCGGTGTTATCACGGGGGCGAAGGGCGCACGCGGCTGCGGGTGCTGAAAATGGCGAAAAACGATTATCTGGCCCTGGGGGCCATGGGGCTGCTGATTGCCTGCGTGGTGCTGCTGAGCCGGGTTTACTGAAAGGGTGTCAAAAAAACAAGTTTTTGACACCCTGCGCTGCAAGAACGCTAAAGCATTCTTGCAGCGTTCACATCATTTTCCTGTTCGCTACGCTCACGGCCGGAAAATGATATAGGAAAGAGTCATTCTGACTCTTCCTCGGGGCGGCGAACCCGCCCCTGCGGATTACACATGAAGGGGCTGCGGCCCCTTCATGCATCCCCAAAGTTAAGATGCCTTTTTTTGACAGACGGAGTTTTTCGATCATCTGGATTGCGAACTGAATTGCACCTCTTACCTCTTAGCGCATAGCATGAGGTACGGGAGGTGCTTTTTCTTATGCGTGATCTGACCGGGCTGAATATCGGCGAGGAAGGACGGGTGGCCTGGGTGACGGCCCGGGGCGGCATGCGCCGGCGGCTGATGGACCTGGGGCTCACCCCCGGGGCGCGGGTGCGGTGCCTGCTGGCCGCGCCGGGGGGCGGCATGCGGGCCTACGGCGTCCGCGGCACGGTGGTGGCCCTGCGGGCGAAGGACGCCGAAACCGTGCTGCTGGAGGAGGGCCGCCATGGATGAGAGGCGCGTAATCGCCCTGGCGGGCAACCCCAACGTGGGAAAATCCACCGTGTTCAACGCCCTTACGGGTTTACATCAGCACACGGGCAACTGGCCGGGGAAAACGGTGGCCTCCGCCAGAGGCACATGCCGCCATAACGGACGGCAGTACACGCTGGTGGACGTGCCGGGGGCCTACTCCCTCTGGGCCCAGTCCGCCGAGGAAGAGGTGGCCCTGGAGGCCGTGTGTTTCGGCGGGGCCGAAGCCGTCATCGTGGTGTGCGACGGAACGTGCCTGGAACGGAACCTGAACCTGGTGTACCAGGTGATGGAAATCACTCCCCGGGTGGTGGTGGCGGTGAATATGCTGGACGAGGCCCGGAAAAAGGGCGTGCGGGTGGATTTGAAAGCCCTGGAAAAGCAGCTTGGGGTCCCTGTGGCCGGGGTTTGCGCCCGGGCGGGCAAAGGCGTGGGGGAGATTCTGGAAAAGGTGGAGCAGGTGCTGCAAAAAACCCCCGTGCCCCGCCGGGCGGTTTACCTCGAAGCCGTCGAAAAGGCCGCCCAATCGCTGGCGGCGGACATTGCCCCCTGGCTGGACTGCCTGACGGACGCCCGGTTCGCGGCCCTGCGGCTGCTGGAAAACGACCCCTGCTTCCTTCGGGAACTGGAAAAGCGCAAGCCCCTTTCGGAGGAATGCCGGGCGCAGATTGAAAAGGCCCGGGAGGCCCTGGCCCTGCCCGATCTTTCCGATCATTTGGTGGCAGCCGTATACCGGGCGGCGGAGGACTGCTGCCGGGCGGCGGTGACCCGGCCCGAAGACACAGGAAACAGGCAGTGGAAAATCGACAGGGTGCTGACGGGCCGGGTGACGGGGGCGGCGGCCATGCTGGGGCTCTTGTGCCTGGTGTTCTTTCTGACCCTGAAGGGGGCCAACGCCCCTTCCCGCTGGCTGGGGGCAGGCTTTGCCTGGCTGGGGGAAAAGCTGGAAGGAGGCCTCAATGCCCTGGGCGCGCCGCCCTTTTTGCGAAGCCTGCTGCTGGACGGGGTGTACGGCACCCTCTCCCAGGTGATTTCGGTGATGCTGCCGCCCATGGCCATTTTCTTTCCCCTCTTTACCCTGCTGGAGGACCTGGGGTATCTCCCCCGGATCGCCTTCCGGCTGGACGGGATCTTTGAAAAGTGCCGCGCCTGCGGCAAACAGGCCCTCACCATGTGCATGGGGTTTGGGTGCAATGCCGTGGGCGTCATGGGCTGCCGGATTATCGACAGCCCAAGGGAACGGCTCATCGCCGTGCTGACCAATGCCTTCGTCCCCTGCAACGGCCGGTTTCCCACCCTCATCGCCATGATGACGATCTTCTTTGCCGGGGGCGGCCTTGGGGGCACAGCCCTGTCCGCCGGGATGCTGACGGGGCTGATCCTGTTATCCGTGGGGGTCACGCTGGGCATGTCGTACCTCCTGTCCGTCACGGTGCTTCGGGGCGTGCCCTCCTCCTACACCCTGGAATTGCCCCCGTACCGGGCGCCCCAGGCGGGCAAGGTGATTGTGCGGTCGGTATTGGACAGGACGCTCTTCGTTCTCGGCCGGGCGGCGGCGGTGGCGGCCCCGGCGGGGCTGGTGATCTTCCTTTTGTCCCACATCCCGGCGGGGGAGGGCACGCTGCTCACGGCGCTGGTGCGGCTGCTTTCGCCCCTCGGGCGGCTCATGGGCCTGGACGGGGCGATTCTGGCCGGGTTCCTGCTGGGCTTTCCGGCCAACGAAATCGTGCTGCCCATGATCCTGATGATCTATACGGCGGGGGGAACCCTGGCGGACGTGAGCAACCTGTCCGCCGTGGGGGAAATCCTCCGGGCCAACGGCTGGACGGCGGTCACCGCCCTGAACCTGATGCTCTTTTCCCTCTTTCATTTTCCCTGCTCCACCACCTGCATCACGATTTACCGGGAAACGGGCTCCGCGAAATGGACGGCAATGGCCGCGCTGCTGCCCACCCTGGTTGGGATGCTGCTGTGCATGGTCGTGCACGGAATCGCCCTAATTTTGTAGCTTCTGTCCCGAATAAGAAGGAATTTTCCATCCCATGGCGAATAAGAACAGCAGAGGGGAAAAAAGGGTTTCACCCCCGTCATAGATACAGGGCCGTCCGGAATGCCGGGCGGCGGCAAGAGAGGAGCGTTCCCATGAAAACCACCATTACCGCAAAAAACATGGTCGTCACCCCTGGCATTACCAACCGCATCACCAAGAAAACCGCCACCATGAGCCGTTATCTCAAGGCCGATACCGAAATGTTTGTGCGCCTGCGCAAGGAGCGGGACGAACGCATCTGCGAAATCACCGTGCCCATGAACGGCATTACGCTGCGGGCCGAATCTTCCAGCAAGGATAACCTCTTTATGGCCATTGACAGCGCCCTGGCGAAACTGGAGCGCCAGATCCTGCGCCACCGCACCAAGCTGGAAAAGCGCCTGCGGGAGGACGCCTACAAGGAAGAGACCCCCGAATTCATCGAGGATATTTCCGCCTACGGCACGGGAGAACGCGCCATCGTGCGCACCAAGCAGTTCCCCGTCCGCCCCATGGCGGTGGAAGACGCCATTTTGCAGATGGAGTTGCTGGGCCACAGCTTCTTCGTCTTCGTCAATATCGAAACGGAACGCACCAACGTGCTCTACCTTCGTAAGGACGGCAACCTTGGTTTAATGGTGCCTGAAGCGTAAAAACTTTCGGTTGGTTCGTAAAATTTCTGCCGGGAAACGCAAATCCTTCCCGGCATTGGCCGGGGGCGGGGCGGAAAACGCTTCGCCCCTTTTTGAACGGAGGCTGCACGGATGGAAAAAAAGATCATCGACGTTTATTCCAGGGGCGAATACCCGGCGGACGCCCTGTCCAACTTTTACGCGTACGATTTTAACATGGACGGGGTAGCCTGCGCCTCCCTGGAGGGGTTTCTGCAGGCCCTCAAGTACCGGGGCCCTCAAAAGCAGGTTGCCGTCTGCGCCCTGACCGGCGTCGACGCCAAGAACGCGGGCGCAAAAAAGCGCCTTTGGAAAATCCAAAAGCGCGTGTGGTGGCAGGGAAAAACCTACGGCCTGTTTTCGGACGATCTGCAGCTGCTCATCGACCGGGCGTACCGGGCGCTTTATGACCAAAGCGCCGCCTTCCGCCAGGCCCTGAAAGACACGGAGGGGGCGGAGCTGGTGCACACCATCGGCCGCCACGACATGCGGAAGACCATCCTGACGGAATACCATTTCATCCGCCGTCTGGAGGCCCTGCGGCGGTTATAAACTATCCGCCAGGGGCACGGGGATCATGACGCCCTTCCGCAGGGCGAAGAGCCAGGCCTCGCCCACGGGGATTTTCGTAATGACGGCCAGCGCCCGGGCGTACCACTGAATCTGCAGGGCGTACCGGGAAAGGATTTCGTCCGCCTCTCCCCGGTCGGTCTTGTAATCCGCCAGCACCCAGCGGCCGTTTTCCAGAAAACACAGGTCGATGACCCCCTGGATGAGGGCGGGGCCCTCTCCCCGGAGGTTAAAGGCCCATTCCCGGTGTATCTCTTCCGCCTTCAGGGCGCGGACGCCCAGGGGTGATTGATAGAACCCCGCCAGCCAGGCCTCGTGTACGGCCTGGCGTTCTTTTTTGCTCATCCGGCCCCGGGATACCAGCGCGTCCAGGGCCTCCCCGTACCGCCCCGTCCGGACGAGGGCCAGGTCCGCCAGGCCCAGGGCCTTGTGGGTGACGGTGCCCCGCCAGGCGGCGGTGGTCTCCTCTTCTTTTTTCAGGAAGGTGGGCAGGGGCGCTTCCTCGGGCAGGAGCATCCGCTTGTCGATGGCGGATTCCCAGTTGCCCTCCGTGTCGGCCCGCAGGGGTTTCGTAATGGCCGTTACCGAGGTCTTGAGGGCGGGCTGGGGCACGATGCGCCGGGTCATGCGGGCGACGGTCTTTTCATCGGCGGGGCCCAAATGAAAGGCGGGGGGCTGAGGCACGGCATGCCGGTTCGCCCCGGCCGCTTCCTCCGCCGGGTGCTTCTCCATGCGCCAGATGCTGCCGTTTTCCGCCGTATAAAGTTCGTCATGCCAGCCGTGCAGGCTTTCCATCACCCAGTCCAGCATGCAGTCCGCGCTGCCGGCGGCATAGGCCGTGGCGGGCCGGGCCCATTTCATCATCTGTTTGTCCAGCCGTTTGGGGGAACCCACCAGAATCAGCCGCTCCCGGGCCCGGGTCATGCCCACGTACAGAAGCCGCGCTTCCTCGGCCCGGGCCTCCCGCTCGCTCACGCTTTTGAGAGCGCTCATAGCACAGGTTTCCCGGGTCAGGCGCTTTTCGCCGTCCACGAATTTGAGGGCCGCGCCGTATGCCGCGTGGAGCAGCAGCGGCGTCCCCTCGCTCCCTTTGCGGAAGGGCCGCGCCGTTTCCATCAGGAACACCACGGGGAATTCCAGGCCCTTGGATTTATGCAGGGTCAGGATGCGCACCACATCTTCGTTTTCCCCCAGGGTCTTGGCGGCCTTGCCGTCGTCGCTCATGTGCAGCCGGCCCGTTTCCCTAAGGAACGCCCCCAGGCCGTCCTTGGCGGATTCTCCCTGGGCCCGTTCGGCCAGCAGGCGCAAATTGGCCTGGCGCAGCTCCCCCTCGTCCAAAGCGCCGGCGCGCATATACAGCCCGCTTTCCTCCAGCACCCGCCAGATCAGGGTGTCCACGGGCAGATTGCGGCTGAGAAAGCGCCAGGCGGCAAAGCGGCCCCAGGCGTCCCGGCAGCGGGCGGCCAGGGGGCCCTCCTGCCCCATGGTATCCTGAAAAGCCTTGTAAAAGGGCACGCCGGGGGCACGGTTCGTGAGACGCACCCGGGCCAGCATTTCCTCCGTAAACCCGAAGCACGGGCAGCGGAGGGCGGAAAGCAGGGGGATATCCTGCAGGGGATTGTCGATCACCCGCAGCAGGTTCAGCAGATCCATGACCTCGGGCAGATCGTAAAACCGGGCGTCTGCGTCGCTGTATACCGGAATGCCCTCCTGCTGCAGCACCTCCGCGATGTAGGGGGCGCGCCCCGAGGCATAGCGCATGAGCAGGGCGATGTCCCGGTAGCGCAGGGGGCGGGTGCGGTCCCCGTCCTGCACGGTGATGGTCCGCATGAGTTCACGGATTTTTTGGGCGGCAAAGGCGGCCTCGTACCGGTAACCCTTCGTGATTTCCCCGGGTCCGTCCTCCCCCTCCTCCTGCGCGGTCATCAGGTGGATTTCCACCGGCGCGCCCAGGGGCCGGCTGCCGCCGGGCCGCAGCATGGCCGCTTCGTCATAGGCGATTTCCGTTTCCCGCTCCCGCATGGCGTGGGCAAACACCTGGTTGACGGCGGCCAGCACGTTGCCGTCCGAGCGGAAATTCCGCTGCAGCAGAATCTTCCGGCAGGGGGCGTCGGCATCCAGGGCGTAATCCCGGTATTTGCGCAGGAACAGGGTGGGGTCGGCCAGGCGGAAGCGGTAAATGCTCTGCTTCACATCCCCCACCATGAATAGCAGGTTTTCGTTTCCCCTGTGCAGGGCGTTTAAAATGGCCTCCTGAATGCCCGAAATATCCTGATATTCGTCGATGAACAGGGCGTCGTAGCCGCCGGCCACGGCCTGCCGCACGGCTTCATTTTGCAGGATTTTCAGCGTCAGGTGCTCCAGGTCCCCGTAATCCAGGTAGTTTTTCCGCTGCTTGTATTCAAAATACGCGTCCGCCATTTTCCGGATGAGGCCCATGAGGCCCCGGAGGGCGGGCAGGGTATGGGCCAAATCGTTTTCGGCCCCTTCCCCGTCGGCGGGCAGGAGGGCGAGGGCGTCTTTGACCCGGTCCTTCCATTCGTCCCGGAGGGCTTTATACGCGTCCGTCCGGGCAGGGTCCTCCGCAGGGCCGGCCTTTTTGCGGCTGAGGGCGGCGAAGGCGGGCTTGCCGCCAATGATCGTTCCCTGCCGGGCGGCGGCCAGCAATTCCTCCATGAGCAGGCAGTCCGCCTCCCAGGCGGGCACGTACCGGGCGGGGCCGTCCCCCTGGGTCAGGATGCTTTCCATATCGGGCAGCAGCTCCGCCGCCCCCTCCAGCCGGGCGGCGCATTCGGACTGCAGCAGGGGCAGCCAGGTATCCGCCCGGGCGGCGTCCGCCCGGCAGGCCGCTTCCGCCCAGCCCCAGGGGTCAGCCTGGGCCATGAGAAAATCGTACCCCTGGTTCATCATGGCCACGATCTGCGCATCCTCAAACTGGGAAAACAGGATGTTTTCGTCCGGACTTGGCGCGGCATAGGCGGCCTCCAGCACGTCGTCCAGGGCCTTTTGCCGCAGGGCGTTCAGCTTTTCCTCGTCGGCAATCCGGGCCAGGGGGTCGATGCCCGCGGCCTCGAAATGCTCCCGCAGCACCCGGGAACAGAACACATGCAGCGTGCAGATATCCGCCCGCTGCAGGCGCATCTGCTGCCGGCGCAGATGGGGGTTTTCCGCCGCTTCCTCCTCCAGCACCCGGCCGATGCGCTCCCGCATTTCCCCGGCCGCCGCCCGGGTGAAGGTGACGATGAGCATCCGGTCGATGCGTTTGCCCTCCCGCAGCAGGGACAGCACCCGCTCCACCAGCACCGCCGTTTTGCCCGAGCCCGCCGCCGCGCTCACCAGCACGGAGGGGTTCCGTGCCTCAATGGCCGATTGCTGCTCCGCCGTCCACCGCATTTCTGACGCCTCCGTCCGCGTGATTTTTTTCATGGATATACTATCATTATATTCCGGATTTTGCAAGGCGCGGCGCGTTTTGCCCGGTTGGCAAAGGGCCGATCGTCTGCTATAATCGGAAGGGAAAAAGGAGGCTTGTTATGCTGCCTGAATATGACAATTACGTGTTCGATCTCTACGGCACCCTGGCGGATATCCGCACGGACGAAAGCGCGCCCTCCTTCTGGCGGGCGCTGGCGTACGAACTGTGCCTCCGGGGCGTGCCCACCACGGCGGCGTCCCTGAAGAAATCGTACAGCTTCCTGTGCGAAATCCTGCAGGAGCGGGCCGAAGCCGCTTTGCAGGAATGGAACGTCCCGGGTCCGGCGGAAATCAATATTCTGGATGTGTGGCGGGAATACCTGGAGTCCAGGAACAGGGCCTGGCCGGAAGCGGAGCTTTGGGCCTTTGCCCGCACCTTCCGGGCCCTGTCCCTGAAAAAGCTCCGGCTCTATCCGGAGGTGCCGCGGCTGCTGTACACCCTGCGGGACGCGGGCAAAAAAATCTTCCTGCTCACCAATGCGCAGCCGGCCTTTACCCGGCCGGAGCTTCGTTACCTGGGCCTGACCAACCGTTTCGACGCGATTCTGATTTCGGGGGAACAGGGGGTGAAAAAGCCGTCCCCCGCCTTTTACGGTTTGTTAAAAAAAGAGGGGCTGGATTTTTCCCGCACCCTCATGATTGGCAATGACGATGTATGCGACTGCCGGGCCGCCGCCCGGGCGGGGCTGGACAGCCTGTACATCCGCACTGCCCAGTCCCCCGTCCCCTCGGGGCCGCTGCCGCAAAACTGCCGGGAAATCCCCAGCCTGAAGGCCGTTTTCCCCCTCAGGTAAGCGCCGCCGTTTCCCCGGGAGCGATGGCGACCGTCTTTCCGTTTGCCCGCACCCACACGGGAATGGCGGAGGGGTTTTCCGCCCGGCGCCCGTCGGCGCTGATGTGCAGGCGGCGGTAGGCCTGCACGTAATCGTAAATTTCGATATTGGTGGCGTACCAGATATCCGCCCGGCCGCCCATGTACGCGGCAAATTCCTCGATCACGCGCCAATTGTCGTTGGCCTCGAATTCATAGCTGTGGCCCCACAGGTAAAAGAGCATGGGGCGCCAGGGACGTTCTTCCCCGGCGAATTTCCGGGCCAGGGGCATGAGCCGGGGGTCGTCGTGGTGGCAGGTGGCGGGCAGGCGCAGCCAGTCCCCGGGCAGGAAGAAATCCCCCGTCGATTGAACCGTGCGGGCATAGGCCACGCCGCAGTTTTTCAGGATATCCACCACTGGATCGCTGAACGTGCCGTAGGGGTAGGCCATCCCCCGGATGACCCGGCCGAACTGGTCTTCCAGCGCTTCCTTGTCCCGCATCACCTGCCATACGCATTCCGTGGGCAGCAGGCCCGTCAGGTCCGGGTGCTGATAGGTGTGCATGGCGATTTCCTGGCCGGATTCGCCGTACACCCGGGTCACTTCGCTTTTGCTCATACGGCGATGCACCTGCCCGGCGGGCCACACATGCCCCTCGGGGGCGTACGCGCCGCTGTTTAGGTTGAACGTGCCCTTGAGGCCGTGCTTCGCCATGATGTCCAGCAGCCTTTTATCCTGCTCCACCCCGTCGTCATAGCTCAGGGTGAGGGCTTTTCTTTTTCCTCCCGGAAAACACATATCCGCCATATTTTTCCGCCTCCCGTATTGCGTTCAACCGTATTGTAACCGGTCCCCTCCGGCCTGTCAACAAAAAAATCCCGAAGGGCGGCGCGCCCTCCGGGCAGGGAAAACCGGGTTATTCCGCCGCGGCGGAGAAGGTGGAAACCATGTGCGCTATGTCCGCTTCTTCGGGGCTGTTGTTATAGGTGAAGGTCAGGTTGTACATGAGGCTGCCCACGCAGACGACGTACTGCTCCATATAAACGGAGACGCCGTTCTGGGGGTAACGCAGGGCCAGGTGGGCAAAATCGGTGCCGTTGATGGTTTTGACGCTGCCTTCGTCGTCGTATACGGCGTCGGGCATCATGGTTTTATACTGCTCCCGGGTGGCGGGAATGCTCAGCTGCACCAGGATTTCGGCGGACAGGTGAGCGCCCAGGTCCATAATCACCACGTTCACGTTGTTGCCGGTAAACGGGTCCACAAAGAGGGTCAGGTTGCTTTCCTTGAGCATGGGGCCATACGTGGAGAAATCAAAGCCGATGTCGATTTCCCCGCTTTCCATGGCGGAAATCAGGGCGTCGATGGTTTCGGCGTCCAGCAGAAGATAATCGGCGGGATACTCCAGGGAGTAGTGCCCGGTGGGGTCGGTGTAGGGGGTATATTCCGCCGCTTCCTCAGCCAGGGCGGGAGCACAGCAAAGCAGCAGCGACAGGGCCAGCAGGATGGACAGCGCTTTTTTCATGGTGATTCTCCTCTTCTTTTTTTGATTTGCGGGACAATTGCAACATCATTATATTCATAAAGGAAAAGAATGTCAAGAAAGGCCGAATCTGCGCTTTTTTGCAAATTCCGTTGCATTTTATGATTGTTTATGCTATAATTTGATTGAAAAATCAAAAAATGATCGGAGGCCGGGTTATGCAGATTCACGTATACGACACGGTGGAGCAGGTGGGCAGGGCGGCGGCCCTGCTGTTTGCCGCCCGGGTGACGGAAAAGCCGGACAGCGTGCTGGGCCTGGCCACGGGCTCGTCCCCCCTGGGGTGCTATGAGCAGCTGCGGGCGTGGCATCGGGAAGGGCTGCTGGATTTTTCAAAATGCGTCAGCTTCAACCTGGATGAATACTGCGGCCTGCCCGAGGCCCACCCGTGCAGCTACCACGCCTTTATGAAAGAACACCTGTTTGACGGCGTGAACCTGAAAACGTCTTACCTGCCGGACGGCAACGCCCCGGACATGACGGCCGAATGCCGCCGGTACGACGCCGCCATCCGCGCCGCGGGGGGTATCGATTTGCAGCTGCTGGGCATCGGCCGCAACGGCCACATCGGCTTTAACGAGCCGGGAGACCGCTTCGTATACGGCACCCATGTGGTCGACCTGACCCCCAGCACCATCCAAGCCAACCGCCGCTTTTTTGAAAGCGAAGACGAGGTGCCCCGCCGGGCCGTCAGCCTGGGCATCGGCGGCATTATGGCGGCGAAGGAAATCGTGCTCATCGCCATGGGTGAGGATAAGGCCCAGGCCGTTTATGACGCCGTTCACGGGGACGTGACCCCCCGCGTGCAGGCCTCTGTTCTGCGCGCCCATCCCCACACCGTGTTTCTGTTAGACCGGGAAGCGGCGAAAAAAATATAAAAAAATTGTGGCGAAAATGTTTCCAAATACAAAATATGGTGTATAATAGGGGCAGCAAAAAGAAGGAGGTACCCCAAAATGTGCACCGTACATGTGACAGGGGGCGAACTGCCCCAGGCCGAAATCGACGCTTATATTGACCGGGCCCGTGAGAAATACGGGGCCGTGCCGCAGGGAATCGATATCAAGGTAGACGGCGATTTCGTGGAACTGAATTACGATTTCGGCGATGTGCCCTTCCACCGGATCCGCAGGATCACGGGCTACCTGGTGGGCACGCTGGACCGCTTCAACAACGCCAAGCGCGCCGAAGAACGCGACAGAGTGAAACACGCAGTATAAAGGTGTCAAAACCTTTTTTGACGCCCTGAAACCCGCTTCCCGTCAAGGGAGCGGGTTTTTTCATTGTTTCCCGGCCGGATTCCCGCCAAAAACGACAAAAAAAGGTCGCAGAGTTTACCCCTCTGCGGCAGTTCAATCGCAGAGTTTACCCCTCTGCGACCAAACACTTTCACCTATAACAGAGGCATTGTAGCATAAAAACCCTTTGATTTCAAGCATTTCCATGGGAAAAAATTCAAAAAATTGTTGGATTACAATACATATGGGACACCAAGCAAGAAAAGGAGGAAAAAGAATAGAAGGTTGACCGGCTGTGTGGTAAGATAAAGTTGCGAACTACGCTTACGAAAGGACGGTCAACCTTCCATGAACAGTATAACGCAGGACATGAAGTATCGTCAATCCCTTTTGTGCTACGCCCAGAAGTACGGGGTATCGAGGGCAAGCAGAAAGTACAACGTGCACCGTTCCTACATTTACCGTTGGCGGGCGCGTTGGGACGGCACGGTCCAATCCCTGGCCTGTATGTCCAGACGGCCCCACAGTCATCCCAACGCCCATACGCCGGAGGAAATCGACATGATCCTGCGTTATCGGCGGCGAAACCCAACCCTTGGCCTCATCGAGCTATGGGCCAGACTGACGAAGAACGGCTATACCAGACGGCCCGAAAACCTCTATCGCGTCCTGCGCAGGCTGGGCGAGATGCCGAAGGAAAAGGTGGTGAGGAAATATGTTCCCAAGCCCTATGAACCTATGTCCCATCCGGGTGAGCGCATCCAGATCGACGTCAAGGTCGTGCCCCGAAAGTGCATCACCAATCCCGAACTGCGGCTCTATCAGTACACCGCCATCGACGAGTTTTCCCGTCTGCGTTTCCTGGGCGCTTACAACGAGCAGAGCACCTTTTCTTCCGCCGACTTCCTTGAAAAGGCTGTCGCCTGGTATGCATGGCACGGCGTTAAGGTCGAATGCGTTCAGACGGACAACGGCTTCGAGTTTACCAACCGTTTCTCCACCAGCAAGCGCAATAAACTGAC
>CANQKI010000053.1 GCA_947624355.1 uncultured Clostridia bacterium | reverse complement strand
CTGGCTGACGCCGATGGCATCCGCCAGGCGCTGCTGGCTGAGCCCGTACTCCTGCCGCAGCAGCTTCAGATTCGGCAGCATGCCATCACCTCCTATAATAATTAATATTAACAACTTTTCGGAATCATGTAAAAATCCGAAAATGATTTATTGACAATAACTATTATGAATTATATAATATCGTTGTGGCATATCAAAAAATACGTTAAAAGAAACGAGGGATCCGGATGAAACGTTGTATACAGGCAATATTGGGAATCATTTGTATTCTCTGCTTAATGACGGTTTCTATGTACGCTCAGGCTTCGGATATTAAAGACGAGAACATTTTGTTTGAAGCCGAGAACGTTATTTTGTATGTTGACGGCGAAATACGGATGACGACCGGAGAATACTTAAATGATCTTGAAATTGATGTTATATTGGAAAACAATAGTACAAAAAAAGTTTCCGTCTATATCGACACTGCCTGCATCAATGGATGGGTTGTTTATGCTTATGGCATGGGCTCTCCTACGCCTGCAGGCAGGAAACAAAGAGGGGAATTGTGTTTCTCTTTAGATAATCTTGATATAGGCTCTTTGGATGATATTCATACCATTGAAATAGAGTGGCAGTTATTTGACGATGACAGATATATGACTTTTGCCACAATAGAACCGCTTACATTATCCTTTTCAACAGAAAACGGCCAATCAAAATGCAAAATTAGCAGGGGTTCATCTGTACAAACAGAAACTTCGGTTTCCTGGGGGCCAACCGATGCGCCAACAGAAAGACCAACGTCGACGCCGACAGTGAAGCCTACGGCAACGCCGACAGTGAAACCTACGTTTATTTCGCCGGTAAGCCCCACGCAGGCCCCCGCAGATCATCATGACGCGTTTATCAAAAAACCGACATTTGCCAATTTCCTGAAAGTCTTTTCTGAAGTTTCGTCTTATACCTGCAGTTCCCCCACGGAAAAAAATCCTGGGGAAATGTTTTCTACAGTTCCGCGCTTTGGGAAGGCGGCAATAGAATAGGCACTGCAAATTCAAGACGGACAAAATCAGGACATATTGTTATACAACTTCTGATACCGGAAAACGAAGATTACATACAAAAGTTTGATGCATGGGCCTCCGGTATCAACAGTGTTAAAAGACTCAGCGCAAGCACCCAATATCAAACATTTTTGGCTGTAGCTTCTGCAGCGCTGCACACGGTATGCCCCGATCTTGATGAAAACGGGGTTCAGAACATCTTGCTTTGTATTATTAAGGATTATTCCCTAAATGGCGGCGGCATGTTTTATCTGGCGCCAGAAATACCGGGAGGATTAGAGGAAGCATATAAGGGACGCGCCAGTCACAATAATTTCAGTTTCGTGATGTATTGTGGAAAAAATTGGATGGAACTTGACATCCTTGAAACTGCTTCCGATCATGAATTTCTCTGGCAGGGCGCACTATCCGGCGAAGATACGAATGAAAACACCTACATAACGCTGCAAAACGGGGACACGGGAAAAGATGTGTTGAATCTGAAACTTCGTTTGCAGGAATTGGGATACTTTCTCGCAGGCGCTACAGTAAGCGACAGTTATAACGCCACCTGCGTTGAACGCGTCAAACAGTTTCAAAAGGCGAACGGATTGCCTGTGACCGGTATTGCTGACAATGAAACGCAGCAGGTTCTTTTTTCTTCAAACGCAGTCAAAAAACCGAATTAACAAGCCAATTTCTAACAAAGGAACCGCCGTTCATCGCGGCGGTTCCTTGCTGTATACAGTTGATTTTGCGATGGCGCAGGGCTTATTCCCAGTTCACGTTGGGATACTGCTGCACGTAGGGGTCCTGCCACCAGCCGCGGGTGGTGTTCCAAACCGGCATTTCCGTGTAGCCGACCGCAGCGGCCAGACGGTCTATCGCATTTTGCAGCGCGATGCAGTAAGATGCGGAATTGTTGGCGGCCTGCTTGGGGTTCTCCGAATCGGCGGCGGTGTCGAAGGCGGTCACAGCGGCGTCATGGGCGGACACGGCGGCGTCCAGGGCGGATTGCTGATCGGCCGTCAGGGAGGGCAGCGAACGGGCGTAATTCATCACCTGCCGGGCAATGCGGATGGAACGGGCCTGGGTGAAGCCTTCGGTGACGTCGTGCTGGTAGAGTTCGTCATCGGTGCCGTGCTCCAGCCACAGGCTGTATGCCTGGCTCATATAGGGAATTTCTTCCACATCCAGGCCGTAGGCAGCCTTGATGGCTTCCTTGCGGTGCTGCTGATCGGTGAAGGTAAAGAGCCATTTGCCCATGCCCCAGTCATAGAGGGAGGTATCGTCGCTCATGACATAGGAGCCGATGTCCTCCGCCCCCACGCCCTGAATGAAGTCCAGCAGGGATTCCACTTCCTCCTGGGTCACGTTGGTGTAGATATTCTGGGTATGGCTGTTGATCAGGTCGTAGATGGGGGCGATCAGATCGGTGCGGCCCTGCATGAACTTGAACAGGGTGATCATCATGTTGCGGGTGCGCTCGGTGCGGCCGATGTCGTTGACCTTGCCGGTCTGGGTGGCGTTCCTGCGGGCGCGCACGTAATCCATGATCCCCATGCCGGCCAGGGTGAGCAGCCCCATATCGTAGGTGGTTCCGCTGTGGCCGGTGTACTGCATATCCATATCGAATTCCACATTGCCAAGCAGCTGGGTGAGGGCCACCATGGCGCCCATATCCACCATGAAATACTTGTCGATCCTGATGCCGCCCAGCAGATAGCTGGCGCTTTCCAGGCAGTGCTGAATGCCTTCTTCCACGGTGGCGGCGCAGTTGAAGGCGGCATTCAGCTTATAAATGCCGTACACGCCGGGCACATAGGTGAAGGTGTCCCGGGGAATGGAGAAGAATTCCACACGGCCCTTGGTCAGGTTGAAGGACACCACCATCACCGCGTCGGTGTGGCATTCCATCAGATCCTTTTTGCTGCCGCTGCCCCAATAGCCGGCATAGCCGTGATCGTTGCCCAGCAGCAGCACATGAACGAATTCATCCTCGGTATCCACATAGTTGACCGTCCAGGGGTCCACCAGCGGGTTGTGGGACACGGCGTCCGCCAGGGCGGCGGGCGTCAGGGTCAGCATCAGCGCCAGGATCAGCACAAATGCCGTCAGTTTCTTCATTCCGTTTTTCATTTTTGCTTTACAGCTCCTTTCTGTTAAACCGGACATGCAATGAGAGAAGAGAGGCTTACTCCCAATTGATGATGTAATCATACAGGACCGGATCCATCCACCAGCCAAGGGCCGTGTCCCACTGAATCTTCCGCGGATATTCCACCGTCGCCGCGGCCGCTTCCGCCACGGGCACCAAGGCCTGCACCGCGGCCTGCATGACCTGGGTATCCGCTTTGCTCAGGGTGGAGGAAGCCTGCGTGAAGGCCGCGGCGGCGGCATCCCAGGCAGTGGTAAGGGCATCCACCGCGCTCTGCTGGTCAGCGGCCAGGAAAGGCAGCGAATGGGCATAATCAAGAATCTGCTGCGCCACCCGGATGTACCTGGCGTTCATCATGCCGTCCTCCAGGGTGTAGGATTGATCGCTTTTGAGCAGCCAGTCGGCATACTCCTTGCTGACAAAGGGCAGCGGATCGGCGTCGATGCCGTAAACCGTTTTGAGCACGTCCAGGCGGTTCTGCTGATCGGTAAAGGTGAAGAGCCATTTGGTCATGCCCCATTGATAGGAGCCGGTCAGGACATAAGAAGCAAAAAGATCATCCGCGGAAAGGCTGGAGCCGCTCCACTGGTTGATTGCTCCGGCCAGCTCGAAAAAATTGTTCTGATCCACGTTTTTGAAGATGTTGATGCTGCCGTTTTCCATCACGTTATACACGTTGTTGATGAGCATAATATTGCCCAGCAGCTTTTGCAGAATGGCCGCTATCATCCGGCGCTGGCGGCCCGTGCGGCCGACGTCGTTGGCATCCACCGTGGCGTTCCGCCGCGCCCGGACGTAATCCATGATTCCCTGGCCGTCCAGGTGCTGCATGCCGGCGTGATAATACGTGCCGCTGTGGCCGGAATAGCTCATATCCACATCGAAATCCACGCCGCCCATGGCGTCACCCAGGGCGATCATGGCGTTCATATCCACGGCGATATAGCGGTCGATTTCAATGCCGCCCAGCAGCCAGCTGACCGCCGCGCAGGTGTTTTTGATGCCCTGCTCCGTGGTGTCGGCACAGTTGATGGCGGCATTCAGCTTATAAATTCCGTGCACAGCGGGGGATGGGGCAGGTTGATTCTGCGGCAGGGTGAAAGGATTGGCCTTTTCTTCCAACCGGACGGTGGGAATATAGGTGAAGGTGTCCCGGGGAATGGAAACAAGGTTGATTTTCTGCCGGTCCAGATTGACGGACAGAACCATCACGGCGTCGGTATGGCAGTTTTCCAGCTTGGTTTTTTTGCCGCTTCCCCAATAGCCGGAAAAACCGTAATCCACGCCCAGCAGCAGGATGTTGAAAAAATCATCCTCGGTTTCGGTATATTCTGTAATGACGGGCGGATCAATCAGCGGATTGACGGAAAGGGGCTCGGCCATGGCGGAAGGCAGCGGCAGAAAAACCACCGCAGCCAGCAGCAGCGCCGCCAGCCTGTACTTGAACCCTTTTTTTATCATGACTTTCCTCCTATGGTGTTCTGATGTGCATGTGAAAAAGCCCGTCATTGAAAAATTTCCATGGCGTTTCCGCCGGTGAGGGCCCGGGCTGTTTCTTCGCCGTAATCCTGGGCCAGCTTATGGTACGCGTCCATCATGCAGGCATGGCGTTCGGGCATATCATGGGCGTCGGTGGCAAGATAATCCACCACGCCGGAGTCAAAAATTTTCCGGATCCAGCGGCCCCGGAAATAGCTGTGCTTGCGAATCACGGTGCGGGCGTTGATTTGGATGCGCACGCCGAAATTATCCTTGAGGTCGTTGAACTGTTCGATTTTTTTGATGGCGTCATACCGCTCCGCATGGGCCACCACGGGCACAAACCCCGCGCTGCCCACCCGCCGGACAGCTTCCTGAATGTAATCGTAGGAATCCGTGGGAGAAAATTCCAGCAGCGCAAAGCGCGAATTGGCCAGGGTCGGCACCTGGCCTTCCCGCAGAAGACGGGGCGTTTCGGGGGTGTAGAGAATTTCGGCGCCGGTGTACAGCTGCAGGACGTATCCCTGCTCCGCGCACCAATCCTGGGTCTGACGCAGATGGGCGTAATAATCCTCTATGGGAAAGGGCACCTGCCCCGGTGTGATATGCGGCGTGGTAATGATATAGCCGATCCCGTCGGCGCATGCCGCCTTCACCAGGCGCTGGGTGCCCTCAAAATCCTGAGCGCCGTCATCCACGCCATATACAAGATGATGGTGAATGTCGATAAACATGGTTTATTTGCCGCTCTTTCCGCTTTGACCGCTGCTGCCCGAGCCGGAATGATGATGGCTGCTGTGGCCGCCCTTGCTGCCGTCGTCCCGGCGATAGTAGTTGCTGCTGTAACGGGAATAGTAGGAGCGGTTGTAATATTTCTTGGAGCTGAGGGTATCGAAGGCCACCTTGTTGATGATGGCGCCCAGCACCCGGCAGCCCGCCTGCTCGATCTGGTGCTTGGCGGCATTCAGCTCCCGGCGGCGGGTCCGGTTGTATTCGCACACGAACACGGCGCCGTCGCACAGCCGGGCGATTTCGGCCGCGTCAATTACCAGGCCGACCGGGGGCGCGTCGATGAGCACCACATCAAAGTTTTCGGAAAGGTAATTGAGCAGATCCACGAAATCCTGGGAATTGATCAGGGGAATGGGGTTGGATACGTCGCGGCCTTCGGGCACGATGTAACCGTTGTAAACATTGGTTTCGTACAGAATATCCTCAATGCCGCAATACCCGGCCAGGTAATGGGCCATGCCCATCATTTCCCCTTCGGACTCCATATTGTAGCGGGACACCAGCATGGAACGCCGCAGGTCCATATCCACCAGCACCACGCGCTTGCCGCGGCGGGCCAGGTTCTGCATAATCTGCAGCGTCAGATAGCTTTTGCCTTCATGCTCGGTGCAGCTGGTGACGATAATCCGCTTCAGGTTCTTGCCCGTAAAGGACAGGTTGGAACAAATGGTGTTCAGCGATTCGGTGCCGGCGTAATCCAGGCTTTCCATTTTACGGATCATTAACTGCTTCATGCGGCGCTTCCTCCCTTGGAAGAGGCTTTTTTCCTTCCGTTGTGCCCACCCTTTTTGGTCACCGAAGGATCGTCCTTATTCAGCGGCATCATGCCCAGGGTGGGAATATCCATGTACTTTTCAATATCCTCGCGGGTGCGGATCCTGTCGTCCGTGATAAAGAGGACGGTAATCACGCCGCAGGCGATCAGCAGCCCCAGGGCAAAGCCCAGGATCACGTTCAGGGTGTTGTTGGGGGATGAGGGAAGCTCGGGCACGATGGCCTCGGAGAAGAGGGACGGCTGTTTGCTGTCCATTCTGGCCTCGATAAAAGCCTGAGCCACGGTGGCGAAGGTGTTGGCGATGGCACAGGCCTCCTCCGGATCCTTGGAATCGCAGGAGATATACAGGATACGGGTGTTGTTGGGGTTGGTGATGGTAATCATTTCCTCCAGCTCTTCCGTGGTATACGCCAGGTTCAGCTGGGCGATGACGGCCTCCTGCACCTCATGGGTGACAAAAACTTCCTGATAGTCCGTCGCCAGGTAGTTGCCCAGCTGGAAATCGCTCAGGTTCAGCAGGGAATTGCTGCCATTGAGCACATACAGCTTGGCTGTGGCCGTGTAGGTGGGCGTAATCAGGCCAAAGGTAATGGCCCCGGCCACAACCGCGCCCAGAATGGCGGCCAGCGCGATAATCTTCCATTTCTCCAGTAAGCGAACCAGCAGCTCCACCAGGTTGATTTCCATTTCCCCCGGGTCGGTGTCCTGGACCGTCTGGCCGGACGTCATGCCCGGCTGTTTAAGGCGTTCTTCCATTTGTTGCATCCCTCATCCTCAGTTATTCTTCCGGCCCCAAAGCGCCTCTCGGGAAAGGATACGCCGAACAGGGCCGCCGCGCATTGCGGCGTCGAATAAAGCGCGTGACAGCATCACACACTAACCCATTATAAGGGGGCGAAGAAATTTTGTCAATAGATTATACATGTATTTCCTGGCCGAACATTGGGATTTTTCCGATTCGGCGCGGGCAGCTGAATTGTTCCCTGCTTTTAAGAAACGCTTATATATAAGCAGGGATGACGGTTATTCGTAAGCGGCCGCGCATTCCTTCAGATGCCGGATAATGGGCAGCCGCTGAGGGCAGGCGTTTTCGCACTGGCCGCAGGCCACGCAGTCGGAAGCCTTGCCCCGGCCTTCGGTGGCGATCACGTATTCCCGGCGGCTGCGGAATTCTGCGTTGCCCCGCTGGTGGTTGGCCACATGGAAAATTTCCGGAATGGGAATCCCCATGGGGCACCCGGCGGTGCAGTAGTGGCAGGCGGTGCAGGGAATGGAGCGGTCGTTGTTCAGGGCGGCCTGGGCACGGCGGATCACCGCCTGTTCGTTTTCGCTCAGGGGCCGGAAATCCTTCATATAGGAAAGATTGTCCTCCATCTGCGCCAGGGTGGACATGCCGGACAGCACCGTGATGACCCCCTCCAGGGACGCGGCGAAGCGCACGGCCCAGGAGGCGGGGGAAGCGGCGGGGTCGGCCTTTTTCAGCACATCCAGCACCTCCGGAATGGGGTCGGCCAGCACGCCGCCCTTGACGGGCTCCATAATGACCACGGGCTTTTGATGCTTCCGGGCGATTTCCCAGCATTCCCGGGAGCGCACGCCGGGATTTTCCCAGTCGGCATAATTGATCTGCAGCTGCACGAAATCCACGTCGGGGTGGGCGTCCAGCAACTGATCCAGCAGCGGCGGATCGGCATGGAAAGAAAAGCCGTAATGCTTCACCAGGCCTTTTTCTTTCAGCTCCTTCACGAAATCCCAGAGCCGGTAATCGTCGTACACGCGGGTATTGTTGCGCTGGATGGCGTGGAGCAGATAATAATCGAAATAGCCCGCTCCCGTGCGTTCCAGGCTGGTTTCAAACTGCTGCCGGGCGGCCTTTTCGTCCGGCGCGCCCAGCCAGGCGTTCAGCTTGGTGGCCAGGGTGTAGCTGTTCCTGGGGTAGCGGTCCACCAGCGCGGCTTTGGCCGCCCGCTCGGAATCGCCGCCGTCATAGACAAAAGCGGTATCGAAATAGGTGAACCCCGCCGCCATGAAGGCGTCCACCATCTGCGTCGTCTGCGCCACGTCGATTTTTCCGTCCGGAAGCTTCGGCAGCCGCATGAGCCCGAACCCCAGCTTCGGCGTATTTTCGCCCAAATACTTTTCCATGATTTTCCTCCTTTTAACGGCGTGCTGCGGATTCCGGCAGCGTTCCGGAATCCACTCCAGTATAGCACAAATATGAAAAGAAATCCACCGGCGGCGGAACGGGAATTATGGCACGGGTGGGGCAGGGGTTGAAGACAGGGTGGGTTGTATGCTATAATTACATCAGTACGAATGTCTCTGCACAGCCCCACGGCCCGAACGGAGGAATGGCCCATGACCAAGAAAAAGCTGATTCTCATCGCCGACGACGAAATCGGCATTCATGAGTCCCTGCGCATTTATCTCACCCGGGAAGGGTACGACGTGTATTCCGTCTTCCGGGGGGACGATGTGATGGAGGCCTTCAACCGCATGCGGCCGGACCTGGTGATTCTGGATATCATGATGCCGGGCCGGGCGGGCACCCAGGTGTGCGCCGATATCCGGGCGGTGAGCATGACCCCCGTCATCATGCTGACGGCCAAGGGTGAGGAAGTGGACAAGCTGCTGGGCTTTGCCCTGGGGGCGGATGATTACATCGTGAAGCCTTTTTCGCCCCGGGAGATCGTATCCCGCATTCAGGTGATTTTCCGCCGCATGAACCAATTGCAGGAAGCGCCCGACCAGGGGAAGCTGACGGTGGGCAACACCACCATCGACATGAAATGTTACGAAGTGTGGGTCAAGGGCGAAAAAATGCTGCTGAGCCCGAAGGAAGTGGAAATCCTGCACCTGATGGCCAGCCATCCCCGGCAGGTGTTCACGCGGGAACAACTCCTTGACAATATCTGGGGTTTTGATTTCAACGGCGACCCGCGGGTGGTGGATACCAGCATCAAGCGCATCCGCAAAAAGCTGCCCGCGGATACCGATATCCTGCTCAAATCGGTGTACGGGGTGGGCTACAAGGCCGAGGTGCAGGGGGAAGCCTGACATGAAATGGTCGTCGTACCTGACGCGGTTCATTCTGCTGCTGATTCTGTGCGTGCTGGGCATGACGGTGCTGTTTTTCGGCCTGTCCAGCTATTTTTTCAACCAGACCGCCACCGCCGGCCATTACGAGGCCCTGGAAAACAGCCTGGCCCTGGAGGAAACGCTGCTGCGGGATTACGGGGCGGGAAAAGTGAGCCGGGAAGACCTGCGCGCCGCCCTGAACCCCGCCCTCAACCCGGACGGCAATCTGTATATGCTCCTGGATGAGGACCGCCGCGTGCTGGCCTATACCGACGCCGCGGTGCCATACTTTGCCGGGGATACCCTGGACCGGATCATTGCCCAGGTGGAATCGGAGGGCACCGCCGTCATCCGCAACCTGGATAAGAGCAAGCTGCTGCTGGTCATGGGCCGGAAAACGGCGGACGGCTTTGCCCTGGCCGGGCGCACGATGACGGTTTTGTCCGGGGCGGTTTTTTCCTTCCGCAGCCGGCTGCTGGTGTCCATGCTGATGGTGCTGTGCTGCATTCTGCTGCTGAGCACCTTTGCCGCCCGCCGGGTTTCCCGTCCCGCCCGCACCATTACCGAGGCGGCCGGGCGGCTGCTGGACGGCGAGCAGGTTTATATCCCGGAGGATCTGCCCGGCGTCGAAATGCGCGAAATTGCCCGGGCGTTCAATTACCTGTGCCGCACGGTGGCCAAGGCCATCCGGGAGCTGCGCTATGAAAAGGACAGCATCGCCATGGTGCTGGAGGGCCTGAGCGAGGGCGTGCTGGCCATCGATGAAAAGGGTCAGGTGCTCCAGCAGAACGCCGCCGCCCACCGCCTGCTGGGAGAGGAAACCGAGGCCCGGGCCACCATCATGGCCGCCCTGGGCGAAGCCCACGCGCAGAGCCCCTGGGACGGCAAAATGATCCAGGGGGAGCGGGTGCTCCATTACGTGATCGACTTTCTGCCCGCCGACGCCACGGGAAAGCCGGGGGGCACGGTGGCCCTGATCCGCGATATTACGGAGGAGGAGCGGCTGGAGCGCACCCGCCACGATTACGTGGCCAATATTTCCCACGAGCTGCGCACCCCCCTGGCCTCCATCCGCGGCCTGGCCGAGGGCCTGCGGGACGGCATGGTGACGGACGAAAAGGACCAAAAAAGGTATTACAACATCATCGTGGACGAATCCAAGCGCCTGTCCCGGCTGGTGAACGATCTGCTGGAGCTGTCCCACCTCCAGTCCAATCCCGCCGCTTTCGAAACGGAAAAGGTGGACCCCAACGAGCTGATTTACGACCTGCATGACCGAAACGGCAGCCTTTTCACCCAGGCCGGGCTGGCCTTTGAACGTTCCCTGCCGGATGACGCCCTGCCCACGATCATTTCCAATGAGGACAGGCTTTCCCAGGTGCTTACCATTTTCCTGGACAATGCCCGGAAGTATACGAAGCCCGGCGGCACGGTGACCCTGGGGGCGGAAAATGCGGAAGGCGGCGTGCGCTTCTTCGTACGGGATACGGGCATCGGCATGGATGAGGAAACCAAGCGCCTGGCCTTCGAACGCTTCCACCAGGCCGAGCGCGGCCGCAGCGACAAGGGCAGCGGCCTGGGGCTTTCCATCGCCCGGGAGGTTATGCAGAAAATGGGCGTGGAGATCCGGGTGGAGAGCGAACTGGGGAAAGGCAGCGAATTTTCATTTGTCATTCCTATTGGCAGGGCTTAACGGTTTTCTTTTGCCCGCAAATGTGTTATACTGTCATTAATTGATTCTGCGATTTTTCGGAAAGAGGGGAATTTTGCGCAATGTTCGGCAAAATGATGAACAACTACTACTACGGCAAGAGCGGCAAGGGCGATTTCCGCAAGGAGGACCTGCCCAGGAACCGCTGGCAGCTTTTCTGGGAAATGCTGCGGGTGCGGTTTTCGGGGCTGTGCCGCCTGAACCTGATGACGGTGGCGGCCTGGCTGCCCCTGATCATCCTGATCAGCTATCTGGTGGGTCAGCTTCTGAACGTCACCATCGTGATAAATCAGTATGATTACTACCTGCAGTCCGGCGAGCTGGGCGAGCTCACCCAGGAGCAGGCCGACGCCCTGGCCGCGGTGGACACCGACCAGATGCTGGGGGAAATGCTGATTTACTGCGTCAATACTTTCTGCATGGGCTGCATCCCCTGCATCCTGATTACCGGGCCCGTCAAGGCCGGCATGGCCTACGTCACCCGCAACTGGGCCCGGGACGAGCATGCTTTCATCTGGAGCGATTTCAAGGACGCCGTCAAGGCCAACTGGAAGCAGGCCCTGGGGATTTCGGCCATTACGTCCGTGCTGCCCATGATCATGTGGGTCAGCTATCAGTTTTACGGCGGCATGGCGGCCTCGAGCGTGCTGTACATGATTCCGCAGATGCTGGTGTTCATGGTGGGGCTGGTGTGGGCCCTGGGCTGCACGTTCATGTACCCCATTATGGTGACGTATAACGTGAAGTTCCCCGCCCTGGTCAAGAACGGCGTGATGCTGGCAATTGCCCGCCTGCCCCAGACCGTGGGGGTGCGCCTGGCGGTGCTCATTGTGCCGGCTCTTATGATTGTGATTTTCATGATGACGGGCAGCGCCATTGCCCTGGTTGCGATGGCGGCGTATTATATCCTGCTGGGCTTTGCCTTCAGCCGCTTTGTGTTCGCCAGCTTTACCAACGGCGTGTTCGACCGCTTTATCAATTCCCGGATCGAGGGTGCGCAGGTCAACCGCGGCCTGGCCAACGACGACGATGAGGACGACGACGAATCCGAAACGCCGGAAGAGGAACAGTCCGGCGCGGAGCAGCCGGAAACAGAAAAGCCGGAAAATCCCGCGCCCTGAAAAATAGTTTATTCCTTTCATGCGCATACTGTTCCCGGAGGAGGGGAACGGTGTGCGCATGCTTTCTGAATCGGAAAGGCTGAAATATCAGGTGGCGCGGGAGCTGGGGCTGCTGGATAAACTGCTGCAGGTGGGCTGGGCCGGGCTCAGCACTGCCGAAAGCGGGCGCATCGGCGGCCTGGTGGGCGCACGCAGAAGACAAAACCGGAAGGAATGAACAAACATGTATACCGCCTTTGCCCGGGTGTACGACGCGCTGATGGACGGCGTGGATTACGCGTCCTGGGCCGCGCACTATGCCCGGCTCATGCAGGAGCGCGGCATTGTCCCCGGCAGCCGCGTGGTGGAGTGCGCCTGCGGCACCGGCAGCCTGACGCTGCCCCTGGCCCGGGCGGGCTATCATATGACGGGCGTCGATCTTTCCGCCGATATGCTGGCCGTCGCCATGGAAAAGGCCCGGGCGGCCGGCGTTGCCGTGCCCTTTGTGCGCCAGGATATGCAGAAGCTGGCCGTGCCGCGCCCCGTGGACTGCGTGCTGGCCACCTGCGATGGGGTCAATTACCTGGATACTCCCGAAAAGGCGGCCCGCTTTTTTGCCGCCGCCTTTGACGCCCTGCGCCCCGGCGGCTCGCTGATTTTTGATGTATCCACGCCGGACAAGCTGCAAAACACCCTGGGCGGCCGCACCTGGACCCGGGAAGACCGGGATATCGCTTATATCTGGCGCAGCCGGTACGACGAAAAAACCTGCTGCGTGGATATGGCGCTTTCTATTTTTGTACGCGGGGCGGACGGGCGCTATGACCGCATCGACGAAACCCAGCGCCAGCGGGCCCATACCCGGCGCGAGCTCCGCCAATGGCTGGAAAACGCCGGCTTTGCCGACGTCTGCTTCTTCGGCCGCCAGCGCATGACCCCACCCCGTACCGGCGACGACCGCTGGCATGTGTCTGCCTGTAAACCGTGACGTTTTTGGGGGCCTGTTCGGCCCCCAAACCCCTGAACCAGGGGGATGATCCCCCTGGACCCGCGGCTGCGGAACGTTGTTGGCGGTTGCTTCAAAGTTGTATGCCGCTGGAGCTGCTTTGGGTGTCGTAGTGAGACGCCGGGGCAGCACGAAAGCCAGAAAAAGCCCGCTCGGGGTGAGAGCAAGCTCTCCCCGAGCGGGCATTTTTCTGGCTTTCTCCGGAGGGCAGGCCCTCCGGGCGGCGGCCCATGGCCGCCCTGCCCCGGCGTGGGGATAACGACAAAGTAACTTGTCGCGTGCAAAACGCTGTTGCGAAGCGTGACTTGTTTCCTGTTACGCGCTCACAAATCGTTTTGTTGATTCCGATACAATCGGCAGTAAAGAGACTTATTGCGTGCGAAACATGGGAAACGTTTCAGTTACGGAATACGAGAGCCATGAAGAACACCCGTGCAGGCCCAGGGCACGGCGGCGGTACGCCGCCAGCCCGGAGGGCTTGCCCTCCGGGGAAAAGCCGGAAAAGACCGATCGGGAAAAGCTTGCTTTTCCCCGGCGGTTTTCCCGGCTTTTCTGGGTGCCCTGAGGCCGTCATGCTGCCGCGTACCCAAACACAACAGCGGCACACTGTTTGATTTATAAGTCCAACCCTGTTCCGCAAATGCGGGTCCAGGGGGATCATCCCCCTGGTTCAGGGGGCCGGGGGCCGAAGAGGCCCCCAGGAATCTTGGGCTCAGGGAAGAAAGTCCTCCCCGAAAAGTTCAGGAAAGCGGAGCATGCTGTCCTTTTCCGTCAGGGGCCGGAGCACCCGGCAGGGCACGCCCACGGCCAGGGAGCGGGCGGGAATATCCCGGGTCACCACGCTGCCCGCGCCGATGACGCAGCCGTCGCCGACGGTCACCCCGGGGCAGACGGTCACGTTGACCCCGAACCAGCAGTCGCTGCCGATATGCACGGGCCGGGCCAGGCACAGGCGTTTTTCGCCCTGGGCCGTGGGGAGTGCCCGGCGTTCGTCGGGCAGGAGCGGGTGCAGGGGCGTTACGATGGCAACGCCCGGGCCGAAGCTGCAATTATCGCCGATGAACACTTCGGCGTCGTCCTGCACGGTGAAATTGAAATTGGCGAACAGGTTTTTCCCGATGTGTGTGTGTGCGTGCCGTAGTGGAAGTAAATGGGCCCCTGCAGAAAGCCGCCCGGCCCCAGATCGGGCAGCAGCGCTCGAAGAATGGCTGCCCGCTTGTCCGTTTCGTGCTCATAGGTCGCATTGTAATCCGTGTTCAGGTTGTGCGCTTTCAGCTTCAGGGCGCGCAGTTCGGGGTCTCCCGGGGCATAGAGCAGCCCGGCCAGGGCCTTTTCTTCTTCGCGCATGGCGGTTCCTTCCTTTCCGGGACGCATTCCCGGCATTATTTGCCCACACAGAAATTAGAAAAAATATCGTCCAGCAGCTTTTCGTCCACCTCTTCGCCGGTAATGCGGCCCAGCAGATGCAGCGCCTCGTGCAGCTCCACGGCGGCAATATCGATGGCACCGCCGGCCTGGGCGCAGGCGGCGGCCCGGCGCAGGGCGTCGGCGGCCTGTCGGGCCAGGGCCATGTGGCGGGCCTGGGTCAGGGCGGACTGCCCCGCATTGGCGCCAAAGGCGGCGATTTTTTCCTCCAGATCGGCCATGCCTTCGCCGGTGACGGCGGAAACGGCGACGGCGTTTTCAAAATCCGCCGGGCGCAGGACGGGGGCCAGGTCGCATTTGTTGAGGACAATCACCCGGGGCGCGCCATCGATGTCCCGGAGCAGGGCTTCGTCCTCGGGGGCCAGGGGCCGGGACGCGTCCAGTACGGCCAGCACCACGTCGGCCCCGCGGATGGTTTGGCGGGCCCGGTCCACGCCGATGCGCTCCACGGTATCGGCGTCCTCCCGCAGCCCGGCGGTATCCGAAAGGTGCACGAGAAGGCCGTTCAGGCGGATATCGGCGCGGATAACGTCCCGGGTGGTGCCGGGCAGATCGGTGACGATGGCGCGTTCCTGCCGGGCCAGGGCGTTGAGCAGGGACGATTTGCCCACATTGGGCCGGCCGCAGAGCACGGCCTCCAGGCCGTTTTCCAGAATGCGCGCCCCCCGCTCGTCACAGGCGCTCTCCAAAGTATCGGCCAGGGCCAAGGCGGCGTCCGCCATTTTCCCGGCGGCTTCTTCAAAGGAAATTTCTTCGGGATAATCCAAGGCGGCCGCCACGCCGGACAGGATGGACAGCAGGTCGGTCTGCGCCTTTTGAATAAAGGAATCGGCCCCGCCCGAAAGCTGGCGCAGGGCGGCCCGGGCGGCACGGCCGCTTTCGGCGGAAATGAGGCGCATCACGGCCTCGGCCCGGCTCAGGTCAATGCGCCCGTTGAGGAAGGCGCGCCGGGTGAATTCCCCGGGCTCGGCCGGACGCGCGCCCAGGGCGTACAGGGCGGAAAGCACGGCATTGGCGGCGTAAGCGCCCCCGTGCAGGTGAAATTCGGCCACGTCCTCCCGGGTATAGGTTTTGGGGGCGCGCATGAGCACGGCCATGCATTCGTCCAGGGTCTGGCCCTGATAGACGGCGTGGCCGTAATAAAGCCGGTGGCTTTCAAAATCCCGGGCGGGGGTAAAAAGGGCTTTCAGGAGCCGTTCGCTGTCCGGCCCGGAAACGCGCACAATGGCGATGCCCCCCGTGCCGGGGGCGGTGGCCAGGGCGGCGATGGTATCGCTGGCAATCATGGAAAAATCGACCTCCGTCCCCCATGATAGCACAGAATAATTTTCCCCGCAAGGCGCGGAACCCTTGCGCGGCGGAAGAAAATTGGATATAATAGGAAAGGAAAAACAAATCGGCGCATGGGGCCGTTATATTCTGAAGAATCGGGAGGCGTTTTCATGAGCTATCGGGACGAATATGAAAGCTGGCTGCGGCGTTTCGCGGGGGACGCGGAAACGGTGAAGGAGCTGCAGGGCATCGCGGGCGACGAAAAAGAGATCGAGGACCGGTTTTATACCGAGCTCGCCTTCGGCACGGGCGGCCTGCGGGGCGTGCTGGGCATGGGCACCAACCGCATGAACGTATACAACGTGCGCAGGGCCACCCTGGGCCTGGCCAAATACCTGATTGACAAGGGCATTCAGGGCCGGGGCGTGTGCGTGGCCTTCGACAGCCGGATCATGAGCGACGTGTTCGCTAAGCAGACGGCGCTGACCCTGGCCAATGCGGGCATCAAGGCGTATCTGTTTGAGTCCCTGCGGCCCGTGCCCGTGCTTTCCTACAGCGTGCGGCACCTGAACGCGGCGGCGGGCGTCATCGTGACGGCCAGCCATAACCCGCCCCAGTACAACGGTTACAAGGTTTACGGCGAGGACGGGGCGCAGATCGCCCCCGACGCCGCCGACGTGATCACGGGCTATATCCGCGCCCTCAGGTACGAGGACTGCCAGCCCATGGACGAGCAGGAGGCCGTCAGCAAGGGCCTGCTGCAGATCATCGGCGCGAAAGAAGTGGACGACGATTACATTCAGATGGTGAAGGGGCTGTCCCTGCGGCCGGAGCTGCTGGAAAAACGGGGCAAGGACCTGAATATCGTCTATACGCCCCTCCACGGTTCGGGCAACGTGCCGGTGCGGCGGCTGCTGAAAGAGCTGGGCATTTCCAACGTGACCGTGGTGCCTGAACAGGAAAAGCCCGACGGGCATTTCCCCACCGTCACCGCCCCCAACCCCGAGGATCCCGCCGCCTTCAAGCTGGCCATTCCCCTGGCCGAAAAGGCGGGTGCCTCCGTGGTCTTCGGCACGGACCCGGACTGCGACCGCCTGGGCGCCGCCGTGCGGGACGGGGAAGGCAATTTCCACACCCTGACGGGCAACCAGATCGCCTGCCTGATGCTGAGCCATATCCTGCGCAGCCGGAAGGAAACGGGCAATCTGCCGAAGAACGCCGCCGTGGTCAAGTCCATCGTGTCCACCGAAATGGCCCGGGCCATCGCCGCCGATTACGGCGTGCCCGTGTTCGACGTGCTGACGGGGTTCAAGTTCATCGGCGAAAAGATTCAGCAGTTTGAGGAATCGGGCGAGCACACCTTTGTGTTCGGGTTTGAAGAGAGCTTCGGTTACCTCAGCGGCACCTCCGTCCGGGACAAGGACGGGGTAAACGCGTCCCTGCTTTTGTGCGAGGCCGCCTGCGCCTGCATGGAGCGGGGGGAGACCCTCTACGACGCCCTGCAAGCCATTTACAAAAAGTACGGCTATTATAAGGAACGCGGCGTCTCCGTCACCCTGCCGGGCAAGGACGGCGTGGCCAAGATTGCCGGCATCATGGACAATCTGCGGAAGAACCCGCCCAAAGAACTGGCAGGGCTGAAAGTGCTGGCCGTGCGGGATTACCAGAAGTCCCTGCGCGTTTCGGACCAGGGCGAGGAGAGGCTGGATTATCCCAAGTCCAACGTGCTGTATTACGAGCTGGAGGACAGCAACTGGTGCTGCGTCCGGCCCAGCGGCACCGAGCCCAAGATCAAATTGTATGTGGCTACGAAAGCCGGCACCCAGGAAGGCACCGACGCCCTCAATGAGAAATTAACCAAGGCGTGCCAGGAACTGATGAAATAAATTCTTGCATTTTGGCAGCCGATCCGTTATAATCATACCGTTATAAGGCAATCCACGGGAATGAGCCCGCCCAAGGGAAAGAGAGCGTGTCCATGGCTGAAAGGCGCGCGCCGGGCAGGCGATCCCGCCCGTGGGCCGCGGCCAATTCCCGCCGGGCGCTCCCGTTACAGGGCATAAAGCCGGGCGCAGCATGCGCCAAGCAAGGTGGTACCGCGAAGCAGCCCTTCGTCCCTGCAAAGGAACGAAGGGCTTTATCTTTGAAGGAGGCATTTTCATGGCAAAGGAAAACAAACAGGAATTCGTGCAGCACATTACTCCCCGGGCGGAAAACTTCCCCCAGTGGTATACCGACGTGGTGACCCAGGCCGACCTGATGGACTATACCCCCGTCCGGGGCTGCATGGCGATGAAACCCTACGGCAACCGGATATGGGAGCTGATTCATGAACAGCTGGACCAGATGTTCAAGGAAACGGGCCACGAAAACGTGTCCATGCCCATGCTGATTCCGGAGTCCCTGCTGCTCAAGGAGGCCGACCATGTGGAGGGCTTTGCCCCCGAAGTGGCGTGGGTGACCCAGGGGGGCACGGAACCCCTGCAGGAGCGCCTGGCCGTGCGCCCCACCAGCGAAACCATTTTCTGCACCATGTTCGCCAAATGGGTGCAGTCCTGGCGGGACCTGCCCCTGAAATACAACCAGTGGTGCTCCGTCATGCGCTGGGAAAAGACCACGCGGCCCTTCCTGCGCACGGCCGAATTCTGGTGGCAGGAGGGGCACACCGTCCACGCCACCCAGGAAGAGGCGGACGAGGAAACCCAGCTGATGCTGAACGTGTACAGGACCTTCTGCGAAAAGAACCTGGCCATGCCCGTTTTTGCGGGGCAGAAGTCCGATAAGGAAAAGTTTGCCGGGGCCCGGGCCACCTATTCCGTGGAGGCCATGATGCAGGACGGCAAGGCCCTGCAGGCGGGCACCAGCCACAATTTCGGCACCAATTTTTCCGTGCCCTTTGAAGTTAAGTACCTGTCCAAGGAGGGCAAGCTGGAGTACTGCCACGAAACCAGCTGGGGCGTATCCACCCGGCTGATTGGCGCCATCATCATGACCCACGGGGACGAGCGCGGCCTGAAGCTGCCCCCCATGATTGCCCCCTACCAGGCGGTGATTCTGCCCATCGCGGCCCACAAGGGCGGCGTCATGGAAAAGTGCCAGGAAGCTTATGACGCCCTCAAGGCGGCGGGCATCCGGGTGAAGCTGGACGACCGGGACAACGTGTCTCCCGGCTGGAAATTCAACGAATGGGAGCTCAAGGGCGTGCCCGTCCGGGTGGAAATGGGCCCCCGGGACATCGAAAACGGCGTGGCGACGGTCATGCGCCGGGATACCTTTGAAAAGAGCACCCTGCCGCTTAATCATCTGGCCGAGGGCATCCGGGAACTGCTCGGCGACATTCAGGAAAACATGTACCGCATTGCCGACGATTTCCGCATGGCCCACACCAAAGACGTGCACACCTACGAGGAACTCAAAGAGCAGGTGAACGGCGGCTATGCCCGGGCCATGTGGTGCGGCGACCGGGCCTGCGAGGACAAAATCAAGGAAGAAACCGGGGCCACCTCCCGCAACATGCCCTTTGACCAGACGCCCATCGGCGATACGTGCGTCTGCTGCGGGAAAAAGGCGGATAAGGTCATGTACTTCGCCAAGGCGTATTGATGCGGATATGAAAAACGCCGGGACGGCAGTTCTGCATACCGCCCCGGCAAAATCCGGTACGAGGCCAAGGGTTTGATAAGACCCTTATTTGGCCATGCTGCCGAGAATCATCCCGCTCAGCCCGCCGGAGGCCACGCCCATGAGCGCGTCGGTCAGATATCCCATGGGGGTAAGCTTCTGACCCGAAAGCAGGGCATAGAGCAGCACCCCCGCGCCCATATAAATCAACCCCAGCAGCGCGCCCTTGCGGATGCCGTTTTCCGCGCCCCGGGGCACGACGGTGCGGACGCCCAGAAAGATGGCGAGCACCTTGATCAATTGGTTGACGACCTGAATCACGCCGTCGCTCATATCGGTCAGGCCCACGATCAGGGCGAATACGATCACGGCGACGACCGTGACCAGAATGGATAAAAGAAGCCCCCGCCAGAGGGCGGTTCCCTTTGCCGTGCCGCGGCGGACGCGCCGGACTGCCTGCTGTGCCATGCCTGATCCCTCCATTCCTTTTGCCCATAGGTATGCGGGAAAGGAAGGAGATATGCGGCATTCAGCACGGGAAAAATAGCATCATAACTTTGGGGATGCATGAAGGGGCCGCAGCCCCTTCATTTGAAATCCGCAGAACCGGCTTTGCCGGGACGAGGGCCGTATCCCGCCGCCGCCTGTGGCGGATGAAGGCGGGAGAAGGCCCAATAAGGCAAGGAGTGCGGCAAGCGGCAGCGCCGCCGCACGACTATGCCGAATTGAGAGTTACAAATTTTTCGGAGAATCGTTTACGATTCGGGAGAAAAATTTCTTTCCTTGCAGATTTTCTGGCCGTGCGGCGCAGCAGCACAAGAAAATCTGTGTCAACAAAACGAGGTTTTACCTCATTTTGTTGAAAGCATTGACGAAGTCAATGCGCGCAAAAAAACCCGCCATGAAGCGGGTTTTACTTTGCGCGTTTTTCTTACGCGTTTGCGCTGGCCTTGTTCAGGGCCTTCGCCAGGCGGGCCTTTTTCCGGTTGGCCGCGTTCTTGTGAATCA
>CANQKI010000052.1 GCA_947624355.1 uncultured Clostridia bacterium | reverse complement strand
AAAAGAAAAGTAGAAACGCATTTTCCGCCCGGCGGAACGCCGTCCCGCGCATTGACAAAGGGGCTTTTCGGGATTATAATGACTTTCTGTGCCAGAGGAAAAAACAGACAAAAAAGAGGGGAATCGGGTTATGAAAATCGGCGTGGTGGACGTGGGCGGCGGCTTCCGGGGCGTGTATGCCTGCGGGGCGCTGGACTTCTGCCTGGACAGGGGGATTGGGTTCGATCTTGGCATCGGCGTATCGGCGGGCAGCGCCAACCTGGCCTCCTTCATCGCCGGGCAGAAGGGCCGCAATTACCGGTTTTACACGGTGTACGGCCTCCGACGGCAGTATGCCAGCCTGTGGAATTTTATCAAAACCCGCTCGTACATCGACATGGATTACGTCTACAACACCCTCAGCAATCACGACGGGGAAAACCCGCTGGATTACCCCGCCCTGCGATCTTGCCCCACGGAATTTCTGATCGTGGCCACGGACGCGGTGACGGGGGAACCCCGGTATTTCGATAAAAGCGATTTGCATCAGGACAGCTACGAGCCCTTCAAGGCGTCCTCTTCCATTCCCTGCATCTGCAGGCCGTACTTCATAGAAGGCACGCCCTATTACGACGGGGCGCTCAGCGACCCCGTTCCGGTGGACAGGGCCTTCGCCTGGGGGTGCGACAAGGTGGTGCTGCTGCTGACCAAGCCGGAAAGCGTCCGCCGCACCTCCGAGCAGGACGAGCGCCTGGCAGCCCGCATCCGGAAGGAATATTCCGCCGCCGCCGAAAAGCTTTGTCATCGGGCCCAATTGTACAACGAAAGCGTGGACAAGGCCCAGGCATACGCCCGGGAGGGCAAAGTGCTGATTGTGTCGCCGGACGATACCTGCGGCGTCAGCACCCTGTCCCGGGATCCGGACGCCCTCCGCCGCCTCTATGAAAAGGGGTACGCCGACGGACAGAAGATCGAAACGTTTATCCGGAATACCGATCATTGACAAGAAAGAGAGGAATGCCCCGTGCCCATTCCGGTTTATAAGATTCAGAGCCCCCTCACCCAGGTGACGGAGGAAAGCGCCAACGGGTACCTTCGCAAAATCGAAGACGCCCTGGGGGAACAGCTGGTGCAGGGGCCCATCGAGGCCTGGGCCGCGGCGCCCTTTGGACTGATTTTCGTGGCATCCGGGGGCAGCGAGGGCATTTTCCTGGCCCATGACGGGCAGCTGGCGGGGCGGCCCCTGTACATCCTCACCAGCGGGGAAAGCAATTCCCTGGCCGCGTCCATGGAGATTCTGGCCTACCTGCGCCAGCGGGGCAGGCAGGGGGAGATCCTCCACGGCAGCGTGCAGAAGATTGCCGCCCGCATCCGGGTCCTGGACCGGGCCGCCCGCGCCCGGCAGCGCCTGCGGGGCATGCGCCTGGGGTGCATCGGCGCGCCCTCCGATTGGCTCATCGCCAGCCCGGCGGCGGACGACGCCTACCGGGAAAAGCTGGGATTGTCCGTGCTCCCGATTCCCATGGAAGAATTGCTGAAGGAAATCGGCAAAAACGCCTATCCCGAAAACCAATGGACGGAGCGCCTCCGGGCCCTGGGCTATGACCCCGCGGAAACGGAAAAGGCCCTGGCCGTGTACGGCGCGGCCCGGCGGATTGTGGACAGATACGGCCTGGCCGGGGTGACGGTGCGCTGCTTTGACCTGCTGGATACCGTGCACACCACCGGCTGCCTGGCCCTGGCCATCCTCAACGCGGAGGGAATTTACGCCGGCTGCGAGGGGGACGTGCCGTCTCTCGTATCCATGGCCATTTTAGGGGAGGTTTCGGGAAACCCGGTCTTCATGTGCAACCCCAGCCGCATCGACACGGACAAGGGGGAAATGGTGCTGGCTCACTGCACCCTGCCCGTTCACATGCCCCGGGAAATGGCGCTGACCACTCACTATGAATCGGGCATCGGCGTGGCCATTGCGGGGGTGATTCCGGAGGGAACGTGCACCGTCTTTAAAACCTCGGCGGGGCTGGACCGGTATTATGCCAAAGAGGGCGTCATCCTGGAAAACCTGCGGGAGCCCACCCTGTGCCGCACGCAGATCAAAGTGCGGCTGGATGATTTTTCCTATTTCCTCACCGACCCCATCCAGAACCATCACCTGGTGTGCCTGGGAGACCATGCCGCCGCGCTGGAGGAATTCTTTTCAGGTTTATAACAAATAAAAAGGCGACGGAAATCCGCCGCTTTTTTGTTATCCGGTCAGTAATTTGTATATTTTAGTTCATGCTGTAACTTTTCCAGGGTCAGGCCGTCCTTGGGCACGGTGATTTCGACGGGTTCGCCGCCGTGCAGGTCGAACCAGTTGTCCGAAAAGACGCAGTCATGATTTGCAAGGGACAGGCAGACCGATTTCGCGTAAACGTCCGACGTGAAGGTGAGGGCGAAGCAGTCCGCCCTTTCTTCGACCGTCCAGTTCATGCGGGCGGGCAGGAAGGAAAATTCCTTGGGCCGGACAAACAGCGTGGTGCCCCGGGAAACGGCTTTTCCGTCCAGGTAAAGGGTATATTCCAGGTATTTGGCGCGCTTGTCTGCCAGCGTGTCCATGTGCCCGGTCAGGTCGATTTCCAATGCCTTTGCGGCACTCAGGGCGGGAGAGGAAAATTCCGTCCGCCAGGCGGCCAGCACCCGGGCGGTGTGGTCCCGCAGGGCGCAGGTGATTTCAAGATGCGCGTCGTTTACCGTGTCGTTGGTGACGTACAGGGCGGGGTGCCGGGGATCGGTATCGTCGCAGCTGAGGAGCAGCGGGGCGTAAAAGCGCCGGGCGGCATAATGCAGGGCCTTCCAGCGGCCGAAATAATCGACGCTGGACCAGGAAATCACGGGGTTGGAATCGTTCACCTGCCAGTAGGCCGAACCCATGCAGCGGCCCCGGGCCCGGCGCATGTGCTCCACGGAGGAGCGGATGCAGTCCGCCTGCAGGAGCTGGGAGCAGTAAATCAGCCGCTCAAAATCATACGGGTAATTCACCATCTGCGCCAGGTAGAACATCAGTTTTTCGTTGCCCTGGGTGCACTTCTGATGCATCTGCATCACGTTGCCGCAAAGGTCCAGGTCGTTATCCCCGGCAAAGGAACGCACCGTTTTGATGTCCGGCAGGCTTTCAAAGCCGTATTCCGAGCAGAAGCGGAAATAGTGCTTCCTGAAATCCTCAATGGGCCGGAAGCTGTGCCAGATGGCCCAATAGTGGGAATCCCCGGCGTGATTGGAAGACGGCTCGTTGAACCCGCCCCCCGAGGACGGGGAGGACGGCCAGTAAAAGGTTTCGGGGTCGCATTCCCGCAGAACGGAGGGAATGATTTCCTCAAACAGGCGCAGGTAATCGGCCTTCGCCTCGGGGTCGTCCCGCCAGCCCCAGCCCGCCCAGGCGGACTCGATTTCGTTGTTGCCGCACCAGAGGCCCAGGCTGGCGTGGTGCCGCAGGCGGAGCACGTTGTCCCGGATTTCCGCCCGCACGGTGGCCTCAAATTCGGGGGTGAGCAGATAGGCGGCGCAGGCAAACATGAAATCCTGCCACACGATCAGCCCGTTTTCGTCGCAGAAATCAAAGAAGCAATCGTCGGGATAATACCCGCCGCCCCAGACCCGGATGAAATTGTAATTTGCGGCCAGGCAGGTGTTCAGCAGGGCGTCCGTGCGTTCTTTGGTGCACCTCGTGACGATCTGATCTTCCGGGATGTAGTTGCCGCCCATGGCGAATACCTTCACGCCGTTGTTGACAAAGCAGAATTCCTCGCCCCATTCGTCCTTGGCCCGGGAGATTGTCAGCGTCCTGAGGCCGATTTTTTTGCTGTCCTCGTCCAGCACGGCCCCGCTCTTTTTCAGCAGCACCCGGCAGGTATACAGGGGCTGCTCCCCCAGCCCCCGCACCCACCAGAGACGGGGTTCGGGGATTTCGACGGCGCAGGTTCCGTCCTGCAGTTCTGCGGAAAAGACCTTTCCGTCCGGGGCAATGACCTGCAGTTCGGCGGAAACGTCTTCTGTCCATATGTCGAGGTGCGCCGTGCAAAGGAGGGTCACCTTTCCGTCTTCATGGCGCTGAGTGTAATACACGTCCCCGATCCGGCCCCCGGAAAAGCCCTGCACGGAAACGCCCCGCCAGATGCCCATGTCGGGCAGCTTGGGGCCCCAGTCCCAGCCGAACATGCAGTGGGCCTTGCGGAGGTATTGATAGCCGTCCATGCTGTGCTCCACCCCGTAAAGATGCCGCCGGGCCGCCTTTTGCGCGATATAGCGGTTGGGGGAATGGATCGTGACGCGAAGATTGTTTTCCCTTTGGGCAACGGCCTTGATATCCAGTTCATAAAGCCTGTGCATATTGTCGGTGGACGCGAGGGGAACGCCGTTGAGCGTGATGTCCGACAGGGTGTCGATGCCCTCAAACACAAGAAAGAGCCTGTCCTGGGTTAGCATAGCGTCGTCCAGGGAAAAGCGCGCGGAAAACACCGCGTCGTCGTCGCAAATGCCGGTGGCCGTCCGTTCGTTTTCCCCCACGTAAGGGTCATCCATCGCCCCGTATTCCAGCAGGGTTTTGTATACCGAGCACGGCACGCGGCAGGCGTAATCCCTGTCCCGGCAACGCATGGTGAAATCGTTGATTTCCAATTTTTTCATATCCGTCACCCCGGCAACAGTGTAGCGGATTTTGCCCGCGGTGTCAACGGCAAAAGCGGCGCAAAGGCGGCCGCGCAAAACACTTCATTTCGGTTCTTTTGTTTTTTCAAAATTCCTGCCCGACAGGGCTTGACGAAAATAATACTATATAGTATAATCCTATATAAATCAAACTGAAAGGAGGCAAAGGATCATGGCTTCGCCGGCCGGATTCATGATTTCGAAAATCAAACGGCTTGGGGACAGGATCTTCCAGCGGAAACTGGAGGAGGCGGACATTTCGGCGTTCAACGGGGCGCAGGGCAAGCTGTTGTACATTCTCTGGCAGGGCGACGGCATTACGGCCGCCGAGCTTGCCGGGCAGGCGGGGCTTGCCGCCACCACCCTCACCAGCATGCTGGACAGAATGGAGCGCGCCGGGCTGATCGGCCGCGAACCGGACCCGAAAGACAGGCGAAAAACACGCATCGTGCTGACCGGCCGCGTGCAGGGACTGAAAGCGCAGTACGACCGCCTGTCCGAGGAAATGACGGAGGTGTACCTCAAAGGGTTCACGGCGGAGGAAGCCGCGCTGTTTGAAACGTATCTTGAACGGGTATTGCAAAACCTGAAGGAGGAAGAAAGAAATGGCTGAAAAAATTTCCGTACCGGTTTCCAACGATTTCTGCCCGCAGACGCTTTTCGTTTACGGCACCGGCTGCGAAGACGGCCGCCCGGATTTCGGGCTGTTCTGCTGGTTCAGTTATCTTTGGGACGGGGAGCTGGGCGTGATGATGTGCATCGGCGACGAGAAGCAGACGAAGGACAACATCCGGAAAAACAGGTATTTTTCCGCCAATCTCGTCACCGAAAAGCTGCTGCCCCTGGCGGACTATTTCGGGAACGCCGACGGCAGAAACCCGGAAAAAGTCGGCGGGGACATCGCTGTCGAAAAAGGGCCGGAAACGGGCGTGCCCATCCTGCGGGACAGTCCCGTGGTTTTTGAGCTGGAGGCGGTGCGCTCTTTCCCGCTTAAGGAGGGCGAGGTGTTTTTCTGCAAAATCCGCAATGTGCTGATGGACCGGAACCTGACGGACGCCTCCGTTCCTGTGGAAAAGCGCATCGGCGCCATTGCGCCCGTGTCCACCACCTGCGAAACCTATTTTTCCTGGAACGGAAAAAACCTTGGCGGCTGGGGTGAGCCGGCGCATTCCATGAAATGAAGGAAATAACATCTTAATTTGGGGGATGCATGAAGGGGCGCAGCCCCTTCATTTTCAATCCGCAGGGGCGGGTTTGCCGCCCCGAGGAGAAGTCAGGATGACTTCTACCTATATCATTTTCCGGCCGTGATGCGCAGCATCACAGGAAAATGATGCAGCCGATGCAAGAATGCTTTAGCGTTCTTGCATCGCAAGGTGTCGAAAGACACCGTTTTTTTACAGCTTGGAATACCCGAAGCTGTTCACCAGCGCGTCCAGCTTGACGTTTGCCCGGCAGAAGGGGCATTCCGAGGCGCTGTAGGCCTGGTAATCGGGAATATCCTTTGTGGTGAAGACCGCGTTCACGGGATAGCCGTCCACCTCGTTGACCGCGCTGAACAGGGCGCATACGCCCCGGACGATGCCGCCGTAATATTTCACGCCCTCCACGCACCGGGCGGAGGTGCGCCCCGTGGTGACGTCCGCCAGCAGTACCAGCACGTTCTTGCCGTCGATCATGGGGCGGATGTTGTCCCGGAAGATGAGCTGGTTGGTGCTGGAATATTCGGGCTCGATGACGTAAATGGTCTTTTCCTTGTTCATGGAATGGATGCCCTGCTCGGTGAGCTGCTCCGCCAGGAACGCGGCGATGACCTCCGTGCCCTCAATGCACACGATGGTGTCCACCACGGTGTTGTAGATATACCGGGCGGCCAGCTGCCTGGCCGCGGCCATGGATTCGCTGTGGCTGGCCTTCAGGGTGGTGGTGTCCACATAAAAATTGATGTGGGAATGGTTGGTGGAAAAATGTCCCTGGGTCACGCGGATCGAAACGCCCGCCGAGGAAGTGATCTCGTAGCTCTTGTTTTCCATAAGCGTCCCCCTTTTTCAGTTTTTCTGATCGGTTCTTATTATACCACGCAAAACCCGCAGGGCACAAGGGGAAAAACGCAAATTTTACCCCGCGCCGGGCAGCGGAAAATGCCCGCCGGGGCCTTTTTTATGATCTGCCTGCCGCTTTGAGCCGCGGTTGCGCAAAAGGCGGTTTTCTGTTATAATATCCTCAGACGTTGCGAAAATCCGTCGATGTGCAAGGCGGCCGGAGAGGAAGACGGCGAAAGGGGAGCCCTTAAAGTGTATACCGTTTTGATTGCCGAGGACGAGCTCCTCGTGCGCATGGGGCTGGCTGCGTCCGTTTTGTGGGAACAGCTGGGCATGAGCGTGGCCGGGGAAGCGGCGGACGGGCAGCAGGCCTATGACCTTTACCAGAAGCTGAAGCCCGATATCCTCATTACCGATCTGTCCATGCCCGGTATGGACGGGCTGGAGCTCATCCGCAGGGTGCGCCAAAGCGGGGAAAAATGCGCGGTGATTGTGGTCACATGCCTGGAAAGGTTTTCCGCCCTGCAGGAGGCCATGGATCTGGGCGTAGTGGCCTATCTGCTCAAGGTGAGCATGAGCGTGAAGGATATCGAGCAGGCGCTTCTCAAGGCGAAGGCTTCTTTGGGCGCGCCCCGGGCGCGGGGCGGAGAGGATTCCCGCCGGGAAAAAGCGGAGCGGGCGCTGGAGGAATACTGCTTTGGCGGCCTCAGTCCCGAAGCGCTTTCGGAGCGTGGCCGGCAGGAGGGCTTCGATGTGCTGCCGGAGCACTACGTCTGCTGTGCGCAGCTACAGAGCGGGCGGCCCCTCTCCTGGCAGATGCGCAAGGCGTTCCGGGGCATGCTGCTGGAACGCATCTACGGGCAGCATGTATTGTGCGTGCTGTCCGGCCAGGGGATGATTGCCGCGCTGTTTACCCGCACGCCCAAGGTGCACGAACTGTCCGACGCCTGCGAGGGCTTCGGCCGCTACCTGGAGGACAGCTTCGGCGTGCGCCTGTTCGTGGGGGTGACGCTGGAGCCCGTGCCCACAAGCGCGCTGCCCGCGTGCCTTGCGAGGATGGGCAAACGCCTGGAGCAGGGCGGAGAAACGCCCCTCTGGTTCGGCGCTTCGGGGGAAACCACCACGGCCAACGTTGCCGAGGAATTCGAGCATCTTCGCCGCACCCTCTGGCAGGTGAACGATTATGCCTTTGCCTATGACGCCGTGAAGCGCACTTACCATCTGGAAGACGCCCGGAACGGGGAGGAGCTTTCCGCCCAGCTGGGCGAGCTGGCCGGCCGCATCTTTGAGCGGGCGGGGCTGGACGCGGGGCAGACAGCCGAAGCGGAAGCGGAAATGCAGGGAAGCGTCGGCCGGGCCCTGCAGGTGCTTTCCCGGATTGCGTCCGAACGGCTGCCGGCCTACCGCGCGGATATCGGCACGGTGATCGCCTTTGTGTCCCGCTGTCCCCAGGCCGATCTTTCCCTGCGCCGGGCGGCGGAGTTGGCGGCCCTTCATCCCCAGTACCTGTCCAACCTGTTTAAAAAGGAAGTGGGCGTCAGCTATTCCGATTTCGTGTGCGTTATCCGCCTGCTGGCGGCCCAGCGGGGGCTGCTGCGCCCGGGCGGCACCGTGCAGCAGGTGGCGGAATCCCTGGGCTTTGCCGACCAGGCGTATTTCTGCCGCCGCTTCAAGCAGCTGACGGGGAAAACCCCAGCCCAATGGAAAAGGAGCAGGCTATGCGGTTCGTAAGGCGTTTCGACGCGCGGCTGGTGCTGGGCTCGGCGCTGTTTCTGCTGCTGGCGCTGCTGGGCGTGACGGGCATGGTGGTGAACCGGTATCAGGACGCGCTGCTGCTCCGGAACGAGGAGCAGACCCTCCGGGACTTTACCTATGCCGAGGACCAGATCGTCCGCCTGACCCAGGAGGCCCGGCGCAGCGCCATCATCCTGCTGGGCCGGGAGGAGGTGAGCGCCTGCCTGAACGGGAATTTTGACCGCGACGTGGACCGCGTGCGGGCGCTGGTGGCCGCCCTGGATAAGATGGACGAAACCCTGGCCTATGAGGACAGCCTGAGCGGCGTCTGGTTTTTCCGGGAGGACGGCACCATGATCGGCGCCACGCCCGCCTGGCATTTTGCCTACGAGCAGTCGCCCCACCCGTTTTTTGAATCGGCGGGGCTGAAAGAATTGCCCCCCTCCGGGGCGGTTACGTGGCTTGGGGGCATGCGGCTGGGGGAACTGACCGAGTACCCGCCCCGTGGCGCGGCAGCGAGCGCGGGGGACGGCATGGTGCTGGGCGGGCTGCGCACGGATTACCGGGTGCGGGAGGGGGACGGCACCCGCTCGGTCTTTACCGTGTTCGCCGTGGGGCAGGCGGCGCTGCGGCGCTGCTTTGAAACCCTGGGCAGCGAGGGCGAGGAGGTTTACCTGCTGGACCAGGACGGCCGGCAGCTGGTGGGCGTGCGGGACGAGGCCATGGGAGAGATTCCCTGGTTCGCCGGTGAAGGAGGCGCGCCGGCAAACGGCACGTTTTTCCGGGGTGAGGACCGGTACGAGGTCATGTGCCATCCGCTGCCGCGCCTTGGCTGGACATTGTGCAAGGCAATTCCTTACGGGCTCTACAACGGCCAGGTGCGGCAATTGCGGCGGGCTGCCTGGGGCATCGGGGCGCTGGTGCTGCTGGTTGCCCTGGTCACCTACGCCGCCTGGGCGGTGCGCATGCTGCGCCCGATGCGGGAAATCAGCGCCGCCCTGGACAGGGTGCGGGCGGGAGATCTGAACGTGACCCTTCCCCGGGCTTACGGCGTGGAGGAATTCGAGGTCATGCGCGTCAGCTTCAACGAAATGCTGGCCGCCATCCGCGAAATGCTCCGCCGGACCCGGGAAATGGAGCACGAGCGCATCGAGCTGGAGCTGCGCAACCTGCAGACCCAGCTGAACCCCCATATGGTGTTCAATTCCATCACCTCCATCCGCTTTATGGCCATGATGTCCGGGGCGGACAAGGTGAGCGATATGCTGGTGTGCCTGGCCGACCTGATCCGCCCCGTTTTTTCCGAATGGCGGCTGCTCTGGCCTTTGCAGGACGAGCTCAATTACGCGAAAAATTACGTAAAACTGCTGACCTTGCGCTTTGGCGGGCTGATTGCGGTGGACATGCGGGCGGATTCCCAGGTGATGGACGCCCGGCTGCCCTGCTTCACGCTGCAGCCGCTGCTGGAAAACTGCGTCCAGCACGGCATGATTGCGGGCAAGCCCCTCCGGGTGCGGGTGGAGGCCGCGCTGGATCAGGAAGGTTATCTGTGCCTGACGGTGACGGACGACGGCCGGGGCATCCCGCCGGACAGGCTGGCCGCCCTCCGCCAGCGCATGGAAGCCCCGCCGGACGCCGCCGAAAACGACGGGGAAATCGGCCATACGGGCATCGGCGTCATCAATATCTGCCGCCGGGCCCGGCTGTTTACGGCTGACGGCCGCACGGGGGATATGCAAATCGATTCCGCTCCGGACGCGGGCACCCGCATTGCACTGCGCCTGCCCTATACCACCTTGGATCCGGATGGGACGGAAAAAAGATAATTGCACTTTGAAAAGGCTCCGGAAAGGAAAAACCTTTTCAGAGTGCAATTTTTTTGTGAAGTTGCTTTTGCCCGTCCATTGTTTTTTTCGCGTTTTTTCCGTAAAATCAAATCAGAAACCGCGTGTGCGGACGTTCTTTACACCCCCGCGGAACGAACAAGAAAAGGGAGGAAACACCATGAAGAAGCTGATGAGCATCCTGCTCGTCCTGGCGATGGCCATTTCCATGCTGCCCGTGTACGCACTGGCGGAAGATCCGGCCGTCGTGACCATCGCGTTCCATCACACCGATTCGGTCAAGGACAAGTGGCAGAACTCCAACGAGCTGAAGATACTGGAGGAGCAGCTGGGCATCAAGCTGGACTTCCAGTATTACGATACCGACCAGTACGCCCTGCTGATGGCGGGCGAGGAGCTGCCGGATATCGTCACCTGCGGCCCGGAATACATCGGCACCGTGCTGAGCCGCGGCTGGGCCCTGAACCTGAACGACTACATGGATCAGATGCCCAACCTGTCTCTGGAGACCTTTAAGGCCAGCAACGAGCTGTCCCGCATCCTGCTGGGCGGCGAGGAAAAGGGCCTGTACTTCCTGCCCCCCGGCATCGGCCCCGAATCGGGCGGCGGCGACGACAATACCTTCTGGGGTATCCGCGTGCGCTGGGACCTTTACAAGCAGCTGGGCATGCCCGAAATCAACAACATGGATGACTTCATCCAGGTCATGAAGGACATGCGGGATACGTATCCCACCAATGCCAGCGGCGAGCATGTGAACAAGAACGGCGAGGTCGTTTACGGCCTGGCCACATGGAACGCCTTCTCCCGCTGGTATCAGACGGGCTGCATGCTCATGGAGAGCGGCGGGCTGAACCCCTGGGTCTGGGGCGGCACGATGTACATGAGCAGCTGGAAGGACACCACCCTCTACAACGGCTATACCGACTTTGAGCATTCCGCCTACTGGACCGCCATGGAATTCTTCAACAAGTGCTGGCGGGAAGGCCTCCTCGATCCGGACAGCTTCATCATGACCGGCCCGGAAATGCAGGCCAAGTACGCGGCGGACCGCTATGTGGCGGCCGTGCCCTATGAAGGCACCCAGCTCTATGCCGAAGCGCAGAAGGAAGACCCGGATACCCTCATGGGCATCGTCAGCATTCCCAGCCCGGCGGCCTTCGTTTTCGCCGATAAGCTCATGCTCACGGGCAATATGCCTTCCGACTGCATTTACGTCAACGCCAAGGGCAAGAACATTGAAAACGCCCTCAAGGTCATCGATTTCTTCCATGATCCCGATATCATCCGCACCTGCTACAACGGCCCCAAGGGCGAATATTGGGACTATGATGAAAACAACGTGCCGTACCTGACCGAAAAGGCCCTGAACGCCATCGACCAGTATGGCAAGGGCAGCGACGAATACTTTGCCCAGACCGGCATTTTCGGCCATATCACCGAGTGGACGGTTTACCAGGAAAGCGCCATCCATCCCGACGGCTATCCCTACGACCTGAGCCGCATGGACGAATACCGCGCCCGGGTGCTTTCTCCCCTGCTCAAGGACCTGGCCGCCACCTATAACCAGCCCACTCAGGCAGCCGCGCTCATGCAGCTGGTGAAGGACGGCAAGACCATCTCCGTCGTGGGCGACTACGGCCAGATGATCGCCACCGGCTTCTCTGATCCGCCCATGGACATCAAGCGCATCATGGACGAGTGCTCCCAGATCTGCCAGAACGCCATGCCCGAACTGGTAATGGCCGAGACCGACGAGGAGTACGAGGCCGCGAAGCAGGACGTCCTCAAACAGCTGGAAGCCGCCGGCGAACCCACTGCCTGGGCCTGGGCCGAAGAGCTGTTCAACGACGTCAAGGAGGATATGAAGCCCATCTTTGAGGAAGCGCAGAACGCCTACATCGAGGCCAACTATTGATCGGCGCGTATCCTTTGAACCGGTAACCCATTGCGGGGAGAGGGCAAGGCTTGCCTTGTCCCCTCCCCCTTTCCTTTGAAAAAGCGTGAAAGCGAGGCGATCGTATGCAGGTTCGCATGGCTGAAATTCCCAGGCGGAAGAAGAAAAAGCAATGGAACCTATTTTTCCTGGCCCTGCCGCTGATCCTCGTGGTGTTTATGTTCAGCTATGTTCCGCTGCTGGGCTGGTCGCTGTCGCTGGTGGAATATCGGCCCGGCCTGGTCCTGAAGGACTGCGAGTTCGTGGGGCTCAAGTATTTCAGGCTGCTCCTGACCAACATGAACACGGCCCGCGTGATGAAAAACACGCTGATCTTTTCCCTGCTGGGCTTCTGCTGCCTGCCGCTGCCCATGCTGCTGGCCATTCTGCTCAATGAAATCAACTCTACCCGCTTCCGCAAAACGGCGCAGGTGATCACCACGCTGCCCCACTTCATCAGCTGGGTCATCGTCTATTCCATTTTCTTTTCCATTTTCAGCACCGAGGGCATGCTCAACCAGCTGCTGCTTTCCATGGGCATGAAGCGCCAATCCATCCTGACGGACCGGCACGCGGTCTATTGGTTCCAGACGGTGGTTTCCCAATGGAAGGGCGTGGGCTGGGGGGCCATTATCTACATTGCCGCCATCGCCGGCATCGACCAGGAGCTTTACGAGGCTGCCCGGGTGGACGGCGCGGGGCGCTTCCGCTGCGCGCTTTCCATTACGCTGCCCAGCCTCATGCCCACCTTCGTGGTGATGATGCTGCTGAACGTTTCCAATTTCGTCAATACCGGCATGGACCAGTATTACATTTTCAAGAACAACATCATTTACAACAACATCGAAGTGCTGGACCTTTTCGTGTACCGCCTGGGCCTGCAGCAGGGGGATTATTCCTACGCCATCGCGGCGGGCATTTTCAAATCGGCCATCAGCATCGCGCTGCTGTTTATCGCCAATATGACCGCCAAGCGGGTGCGCGGCGAATCCATTGTGTGAGGAGGGGATGAGAATGGCAAAAAACAAAAACCATATCCGCGACAGCAAAAGCCGCATCCTCTTTTCGGCGTTCAATTATCTGTTTTTCCTGCTGCTGATTCTTTTCTGCGCGTATCCATTGTGGTATGTGTTCGTCCAGTCCCTGAGCGGGGCGCATGTGGCGGGCAAGGGCGTCCTGATTCCCAACGAATTTACGCTGACCAATTATGTGCAGGTTATGGAGCTGCGGGGTATTTTCCACGCGTTTCTCGTTTCCGTGGCCCGCACGGTGATCGGCACGGCGGGCACGGTAATCTGCTGCATGCTGCTGGGCTATCTGTTCACCAAGGAGCAAATGCCCTTCCGTAAGCTGCTCTACCGTATGGTGACCATTACCATGTACGTTTCCGGCGGCCTGATCCCCACGTTCCTGGTCATCAAGGCGTACCACCTGACCAACACCTTCTGGGTGTACGTGCTGCCTTCGCTGGTCAGCGCCTATTACATCATCCTGATCAAGACGTATGTGGAGCAGCTGCCCGCCTCGGTGGAGGAAAGCGCCATGCTGGACGGCGCGGGGGTGGTGACGATTTTCCTGCGCATTATCCTGCCCATGTCCATGCCCATCGTGGCCACCATCGCGGTGTACGCCTCCGTGGCCCAGTGGAACGCATGGTTCGATAACCACATCTACACCTTCACCCGGGAAAATCTCACGACGCTGCAATACACCCTTTACCAGTACCTGAACGAAGCGGAACGCATCGCCAAGCAATTGGAGGAAGGCAATGTGGACGAGCGCCTCCTCACCCTGACGCCCCAGGGCGTGCGCATGACGGTCACCATGGTAACGGTGCTTCCCGTTATCATGATCTATCCGTTCCTGCAGCGCTTCTTTATCAAGGGCATCATGATCGGCGCTGTCAAGGGCTGATTGGATGAAAAACAATACGAAAAAGCCCGGCGCGCTGCCGGGCTTTTCTGGTGGCTCCGATTGGACTCGAACCAATGACACTCCGGGTATGAACCGAATGCTCTAGCCAACTGAGCTACGGAGCCGGGTGGTTGCGGGGGAGGGACTTGAACCCTCGACCTCCGGGTTATGAGCCCGACGAGCTACCAAACTGCTCTACCCCGCGTCATGGGCGTTTCTTGAAACGCAAGAATCATTATATAACGGTTTGGCAGCGTTGTCAATCCCTTTTTTGAAAAAATGTCGGATTTGCCTGTCAACAGCCGTCCGGAACACAAAGCGGGCAGCGGCCCGGAAAGGCGCGGCCGGACCAGAAACGGGGAATCGCCCCTTTTCCCGTCCGCCCGTCACACCGTCATGGCCTTCAGCTTTTCGCCCTGCTCCTGCAGAATCAGGGCGTCGATGATTTCGTCCAGGTCGCCGTCCAGGACGGCGTCGATTTTGTAGAGGGTCAGGCCCACCCGATGGTCGGTCACCCGGCCCTGGGGGAAGTTGTAGGTGCGGATGCGCTCGTTGCGTTCCCCGCTGCCCACCTGGCTTTTGCGGTTCCGGGCGTAGGCCGCGTCCTGCTGGGAGCGGTACAGGTCGTACAGCCGGGATTTGAGCACCTTCATGGCCTTTTCCTTGTTTTTCAGCTGGCTCTTTTCGTCCTGGCAGGTCACCACCAGGCCGGAGGGCAGGTGGGTGATGCGCACGGCGGAATCCGTGCGGTTGATGTACTGGCCCCCGTGGCCGGAGGCACGGTAGGTGTCGATGCGCAGGTCCTCGGGCCGGATGTCCACCTCCACGTCCTCGGCTTCCGGCAGCACGGCCACGGTGGCGGTGGAGGTGTGGATGCGGCCCCCGGCCTCGGTGACGGGCACCCGCTGGATGCGGTGCACCCCGGATTCAAACTTCATCCGGCTGAACGCGCCGCCCCCGGACAGGGTGAACACGGCCTCCTTCACGCCCCCCAGCTCGGTATCGGTAATATCGACCGGCTCGAACCGGAAGCCCTTGCGCTCGGCATAGCGCTGGTACATACGCAGCAGCAGCGCGGCGAAAAGCGCCGCCTCGTCGCCTCCCGCCCCGGGGCGGATTTCCATGACCACACTGCGGTCGTCGTCCGGGTCCCGGGGGATGAGAAAGCGGCGGAGCGCTTCCCGCTGGGCCTCTTCCTTGGGAAGCAGCTCCCGCAGCTCCTCCCCGGCCAAGGCGGCCATGTCGGGGTCGGAGAGCATTTCCCGGGCCTGGGCGATGGCGTCCTGCAGGGCTTTGTAGGCATGGAACGCCTCCACTGCCGGGGTCAGGTCGGCAATCTCCTTGAGGATTTTCCGCCACCGGGGCACGTCGGAAATGACGTCCGGTTGGGCGGACGCCTCCCGCAATTCCTCCAGGCGGCCTTCCATGGCCTCAAACTGCGCTTCGATCATCCGCTACCTCGTCAGAATACCATTTCTTCCCCCCGGCCCCCGGCCCGGCGGTACAAAAGAATCACAATCAGCGTCAGCAGCAGCAGCACGGCGGACAGGGCGGCGGCAAAGGGCAGATCGCGGCTTTTGAGCAGCTCATCCTGCACCACGTTGCCCCACAATACCGTGTTGGCCCCACCCAGAATATCCGACAGGAAAATGAGCCCCACCGAAGGCAGGAACGTAAGCACGCAGGCCGCCAGCAGGGAGGGCAGCGTCATGGGCAGCGTGATGGTCAGAAACGCCCGGAAGGGAGACGCCCCCAGGTCCCTCGCCGCCTCCACCCGCCGCCAGTCCATGCGCTCGATGCCCGTATAGACGGGCAGAATCACGAAGGGCAGCATGGCGTACACCATGCCAAGGAGCACCGCGCCCTCGGTGTACAAAAGCTTCAAGGGCCGGTCGATGATGCCCAGGGTCTGCAGCAGGCTGTTGATGGGGCCGTTGGCGTACAGAAGGATTTTCCAGCCGTAAATGCGGATCAGGGCGTTGGTCCAGGAAGGGGCAATCACCAGCAGCAGCACCCACACCCGGGCCCTGGGGCCAAGGCGCGTCATGATGTAGGCGAAGGGATAGCCAAGGGCCAGGGAAATGAGGGTGGTCAGCGCCGCCAGCCGGACGGAAAGCCACAAAACCTCCGCGTACCGGCCGGACAGGATGCGGACATAATTTTCCCCCGTGATTTCGTTCGTCACATGCAGGTCCCCCGCGCTTTTGAGCAGGGAAAGCCCCACGATGTACAAAAGCGCCAGCCCCAGAAACACGGCCATCCACAGCTGCATGGGCAGGGAAAGCGATTCGGGGCGGCGGCGGTTACGCTTCATGGGTCGCCTCCTCCCAGGGCACCAGCGGGGCGGTTTCCGGGTTCCAGGAGATAAATACGGGCTGCCCGGGGGTCATGGGAGCGTCCTCCTCGGCCTGGCGCTGCAAAATCAGCAGCCGGCCGTCCGCCAATTCCGCCTCCGAGCGCAGCACGCCCCCCACAAAGCTGTGCTCCCGCAGCACGGCGGGCAGGGCAAAATCCCCTTCGGGGGCCGCCGCACACCGCAGCCGTTCGGGCCGGAGGCACAAAAACCATTTTTCCCCTGAACTGGCCGGGCGGCGCAGGCGGCAGGGAACGTCCGCATTTCCGATGGTCAGGATTCCCCGTTCCCCGTCCGCTTCCCGCAGCGTCCCTTCCAGCAGGTTGCTCTGCCCGATGAAGGAAGCGGCAAAGGCCGTGGCCGGGGCGTCGTACAGTTCCTGGGGCGTGCCCACCTGCACGAAGGCCCCCGCGTTCATCAGGGCAATCCGGTCGGACATGTTCATGGCCTCTTCCTGGTCGTGGGTGATGTACAGGAAGGTGACTCCGGATTCCTTCTGCAGGCGCTTGAGCTCCCTGTTCATGAAACGGCGGATGTGCAGGTCCAGGGCGCTGAGGGGTTCGTCCAACAGCAGCACCCGGGGCCCCACCGCCAGGGCGCGGGCCAGGGCCACCCGCTGCTGCTGCCCGCCCGAAAGCTGGGAGGGCATACGCTTTTCCAGGCCGCTTAACTGCACCAGGGAAAGCATTTCCTGCACCCGCTTGGCGATTTTTTCCTTCTTTTCCCCCCGCATCCGCAGGCCGTAGCCCACGTTTTTTTCCACGTTCATGTGGGGAAACAGGGCCAGCTGCTGGAACACCGTGTTGACCTGCCGCTTTTCGGGGGGCAGATTGGAAATATCCTGCCCGTCCAACAGGATGACGCCCTCGTCCGCGCTGTCCAGCCCGGCGATGAGCCGCAGGGTGGTGGTTTTGCCACAACCCGAAGGCCCCAGCAGCGACACAAACTCGCCGGGGTAAATGTCCAGGTCGATGCCCCTCAGCGCCTCGAAGCCGTCAAAGCGCTTCTTCACGCCGCGGAGGGATAAAAGCGGTGTTCTATCTTTCATAATCACATTCCGGCCCTTTGGCCCGACTCTTCAGGAAACAGATTCTATATACAAAGCGACTTGTAAAGAATGAGGTATAGGATAGCGATGAATTAGAATCCGCTGAACCGGCTTTGCCGGTTCGAGGAGGAAAATTTGCGAAGGATCGTTTACGATCCGAAAGAAAATTTTCCTTCCTTGCAGATTTTCTGGCCGTGAGCGTAGCACACTGAGCGTCGCCCGCCAGGGCGGCCGAGGGCGAGCAATTCTTGAATTGCCGCCCGATGCCCGCGCTTCCACGTAGTGGAGTAGCGCGAGGCGAAATGAAAATCTGAAGGTCAACAAAATGAGGTTTACCTCATTTTGTTGATGCGCATTGACAGAGTCAATGCGCAATTATTTATCGCCTGCCAAGTTATCAAACAGGGTGTACTCTCCCAGCCAGGCCAGCTTTACCGTGCCCAGGGGGCCGTTGCGCTGTTTGGCCACGATGACCTCGGCGATGTTGTCCGGCACGGCGTTCTGGTCGTTCCGGTGATAGTATGCCTCCCGGTGCAGGAACATGACCACGTCGGCGTCCTGCTCGATGGAGCCGGAATCCCGCAGGTCGGACAGCATGGGCCGGAACCCCGCCGTGCCCCCGCGTTTTTCGTTGGCGCGGGACAACTGGGCGCAGGCGATGAGGGGCACTTTCAGTTCCTGGGCGATGGCCTTGAGGCCCCTGGAAATTTCGCTGACTTCCACCTGCCGGTTTTCCGCCCGCTTGTCCGAGCCCATGAGCTGCAGATAGTCCACGATAATAAGGTCCAGCCCCTTTTCCATCATGAGCCGGCGGCAGCGGGAACGGATCTGCCCCGGGGTCAGGCCCGAGGTGTCGTCCAGGTAGATTTCGCTGCCGGCCAGGGGGGCCAGGGAACGGGCCAGCCGCAGCCAGTCCTCGTCCCGCAATTGCCCCTTGCGGACGGACTGCATGTTCACCCGGGCGTCGCAGCAGAGCAGGCGCATGGCGATCTGCTCCCGGGGCATTTCCAGGCTGAAAAAGGCGATCTTCGCCCCTTTCCGGGCGGCGTGGGCGGCAATGTTGATGGCGAAGGAGGTTTTGCCCATGGAGGGCCGGGCGCCTACCAGAATCAGCTCGCCCCCGTGGAGGCCGGTCAGGGTGTTGTCCAGGCCCACAAAGCCCGTGGGCACCCCGGATACGCCGCCTTTCAGCCGGGCGAAGGTCTCCATCTGCTCATAGGTGCTGCCCAGCACCTCCCGGATGTGCTTGAGCTCCTCGCCTCCCGAGCGCTGCATGACGATATCGAAAATTTTCTTTTCCGCCAGGGACAGCACCTCGGGCAGCTCTTTTTCCTGGGCGTAGCTTTCTTTGCTGATTTCCCCCGCCGCCGCAATGAGCCGCCGCAGGGTGGATTTTTCCAGCACGATGCGGATGTAATACCGCACGTTCACGGTGGTGGGCACGAACTGGGTCAGCTCGATCAGGTATTCGATGCCCCCCACGCCGGGCAGGGTGCCCCGCTTGCCCAATTCCGCGTCCATGGTTACCAGGTCCACGGCCATATTGCCGGCGGAAAGGGCCCGGGCGGCGTCGAAAATCTCCCGGTGGGCGGGCACGTAAAAATCCTCCGCGCCCAGCATTTCCAGGGCGGAGGTTAACGCAGCCGTATCCTGCAGCATGGCCCCCAGCACCGAGCGTTCGGCTTCGATGCTGTGGGGCGGCACGGGCGCAAAGGAAGAAGCGGGCGCATCCATAGAATCAGCCCTCCGCGGCGACCACGCGCACCGTCATCCTCGCGCTGATTTCGGGATACAGCTTCACCACCACTTCACTTTCCCCCACCGTGCGGATGGGGTCCGGCAAATCAATCTTGCGCTTATCCACCGCAACCTGGTACTGGGCGTTCAGGGCGTCGGCAATTTCCTGGCCCGTCACCGAGCCGTACAGCCGCCCCTGGGCGCCGCACTTGGCCTTCACGGTGATCACCTTGCCCCGGAGGGACATGGCCTTTTTGTCGGCCTCGGCCCGGCGCTCCATTTCCCGCTTGCGCTCGGCCGCCTTTTTGCGTTCGATTTCCTTGGCCGCCCCCGGGGTGGCCTCTACCGCTAATTTCTTGGGAAAGAGGAAATTCCGGGCGTAACCGTCGCTGACGTTGACGATTTCTTCCTTCTTGCCCGCGCCCTTCACATCGGCCAGCAGAATGACTTTCATAATTGTTCGTCCTCCTTCGGTTCCCGGGGCTTGCGCAGCCCGCGGATATTCACGATCTGATCAAAAATGCCGATATAGGAAAGCAGGGAAAACAGCATCAGCACAATGGGCACCAGCACCCGCCAGAACCTGCGGGAGCCCTTCGCCTTCTGCATGAAGTTGATGAGGGCGGCCCCCTGAATCTGAAACACGGTAATGGCCGCGGCGTACAGCAGGCCCCCCGCCACACCCACGGCCCCGTCGCTGCTGCCAAGGAGGTAGCCCAGGATCATGGCCGCGCCCACCTTCCAGCCCACGCCCCGGGGCAGGTGCCATTGGCTGAGGGGCGGCATATGAAGGTCGGGAAAATTCACGGCGCGTTTGCCTTTCGCATCCATGACCACGGCTTCCGAAGCGGCGTCTGCGATGAATTCCCGCTTTTCCTGGGCCAGGAAGCCGAACCGCAGGGGCAGATACAGGCACATGACCCCGCCCAGGATGCTCTGGCTAATAATCAAATTGGGCACGGCGGCGGCCAGCGTGTTTTCCACCAGCGCGCGGACAGACAAAAGCAGGTCCTGCCGGGCGGCGTCGCTGAGCGTCAAATAGCCCAGGGGCCCCGTCTGCACGGCGTTCTGGGCCAGGTCATCCGGAAGGCCGATGAGGCCCATGCTGTAGAACTGGTAAAGCAGTGTGTCGCCGATTTCGGTGCTGCCCAGGGCCTGCACCGCGGCGTCCCCGGCCAGGGCGTACAGTTGCCCGCCCGCCAGGCTCCGGGCCCAGAGGTAGACCCCGGCGAAGGCGGCCACATGGACGCAGATCAGCGCCCCGCACCCTTTCCAGAAGGGAACGCGGAAATGAACGAGCAGCAAAAAACCGGCCAGAATGGGCAGCAGATATACGGCCCC
>CANQKI010000051.1 GCA_947624355.1 uncultured Clostridia bacterium | reverse complement strand
TTGAAGAGCTTGTGCTGGGTCTTTTCGCCGGCAATGCCGTCCACGGTAAGGCCGTTGTCCTTCTGGAAATTCCGCACGGCGGCCTCGGTGGCGCTATCATAGACGCCGGTCACGTTGGCCTGGGTCAGGTAGCCCTTTTCGGCCAGCTTCTGCTGGAGTTTGGTGACGGCCTCGCCGGAAGAGCCGACTTTCAACGTGGTATAGGTGGCCTCGGTGGGGGAATCGGGATTGCCCGTAAACTCATACACCTGCTTTTCGGCCTTGGTGAGGATGCGGATGTATTCCCCGCGCATCCAGCCCGTAACGCCCTGGTACCGCACGTTGAACCAGTAGTAGGGGTTGGACGCGGTGGGCGTGGTGTAATTGCCCAGGTAGGTCAGCTGGGTGCCCTGATCGTACACCATGGTGAGCTCCTTGCCGGACATGGACGCCTGGGCGCGGATCTTCACCCGGTCAGTGTTGGTAAAGGCCAGGTCGCTGAAGGTGGAAGGATCGGGCATAGCGGTGGGCACGGCGGTGGGCACGGCGGTGGGCTTGGTCTGCTCATACTCGGCGTTGGTGAGCACATAGCAGTAGCCGCCGTGAATCCAGCCGTAGCCGCTGCCCGAAGGCCTGGGCACGCGATACCAGGTCACGGAGCCGACGGTCTTCTTCTCATAGAAGCGCACGATGCTGCCGGGCTGGTAGGAGCCCACCTGATCCGCCTTGGTGCTGGGCGTTTCGCGGACGAAGAGCCTGCCGTTGCCCGTCACGCGGACGTAATCGCTGTTGCCGGGCTTGGGCGTGGCGGGACCGGGGGTGGGCGAAGGCACGACGCCGGTCCTGTTGTATTCATCCAGCTGCCACTGGACCAGCTCAAAGGCGCAGTCGCCGCGGATATAGCCGTAGGTGCCGTCATTCAGGCGCACGGGGAACCAGGTGTAGGGGCTGTTGTACACGGCCACGCCGGAAAGGGGCAGCACGGTGCCCTTATCCTTGATCTGGCCCATGCTTTCGGCCCCCACGAAGGGCGCCGTGCGCACGAAAACGTTCTTGATGTTGGTGGCGATATAGCCGGTATAACCGGTATTGCCAGGCTGCGTGCCGCCGGGGGCAGGGGTCGTGGTGGTGCCGGGCTGCACGGTGGGCGCGGCGACCTCGTTGCCATAAGCGTCGCAGGTGACGGCCATGGTGCTCAGGATGTAGCCGTAGCCGCCCACGGTGGAAGAATAAACGTGATACCACCGGGTGCCGTCCGACGTAGCGACGCGGATATCGGTATAGGGCAGGATCGTGCCCTTGGCCAGCTGGGCGATGCTTTCGTCCCACGGGGCGACGCGCAGGTTCACATTGCTCTTGGTGAGGCGGATGTAGGTCTGCCCGGTGACGCCCGGCGCCAGGGTAGGCGTGGCGGTGGGCAGCACGGTGACGGGCTTGCCGTTCTTATCGCAGAACTCATAGCAGTCGCTGCGGACATAACCGGTGATCTTGCCCACAGTCACCTTCACCCAGTTATAGCCGGCCTCGGCCACGGGACCTTCGGAATAGGCAAGCACGGTGTCCACCCGGAGCTTATCCTGGTCCTGGGGCGTGAGGGAAGTGCCGTTGGGCGTTTTGCGGATGTTGACCTTGTCCAGAATCAGCCGGATATAGCCCGAACCCGTCATGCTGGGCGTGGGCGAGGGGCTGGGAGACGCGGTGGGCGCGGCGGGCAGCGGGCCCACGTTGGAAAGCTCGTCCGCTCTCAGGATCCGCATATAGGAGGCGGAAACATAGCCGTACAGGTAGCCCTGGTCATTGTTCCAGGGCACGCCGATATAGTAGTAATCCATTTCGGTGGTGGTGCTGGGCATGGTGAACACGTTCACGATCGTGCCCTGCTGCAGGGCGCCCAGGCTGGCGCCGCCGGGGGTGACCCGCAGGTTGGCGCCCGCCGTGATGATCTGGCCGTAGGTGGTCGAGGTAACGCTGCCCGTGGGCGTAGCCGTGGGCGCGTTGGGGTTGATAACGGTCAGGTAACCGCCATGAATATAACCGGTGTAGGTGCGGTCGGGGTTATTGGGCGTATTGCTCTGAACCTTGTACCACAGAATGTCGCCCTTGATCTCGGCGCCCAGCACTTCCACCCGCCAGCCCCAGGGCAGACGGGCCCAGTAATCGCCGTTGGTGGACATGGTCTTGCGGAACATCACCTTGTCCGCCGTGGTCATGCCGTAAGCGCCTTCGGGAATATCGGGCACGGTGGCCGGGGGCACCGTCGTGGCTGCGGCGCCGGGGCCCGTCTGGGTGACGATATTCCCGTCCATATCGCTGAAAGCATAGCAGTCGCTGCGGATATAGCCGATCTTTCCTTCGCCGTAAAGAACCTGGGCCCAATTGTAGCCGCCCACGTTGGCAACGACGTTGTAATAGACCAGCACCTGGTCAAGGACCAGCTTGTCCGCATCGTTTTCGGTGACCACCGTGCCGTTTGGCGTGGCGTGAACGTTCACCTTATTCTGCACCAGCACCACGTAGCCCATAGGCTCACCCGCCTCGGGCAGCACGGGAACGGTGGCGTTGGGATCGGGGGTAGGCGACACGGTGGGCGTGGCCGTCGCTTCCGCGGACATGCCGAAATAGGGCGACGTGCTGCTCATCCAGGCCGCGATTTCTTCGGCGGTCATTTCCTGGACAAAATCGCCCTGAATATACCCGTACTCATCGCCGGCGGGCTTGCTGGCACGATACCAGGTTTTGCCGCCGCTGACCGTGGTGCTGTAAATCTGCACCACCAGCCATTCATCCAGCCTGTCCTTGTAATCCGTAGAACCAGGCTGCGGGCGGAGATAGACCCGCCTGTCCGTCGAGTTATTCCTGATGACGATATAGCCGTACCGCTCCGCCACAGCCGCGGTTTCCGCGGTTGCGGCAGGCAGCAGCGACAGCATCATCGCCGCCAGCAGCGCCATGGATACGATCCGTTTGAGAACCTCTGTGCTCTTCATGAACCTACACCCCACATAAATCAGGTTACGCATGGGCCTCTCCCACACAAATTATTCCGTGAGAACAGAGAAAGACAGAATCCTTCTCATGCAGTATATTACATTTTTGTTACGCGGTCAATAGCTTTTTTAAACTTTTTTAAAATTGTTACAAAAAAATGTTGCATTCTATCGAATCCCTCGCTTTACCTTTCGAAAGAAGTATGCTATACTAAGATAGGATTATTATATAAGGAAGGATTCTGGCATGGATATTTTGTCGGTCATCGAAGCCAAAAAACGCGGGAAGGCGCTGAGCAGAGAGGAAATCGCTTACTTCGTCCGGGGGGCGGCGGACGGCACGCTGCCCGATTATCAGCTGGCGTCCCTGCTGATGGCCATCCGCCTCAACGGCATGGACGCCCGGGAAACCGCCGACCTGACCATGGAAATGGCTGCCTCGGGCGAGATGCTCTCCCCCGATGTGGGCGGCGTGCCCGTGGACAAGCACTCCACCGGCGGCGTGGGCGACACCACCACCCTGGTGCTGGCCCCGCTGGTGGCGGCCTGCGGCGGCAAGGTGCTCAAGATGAGCGGCCGGGGCCTTGGCCACACGGGCGGCACCATCGACAAGCTGGAATCCATTGAAGGCATGCGGGTGGAGCTGCCCGAACAGGAATTCGTAGAGATTGTGAAAAAGGTGGGCTGCGCGGTGGTGGGCCAAAGCGCGCACCTGGCCCCCGCCGACAAGCGGCTCTATGCCCTGCGGGACGTGACGGGCACGGTGGATTCGGTGCCCCTCATCGCCTCCAGCATCCTGAGTAAAAAATTCGCCTCCGGGGCCAAGGCCATCGTGCTGGACGTGAAGACCGGGTCCGGCGCGCTGATGCCCACCCTGGAATCCTCTATCGCCCTGGCGAAAGCCATGGTGGACATCGGCCACCACGCCGGGCGGCGTATCACCGCCGTGGTTTCCGGCATGGAGGAGCCCCTGGGCTCCCACGTTGGCAACGCGTTGGAGGTCAAGGAAGCCATCGACGTGCTGGCCGGCCGGGCGAAAGGCCCGCTGCTGGACACGGCGCTGTTCCTGGGGGCGCTGATGCTGGAAAGCTCGGGCGTGGCCAAGACCCGGGAAGAAGGCATGGAAAAAATGAAGGCCGCCCTGCATAGCGGCGCGGGCCTTCAAAAGCTCAGGGAAATGATTGCCGCCCAGGGAGGCGACGCCCGGGTGTGCGACGATGTGTCGCTGCTGCCAAAGGCCCCCGTCATCGTGCCCCTGCGGGCCAGGGAGGCTGGCTGGCTGCAAAAAGAGGACTGCACCGCCCTGGGCCTGGCCGCCCAGCGCATGGGCGCGGGCCGCGTGAAAAAATCCGACGTCATCGACCCCGCCGTGGGCTTCGTTATGGAAAAGCGCATCGGCGACCGGGTGGAGAAGGGCGACGTGCTCTGCACCCTCCACGCCCGCACGGAGGAAAGCGCCAGCACCGCCGGGGACGCCGTCCTGGCCGCCCTCACCTTCTCCCCCGCCCCGGCCCCCAAAGCCCGGCTCCTCTACGCCCTGGTGACCCCGGGTTGCGTTGCCGACCTGGATATGTAACCGCAAAAAGACGCAATGTATCCATTTAAAATGTAAGGAGATTTGCAGCCATGAAAAAATTCGTATCCGTTCTGCTGGCCCTTGCCCTGCTGCTGGCCGTCTGCCCCGTTTCCGCCGAGGAAGCGCCTGCGGAGGAAAACGCACCGGTAACCTATGAAGAGCTGGAAATGTACCTGGACACTCTGCGGGATACCCTGCTGAAAGACGCCGAGGGCGATTTGGCCACGGAAAAGGATGAAAACGGCGTCACCACCGTGACAAGCGACCTGGCGGTGCTTACCATTGCCGACGAAACGCTGCAGGATACCTCCGCCGTGCTTTCTGCCGTGCTGGGCGTCAATCAGCCCTGCCCCCGGGGCGTGCGCGTGGGCGACACCCTGGACAGCATCCTGGCCGTTTATCCCAACGACAACCCCTCCCTCCTGGGCAGCTATTACGACGCCGCCCTGTACATGTCGGGGGAAAAGCCCGAGGCGGCCGCTGGCTGGCTGCTGCGGGACGGCCAGCGGGCCACCCAGGCGGTTTACGCCGTGTACCGCTGGGTGGACGAGGGCGTGATTGCCTGCGGCGTGCGCTTTTCCATGGATCAGGGCACGGTGACGGGCATTGAAGTGTTCGGCATGGATAATGTGATTCCCGAGGAAGAGGCCCTGCAGGCCATCGACGAAGTGGCGTCCATGCAGGAAGTGAGCGAATATTTCGCCTATCCCCAGAGCGTCACGGGGGACACCGCCATGTTTGACCGGGAGGACCTGGTATTTGCCGGCCTGGATCTGACGGACCTGGACATGGAAAAGGCCATCGCCGTCCTGGGCGAGCCTTACGTGGACGACTGGGTTCAGGATTCCGACGGCGGCTACCTGCGCACCCGCCAGTGGGACAGCGTATCCATCGTGTTCAATTATGACGCCGATAAGCAGTTCCTGGGCTTCAACAGCATGTCCGTCACGGGCGAAGATATCGAAGGCCCCCGGGGCGTGCGCGTGGGCGATATGATGGAAACGGTCATGAACCGCTTCCATTTCGGCAGCTTCACGGCCCTGGAAAACGGCGCCGCCCTTTACGGTGACGGGGAAACCGCCCCCTACGGCGTGCTTTCCTACAGTGAAAATACCGCCACGCTGACCTATACCGTTTCCCCCGCCGAAGGGCAGACAGTGCTGTGGCTCCTCACCTTCTCCGGCGGCGAACTGCAGGAAATGCTGTTTACCCTGCGTTAAAAAGGGCCTTTTTCCCCGCTCCTTTTGATTTTCCTGTCACTGGAGGCTTTTTTCCATGCGGATCGACCTGACCTGCCCGGTGGAACTGTGGCACTGCCAGCTGCCCACCGCCGCCTACCCCGTGCTGACGATGGAGGTTTACAACCTTTCAGACAAAGAGGTTGCCAGCCTCCAGGTTTGCGTCCTTTGCTTTGACGAGGACGGGGAGCAGTATGCCCGTCGGGTGGAGCGGGTGCAGGATCTGGAGGCACCCGCCTACCACGCTTTCGAAACGGCCGTGCCTGTGGAAGAGGGGGTGGACGCCCGGGATCTGGAGGTCCGGATCGAAAAAGTCTGGTTCGGGGACGGCACCGTGTGGCGCAGGGGGGCCAACGAGCCCAGCGAATTTGAACCCTCGCCCCTGCTGGAAGGCCAGCGGCTGCAGGTCATGCAGGAATTGGCCGGGCGGGATGCCGCCTCCTTCCCCAGCGATCAGGGAGCCGTGTGGGTGTGCGTTTGCGGCCGGGCCAATGCTGCCCGGGAGGAGGAATGCCGCCGCTGCCACCGCGACAAGCACGAGATTTTCACCAAGCTCAACCGCGCCGTCATCGAGCGCATCATTTTTCAGCGGCAGAGCGCAAAGGAAGAGGCCCTCCGGCAGCAGCGGGAAAAGGAACGCCGCATCGCCCAGGAGCAGGAACGGAAAAAGAAGCGCCGCCGCCGCATCATCAAACGCACCGTGATTTCCGTCACGTCGGTGATTGCCGCCGCGGCCCTGGCCTACGGCATCTATTTCCACGGCATCCCTTATTACCGCTATTACATTGCCAACCGCTCCCTGGAAAACAGGCAGTACGAAAACGCCAAGGAGCGCTTTCTCGCCCTGGGCGATTACCGGGACTGCCCCCAGCTGGTTCTGGAATGCGATTACCGCATGGCCATGGCCGCCCTGAACGGCGGCACCTTTACCTCTCTCCGCGCGGCCCAGAACGGCTTTGACGCCCTGGGGGACTATAAGGACAGCGCCACCCGCGCCCAGGAAGCCCGGTATATCAACGCCGAAAAGCTCCTGGCCGCCGGCAGTTATGAAGAGGCCATCTCCTTTTATGATCTGGTGCCCGCCTATTCGGACGCCCGGATGAAGCGCAATCAGGCCGAATACCTCTGGGCCATGGATCTGATGGAGGATGGGGATTACGCCGGGGCCCGGGAAAAGTTCCTGGCCCTGGGGGATTACCAGTCCGCCGCCGTCAATGCCCTGGAATGCCTTTACCGCCCGGCCGGGCTTGCCCTGGACGCGGGCGATTCCCTGACCGCCATCGATTATCTCGTTCAGATTCCCGATTACCGGGACAGCGCCCTGCTTTTGCAGCAGGCCTATTATGTGGCCGGCGGGCAGCATTACGATGAAGGGGATTACGACGCGGCGGCGGACTATTTCCTTCTTGCCGGGGATTACCTGGACGCATACCGCCGGGCCGCCGCCTGCCTGTATACCCCCGCCGTCACCGCCATGGACGCCGGGGACTATGCAAGCGCCGCCGAAATGTTCGCCAAGATCACCAATTACCAGGACGCCAAGGCCCTGATGATGGAATGCATTTACCGGCAGGGCCTGGCCGAAATGGAAAGCGGCCGGTACGAAGCCGCCATTGCCCTTTTCGATCAGGTGCCCGAGCTGACGGCTGCCCAGGAAGCGCGGCAGGAATGCGTTTACCTTCCCGCCATGGCCGCCCTGGACGCGGGCGATCAGGACGCTGCCCTGGCCCTGCTGCTCACGATTCCCGGCTACAAGGACGCGGATGATACCGTGCAGGAAATTCATTTTCAGCAGGCCACAAGCTGCCTGAACAGCGGGGATTACGATACCGCCATTTCGCTCTTTGAGGCGCTGGGCGATTACCGCACCAGCAAAGAAGCGCTGCAAAACGCCCGGTATAACCGCGCCGTTTCCCTGCTGGACGCCGGGAATTACGACGCCGCCATTGAAGCCTTTACCGCTCTCGGGGATTTTGACGACGCTCCCGACCGCCTGGCCGCGGCCCTGTACCAGAAGGCCATGGATATGCAAATCGCCGGGGATTATACCGGGGCCATGGAGACGCTGGAGCCCGTGGCGGACGCCACAGTCCAAATCAATTACCTGTACCGGGAATGCGTTTATCAATTGGCCCTGGCCGACGCCGCGAACGGCGATACGGCGGGGGCCGCCCGGAAGCTGCTGGAAATTGCCGATTTCCAGGACGCCGGAACGCGGGGGCAGGCGCTGGCCTATCAGGCTGCATCTTCCCTGGAAGCCGCCGGCGATCTGGTCAGTGCCGCCGAATATTACGGCCTGGCGGGGGATTATCAGGATGCCGCGCAAAAGGCCGATGCCTGCGCCGACGCCTATTATGCCACCGCCTATGATACCGCTGTTGCCGCCATGGATTCGGGCGATTACCAAACCGCCGTGGAGACCCTGGCTCCCTTTGCCCAGCAGGACGCCCTGGCTGCCAAGTATTCCGACATTCCCAAAATCTACCGGGAAGCCTGCTATCAGTACGCCAATTGGCTGTATGCCCAGCAGCGGCCCTATGAGGCGCTTATCTATTATAACCAGCTGCACGGCTATTCCGACGTGGACGAGAAACGCCTGACCCGCACGGTGTACCGCATCATGGGCGCCTGGGAAACCGACAAGGGCGTGCGCATGGAATTCCGGGAGGACGGCACCTGCACCATTGACGGCCAGGATTCCTATTATTACGCCACCACCTATGCCCTCAATATCGGCGACAGCCCCGACACCCTGAAATATACCTATAATATCGTCTCCCTCAGCGGCAAGGCCCTGACGCTGCGCCATGAGGAGCAGAACGTTTATTACCGGATGACCCGGGCTGCGGAATGAGCCATGGAAAAGATCTATCGGCATTTTCAGCCTTACCTTGATGGGCCCGACCCCCGCCGCGTGGATGTGCTGGACGGGGTGCGGGCCCTTTGCGTGTTTCTGGTGGGCTGGTATCATATCTGGCAGCAGGGCTGGCTTTCCCCGTGCTTTGTCGTGAACGGACGGGTGATCAGCCTGGACTTTTTGCTGCGGTCGGGGTATCTGTGGGTGGACGGGCTGATGCTGCTCTCCGGCCTCTGCCTGTACCTGCCCTATGCCGCCGGCAGCAAGGATACCGCCATCCTGCCCTTTTACAGGCGGCGGCTCATTCGCATCGTGCCCTCCTACCTGCTGTGCATTGTGCCCCTGTTCATCCTGGCGCTGGCACAGGGGCGCTATCCCGATACGCGCACCGCGCTGCTGGACCTCTTCGCCCACCTCACCTTTACCCACACCTTCTTCCCCGCCTCCTACCAGCAGACACTGCTCAACGGCGCGCTATGGACGCTGGCGGTGGAAATGCAGTTTTATCTGATCTTTCCGTTCCTGGCCCGGGCGTTCCGGCGGTTTCCCCTCTGCACCTGGTGCCTGATGACCGGCGCGGCCTTTCTCTACCGCTTTCTCGTTTCGCCGCTGCCGGACACTTCCATGTATATCAATCAGCTGCCCGCCTTCCTGGACGTGTACGCCAACGGCTTCCTGACCGCTTCTGTCCTGGTGGCGCTGCAGAAAAAGCTGGGCAAAAGCGACCGGAAAATCAAGCTGTTCTTTACCGTGGGCTTTGTCCTCTGCGTGTGCCAGCTTGTGCTCATTGCCCGGGGCCAGGCCGCCGAAAACGGGTACGACCATATCCGCCTGGGCCAGCTCTCGCGGCGTTTTCCCCTGTCCGTCACCCTGTGCTGCGCTGTCCTTTGCGCCGCCTTCGGGCTGCCCGCCCTGCGGTATCTGCTGGGGAACCCGCTGATGCGCGTGCTTTCCGCCGTATCCTTCCAGTTTTATATTTATCACCAGCTCCTGGCCGTGCAGCTGAAGGAATGGCACTTTCCCCCAAGCCTGTCCGATGCACCCTGGATGAGCGGCGATTACCCCTGGCAGGTGCGCTATACCCTGCTCTGCTTCATCCTGGCCCTCGCTGTCGCCGCGCTGGTCACGTATCTGTTCGAAAAGCCCATTGCCCGGCGGCTGCGGAAGTGAGCGTTTCATCCGCTCTTTACCTTCTATCCGGGGGCCTGTTCGGTCCCCGGGCCCCCGAACCAGGGTACTGAGTACCCTGGACCCGCGGTTGCGGAACAAAGTTGATTTTTACTTCAAGCAGTGTGCCGCTGTAACTTTTGGTACGCGGTAATATGACGGCCCGAGGGCACCAAGAAAAGCCGGGAAAACCGCCAGGAAAGAGCAAGCTCTTCCTGATCAGTTATTCCCGGCTTTTCCCCGGACAGGCAGGCCTGTCCGGGCTGGCGGCGTACCGCCGCCGTGCCCTGGGCCTGCGCATGTGATTTTTATTGCGCTCGTATTGCGCAGCTTGATCGCCACCATGTTTTGCACGCGGAAAGCCGCTTTGTATCCGTCCGGAACGTTTTGTGTACAAAGCAAAAGCATGCAGCACTTTCTTTCAATGCTTTGCTCGCAGCAAGTTTCTCTGTTTTCGTTTGCATCGGGATAAACGAAACGCCTTGCGAGCACAGCGGAAAACAAGTTATGTTTCGCTATGACGTTTTGCACGCGGCAAGTGAATTCTTTATTTTCAAGCATCAGGTTCAACGAAACGTTCTGCGAGTGTAACGGAAAACGCGTTCTGCTTCTCAGCGACGCTTGCACACGACAAGATATTTTGCCGTTATCCCCACGCCGGGGCAGGGCGGCCATAGGCCGCCGCCCGGAGGGCTTGCCCTCCGGAGAAAGACAGAAAAAATTCCTCGGGAGGGAGCTTGCTCACTTCCCGAGGTTTTTTCTGCCTTTCGTGCTGCCCCGGCGTCTTCCAGCGACACCCAAAACAGCTCCAGCGGCACACAATATGGAAGCAATCGCCAACATCGTTCCGCAAATGCGGGTCCAGGGGGATCATCCCCCTGGCGAGTGGGTCCGGGAGGCGCGGAGCCTCCCGGAGGACCCTGGCACGGGGGCGTTACACCTTTTCCTCGTACCGCCGGCACATGACATACTTGGAACTGGCACACTGCACGGCCTCGGGGCAGCCGAAGGACAGGAGGCTGGCGATATAGGGGGGCAGAACGCGGTTATACTTGACCTCCAGGATAATGTTTTCGCCGCCGTCGATAACGGGTATGGTGGGCAAGGCAGGATTGAACAGATCGATGCTGTTCATACCGGTGCGCAGCTTCATATCGAAGGTAATGCGCACTTCTTCGGCGGGGTGCAGGTAGGCCTCCCGTTCGTAATCCACAATGACGACGGGGTGCAAGAGGCGGGTGCGCATTTCCCGGTACACGTCCCGGATGAGGCCGCTGCGGGTGTTTTCCAGGCCGGTGGGGTCGGCAGCGATAAGCTGCTCGGCCATATCCCGGGAAATCTTGACGGAACGTTTGGAAATCAGGGCGCCGACTTTGGTTTTGCACTCCATGAAGATTTCCTTGTCGGACAGGTTATAGATACGGATACGGTACTTATCGCGGTCCTTGACGCCGCTCAGTTTATCATAGAGGGCGTCGTCAAAAACGGTATCGAAATAAAGGGAGCGGATATGATAGCTGCCGCCGTTTTTCACGGCATTGGGATCCAGCTGCAACGCGCCCTTGAGCACCCGGGACAGCACCTCGTACTGGGGCCGGGCGATAAAATATTTGAGTTCATGGCGAAGGGGCAGCGCCATTTGATTACGCCCCCGCTTCGCTCTGGCAGGAGACCAGGGTGGCGTCATGAACGCCGTTGATATCCAGCATGTTGGAGACGATATTGGCCCGGTGATCCATCCGCAATTCCACCGTCATTTCCACGCCGGCGCGGGTAACGGTCTTGGAGCGCATGCGGTGGTAGCGGGCGGCGCGGCGCAGCTCGTTGTCGATATCGGTCTGGGCATATTCGTCATAGTGCAGCACCAGCAGGTATCCGTTGGGCGTGCGCATGCGCATATAGGAAATCAGCAGCATAATGGCCGCAATGCCCAGAATGGCCACCACCACGATGATGTAGGCATTGGCCCCGATGAGAATCCCCATGGTGAGGGACCAGAACATATAGGCGGTATCCAGCGGGTCCTTGACGGCGGTGCGGAAGCGCACGATGGACAGGGCGCCCACCATGCCCATGGACAGGGCCACATTGCTGCCGATGCACATAACCACGGGGGCGGTGACCAGGCAGAGCATAATCAGCGTGAGGGAAAAGGACGGGCTGAAGAGCACGCCCCGGTACGTCCACTTATAGACGGCGGCGATAATCACGCCGCAGACGAGCGCCATCACCAGCGCCACCAGCACGTTGACCGGGGTGAACTGGGACAGCTGATTGGCGAACCAATCGGAAAAGGACGTGCCGTTGACCACGTCATTGATGGTGATATTGCCGGTGAGCAGCGAAACTGGATTCATAAGCCTGTCCTCCCTTGTTGATCGTATCCATAGTATACCATTTTGGCATTTTCGTCAATTCCCGTCCGGGTTGGCCGGGCGCACGCCGAAGTAATGGGCCATCTGTTCGTCGGTCAGCTTGAACTGCTCCTGGACGTAACCCCACAGGCGGTAACGGCGGTAAGGAATGGTCTGGTCCCGCAGGCGGGCGATGCGGGTGCGCCAGTAGGTCATGGAGCCCGCGGCGGTCTTGGACGAATCGGAGTTGATGGTAAGGATATTATATTCGGCCCAGCGGGCGAAGTTGGCGGGCAGCTCGTCCTGGATGGCGTCGATGCACTCCTGCAGGACGGTGAGCATCAAATCCTCCGTCAGGGTCTGGTAAACATTGCCCAGCTTGGTGAGGAACAGGTCCATCATTTCGTCGTTTTCCAGGAGCTTTAAGAAAATGGTGTTGTCGATGAGCTGTTCGCCCATGCCCTTGGCCTTGGTGTAGGACATGGGGCTGTTGAAGGAAGAACTGTACATGCCGTAATCCAGATCGTAAACCAGCCATTTCCATTTGCCCCCGGGCAGCTTATAGAAGAGGATGTTGCCGGGGTCGGAATTGCCGAAGAACATTTCAATGGCCAGCCAGTCCAGGGCGCTGTCCACGTCCACGTTGTCCAGGATGTACTGCAGGTCCTCCGGGTTCGTGCCGGGAGAGGACGCCTTGATCTTTTTCACCATGGCCCGGTATTCGGTATTGCTGCCGTAGGAGACCGCCCCTTCCCCCGTCAGCACGGTGATCTGGTCGATGAGCTCCTTATCCTTTTCCAGGTCCAGGCCCTCCCACTGGGCAATGCAGAAGCGGTCCTTGCGTTCCCGCATATTGTAGTGGCCCCAGTAGGAGCCGTTGATGTACACGGCCACGGGCTTCCAGGCCAGGTGGATGATGTCCGTATCCAGGTAATCGATCAGCTTGGACTGGAACCCGTCCAGCAGCCGGGTCCACACGTTGTCGTTGCCCGAATTGCGGAGGGTGAAGGATTTATAATAGGTAAAATCCCGGTCCTCAAAGAGGGGATACTCGAAATACTTGCCCCCCAGGGCGGCCTGGGCGCGGATCTTCAGGGACTTTTGGGGCATATCCAGGCTGAAAGCCCCCATCAGGGCGAACTTCATGCCCTGGGAAAAGGCCCGCTCGCCGGTATCCTGAATGAAATATTCGATATAGCCCTGCCGGGGAATCTTGCCGTAAGAGCGGTAAATGGGGGTTTTGAAGGGAATTTGGGACATATCCACTTCGGTGCAGTACCGGGGGTCGGGGGCGTCGGAAAAGATGCCGTCCTCCGGGCTGAACAGGTCGTCCGGGTCGCACACGATGGAAATGACGTCCAGGGTGTGATAGGTGTTCACGATATAGCTGGCCGTGGCCGTTTCGGAGGGCTGCAGGCCCGAAACGAAGGCCCGGGCCCGGAAAACGGAGGGCGTGGAAACGGTAAAGGGTTCGGAATAAACCTCGCCGTTTTCCACGGTGGGGATGGAGCCGTCGGTGGTATAGCGCACGGTGGCCCCTTCGGGCACGGTGATGCCTACTTCGATTTTGCCCTCATAGAGACCGCTGCGCAATGTGAATTCGGGCATATCGGCATAGCCGTAAAAGCCCGCGCCGTTGGCCTCCCCGGGCGTAGGCGCGTCATAATAAAAAAAACCGTTGGCTCCCAGGGTGCGCCCATAGGATACATCGGTGGGAATCCGGGGCAGGTACAGCCTGTCCAGCACGCGGCCGGTAGCGTCGGACAATGTGAGCATTTCGCCCCCCGCCCGGGCGAGACCGAAGGAAGCATGCAGCTTGTTGGCGTCCGATCCGGCGGCGGTGGATTTATCCAGCAGGATCACCTTGTATTCCCCCGGGAAAATCTGCACGCCCTGGGGAAACACCCACTTCCGGGGCCAGTTGATGTTGTCGCTCAGGCCCCAGCCGGACAGATCCCAGGCCTGGGGGGAGGAATTGTAGATTTCCACGTAATCGCTGGCCGAGGAATCGGCAAAGGCGGTAATCAGGCTGGCGGAAGACATAACCTCCGAAATATACACCCCCGTGGGGTTGAACGCCCGCAGCATTTCGTCCGCCCGGCTGGCCCCCTGCTGGTTGTTGGGAGCATAGGGGGTGGGCAGGGTGAAGCTCTTCCATTCCAGGGTGTCGGGATCCCGGCCCCAGCTCATATCCCGCTCCACACCCGTCACCACCACCCGGTCCACCAGTTCCCCCGCCAGGGTGGAAAGCAGGATGGTTTCCTCGCCGTTGTTGATGGAGAAATTGGTGTGGGGGTAGCGGGTGGTTTCCTCCACCTTGTCCTTGCCCGAACAGAACACGATGTAGTATCCGTTGGCGGGAATGACGGCGTCCTTGGGGAAGGTCCACTTGATGGGCTTGAGGGGATCGTCGCTGAGGGCGAAGGAGGCCATGGGAATCGCTTCGTCGCTCAGGTTCCACAGTTCCACCCAGTCGGAAAAATCGCCGTCCTCGTCCCTGAGGCCCGAGCGGGGAGAAGGCACCACTTCGTTGATGAGCAGCAGCCCGGGGGTGACGGCATACTGGGCCATGTAATCATCGTGGCCCTCGGGGCCGTTTTTGAAACCGGGGGAATAATCGTAGGTCTTTTCAAATTCGCCGTCTTCCATGCGGGCATAGGCTTCGTCGCTGTTGAGGGTAGGAATCTGCACGGAATCGATGGCGATGCCCGAAGCGTCAAAGAGATACGCGCTTTCCCCAAAGGAGGAGAGCTTGAACTTGGCGTGGAAAACGCCGTCGGGGGCGTCCCGGTTCACGTCGTCGCAAAATACGATCACTTCCCCGTGGGCGGCCAGGCTCACGTCGGGGAACAGGAAAATAATGCGGTCAGAGCGGTCGGAAAGGCCCACGCCCTTCAGGTTCATGGGCTCGTCCAGGGTGTTTTCGATCTCGATCCAGTCGCCGAAAGCGCCGTTTTCGTCGGGCAGGGCGCTGGCGTTGTCCGACATCACTTCACTGATGCGCAATCCCGCGTGGGTGGACAGCACGCCGCTGGCCGTCACGTTCATGGCCTTCACCGTTTTCTCCTTGGGCATGGCCAATACGAACACGGCCAATACGGCCAGCAGCCCGATGAGCAGCGGCATCCGCAGGTCCTTTTTCCGGTTATAGCGTTTGTTGCGCCGGGATTTCGCCATGACCTGTCCTCCTTCAAAGCGGGGAACGCTGTCGCGCAGGGCATGTTCCGGTCGGGAAAACGCACCCGCGCGCGAACATAGTATACCACATAAATGCGATCAAAAAAAGGATTATTTTTTGGTTTCGTAAAAAAATTTACATATTTCCTCAATAATTTGTGGAAATCCGGGCAGTCAAGGATAAAGAAAACCTTCTATACCAAAACTTATTTCCTGTAATTCCTGTGATCGTCAAATTGAAATCCGCACCACTGTCCTTGCCAAACTGCTGCGCAAACAAAAAAATTTGAAAATATTTTGCTCGCCTATTGACAACGGAGAAAAAACATGCTATCCTATGACCGTGGTTAGCACTCAACGGCTTAGAGTGCTAACAAAACCACCGGAAAGGGGGTACGCCGCATGGATGCGGAGCATATGGACGCCAGGAAGGAACGGATTCTGAAAGCCATCATTGACGATTATATCCTCACCGCCATGCCGGTGGGCTCCCGCACCATTTCCCGCAAGTATGAAACCACCTTATCCAGCGCCACCATCCGCAACGAGATGAGCGACCTGGCCGAGCTCGGTTACCTGGCCCAGCCCCACGTATCCGCCGGGCGGGTGCCCAGCGTGAAGGCCTACCGGCTGTACGTGGACGCGCTGCTAAGCGGCGAAGAGCTGCCTATGGACGAAAACGCCCGGGCGTACTTTGCCGAGCGGGTGCGGCAGATGGAGGACGTGATCACCACCGCCGCCCAGGCCATTTCGGAAATCACCCGGTACACCGCCCTGGTGATGATGCCAAAGCAGCTGGAGCTTCGCGTGGCCACGTTGCAGCTCGTGCCCATGCCCAAGGGTTCGGCCCTGCTGGTCATCGTCACCGACACCGGCGCCATCCGGGACACGGTCATCAAGGTCAGCGAAAACCTGGACGGCGACGCCCTGTACGCCATTTCCCGCATGATGACCGAGCGGCTTCGGGGCCGCACCCTGCAGGAGGTGCAGGAAATGCTCCGGGGCTATTCCCACCAGGCGGGGGCCGACGGGCGGGTGCTGGAAGGCATTGCCGACCTGGCGGCGCAGATGGAAAAGCAGAGCGCCACGGACACCGTCACCGTGGGGGGCTCCCACAACATCCTCAATTACCCCGAATACTCCGACGTGGAAAAGGCCCGGGCCTTCCTGGCGGTGCTGGAGGAAAAGGACCGGCTGATGGACCTGCTTTCCGGCAGCGGCGCGGCCTTCACCGTGCTCATCGGTCCCGAAACGGGCGTGCCCGAAATGGCCGACTGTTCCGTGGTCACGGCGGGCTACCGGGTAGGCGCGGGGCACCGGGGAGCGGTGGGCGTCATCGGCCCCACGAGGATGCCCTACGGCAAGGTCCTTTCCGCCCTGAACGCCGTGGGCAGCGTACTGAGCGAACTGCTGAGCGAATAAGACGAATATGAAAGAAACAGAAAGGAAACCCGAAATGCCCTTCGACAAGAAAAAGCACGACGAAGAACCCCCTGTGACCGAAGAAACGGAAGCGGCGGAGCCCGCGGAGGTTCAGGCCCCCGAAGCGGAAGAAGAACAGCCCGAGGACGCGGCCGCGAAAGCCCTGGAGGCCGCGAAGAATCAGGCCGAGGAATACCTGAACCTGGCCCAGCGGGTGCAGGCGGATTTCGACAATTACCGCAAACGCACCAAGGCCGTCCGGGCCGAGGCGTACGAGGACGGGGCCCGGGAATTCATCAAACAGCTGCTGCCCGTGGTGGATAACCTGGAGCGGGCCGTTTCCCAGGAGAGCGAAGACGCCTCCCTCCTGGCCGGGGTGAAGCTGGTGCACCGCCAGCTGATGGAAACCCTGGAAAAGCGGGGCGTCACGGAAATCAACCGCCCGGGCGAAAAGTTCGACCCGAACCTGGAAAACGCCGTCATGCAGGCGGATAAGAGCGAAGGCGAGCCCGGCACCGTGCACACCGTGCTGCAAAAGGGCTACAAACTGGGCGATCAGGTGATCCGCCACGCGATGGTCAAGGTCATCGCGGAATAAAGAAGCCGTCACCTATTCAACATAAACAAAATCAAGAAAACGGAGGAACAAGACTATGAGCAAGATTATCGGTATCGACCTGGGTACTACCAACAGCTGCGTGGCCGTCATGGAGGGCGGCGAACCCATTGTCATCGCCAACGCCGAGGGCGCGCGCACCACGCCTTCCGTGGTGGCTTTCACCAAGGACGGCGAACGTCTGGTGGGCCAGATTGCCAAGCGCCAGGCCATCACCAATCCCGAACGCACCATTTCTTCCATCAAGCGCCAGATGGGCACCACCTACAAGGTGGACATCGACGGCAAGGCCTACAATCCCCAGGAAATCAGCGCCATGATTCTGCAGAAGCTCAAGGCCGACGCGGAAGCGTACCTGGGCGAAACGGTCACCCAGGCCGTCATCACCGTGCCCGCTTACTTCTCCGATTCCCAGCGCCAGGCCACCAAGGACGCCGGGCGCATCGCGGGCCTGGAAGTGCTGCGCATCATCAACGAGCCCACCGCCGCGTCCCTGGCCTATGGCCTGGACAAGGAAAACGCCCATAAGATCCTGGTGTACGACCTGGGCGGCGGCACCTTCGATGTGTCCATCCTGGAAATCGGCGACGGCGTGTTCGAAGTGCTGGCCACCAACGGCGATACGCACCTGGGCGGCGACGACTTTGACAACCGCGTCATCGACTACATCGCCGACACCTTCCAGCGGGAAAACGGCATTGACCTCAAGAAAGACCGCATGGCCTATCAGCGCCTGAAGGAAGCCGCCGAAAAGGCCAAGATCGAGCTTTCCGGCGCCATGACCACCAACATCAACCTGCCCTTCATCACCGCCGACGCCACCGGCCCCAAGCACTTGGACCTGACCCTGACCCGCGCCAAGTTCAACGAGCTCACCGGCGACCTGGTGGAAAAGACCGTGGGCCCCATGAACGCGGCCCTCAAGGACGCCGGCCTCACCAGCGCCCAGATCGACAAGGTGATTCTGGTGGGCGGCTCCACCCGCATTCCCGCCGTGCAGGATGCTGTAAAGAAGGTCACCGGCAAGGAGCCCTTCAAGGGCATTAACCCCGACGAGTGCGTGGCCATCGGCGCGGCCATTCAGGCCGGCGTGCTGGGCGGCGAAGTGAAGGACGTGCTGCTGCTGGACGTGACGCCCCTGTCCCTGGGCCTGGAAACCGAAGGCCACATCTTCACCAAGCTCATCGAGCGCAACACCACCATCCCCACCCAGAAATCCCAGGTGTTCTCTACCGCCGCGGACGGGCAGACCACCGTGGAAATCCATGTGCTCCAGGGCGAGCGCCCCATGGCCTATGACAACAAGACCCTGGGCCGCTTCCAGCTCACCGGTATTCCCGCCGCGCCCCGGGGCGTGCCCCAGATTGAGGTTACCTTCAATATCGACCGCAACGGCATCGTGAACGTCTCCGCCAAGGACCTGGGCACGGGCAACGAGCAGAAGGTCACCATCACCGCTTCCACCAACATGACCGAGGAAGAAATTCAGGCCCGGGTCAAGGAAGCCGAACAGTACGCCGAGGCCGACAAGCAGAAGAAGGAAGAAATCGAAACCCTGAACCACGCCGATTCCCTCATCTACGAGATGGAAAAGCAGCTCAAGGACAACGGCGACAAGCTGTCCGACGAGGATAAGGCCACCGTGCAGAGCGAGATCGATTCCTTCAAGAAGGTCCGCGAGGGCAACAATGTCTCCGAAATCAAGGCGGCCATGGAAACCATGACCCAGAAGGTGTACGCCATCTTCGGCAAGCTCTATCAGCAGCAGGGCGGCCAGCCCGGCCCTGACGCGGGCGCGCAGCCCGGTCCCCAGGCCGGCAGCCAGAACCCGGACGGCTCCTTCAATGCCGACGGCAGCGTGCAGTAAGTAATATTCAATAAACGATGGGCGGGCAGGGGCAAAAAGAGGCCCCTGCTTGGCCCGTTTACGAGGGAATTATGGCGACGAAACGCGATTATTACGAGGTGCTGGGCGTTCAGAAAAACGCCACGGCCGAAGAAATCAAAAAGGCATACCGCACCAAGGCCAAGGAATGCCACCCCGACCTGCACCCCAACGACAAGCAGGCCGAAGAACGCTTTAAGGAGCTGAACGAGGCCAACGAAGTGCTTTCCGACCCCGAAAAGCGCGCCCGGTACGATCAGTTCGGCCCGGACGGCCCCAATATGGGCGGCTTCGGCGGCGCAGGGGCTGGGGGCTTTGATTTCGGCGGCTTCGGCGGCATGAACGATATTTTCGATCAGCTCTTCGGCGGCGGCATGGGCGGCGCGGCCCGGCGCAGCGCCAACGCGCCCCGGCAGGGGAATGACCTTCGCTACGACCTGCGCATCACCTTTGAAGAGGCCGCTTTCGGCTGCGAAAAATCCTTCGAATTCACCCGCAACGAAAACTGCGAGGCCTGCCACGGCACCGGCGCCAAACCCGGCACCCAGCCCAAGCAGTGCCCCACCTGCCACGGCACCGGCCAGGTGCGGGTAAGCGGCGGGTTCATGGTCACCGTCCGCACCTGCACCACCTGCGGCGGCACGGGCCAGGTGATTACCGAAAAATGCCCGTCCTGCGGCGGCGCGGGCCGGGTGCGCAAGCGGCGCACCGCCTCCGTGAAGGTGCCCGCCGGCATTGATAACGGCCAGATCATCGTCATGAACGGCCAGGGCGAGCCCGGCCGGAACGGCGGGCCCAACGGTGACCTGTATATCACCATTTCCGTGCGGCCCCATAAGGTGTTCCGCCGGGACGGCAGCAACCTGCACCTGGATATGCCCATTTCCTTTACCCAGGCGGCCCTGGGCGCGGACATTGACGTGCCCACCCTGGGCGGAGGCAAGACCACCTTCCATATCCCCGAGGGCACCCAGAACGACGCCGAATTCCGCGTTAAGGGCGAAGGCGTCCAGCAGCCGCATTCTTCCTACCGCGGCGACCTGATTCTCCACATCCGCGTGGAGGTGCCCCGGAAGCTCAACGACAAACAGAAAGACCTGCTCCGCCAGTTCGAGGAAGTCTCCACCGGCAAGGAATACGAGGGCCGCAAGAGCTTTCTGGACAAAATGAAGGATATTTTCAATTCGTAAGCTTTTCCGGGAGGCTCCGCGCCTCCCGGACCCACCCGCCAGGGCACTGAGTACCCTGGACCCGCATTTGCGGAACCAGGTGGACGTGTGAATCAAACAATGTGCCGCTGGAGCTGTTTTGGGTGTCGTAATAAGACGCCGGGGCAGCACGAAAGGCAGAAAAAGCCCGTCGGGGTGAGAACAAGTTCTCGCGTTTACTTTCATAAGGAACGAATCATCATAATCAAACTCAGAGACCGGCAGAACGTAGTGCTCAAGGATTCCCGTAGCAATAACTATTGTTTTTGTCAGGAGGTAAGAATATGATGAA
>CANQKI010000050.1 GCA_947624355.1 uncultured Clostridia bacterium | reverse complement strand
TTCGACACGGGATACGTGACGGATATGAGCGAAATGTTCGACGGCTGTTCGGGGCTGACGGCATTGGATGTATCGGATTTCAACACGTATAACGCAACAAATATGCGGCGGATGTTTGCCGACTGTTCGGGCCTGACGGCGCTGGATGTATCCGGCTTCAGGACGGGGGGCGTGACGGATATGAGCGAAATGTTCGCCGGCTGTTCGGGCCTGACGGCGCTGGGTGTATCCGGTTTCGAAACGTATTGCGTGAGGAACATGCGCGGCATGTTCAGCGGCTGTTCGGGCCTGACGGCGCTGGACGTATCCGACTTCGGCACGAAAAACGTGACGGATATGAGCCATATGTTTGAACAGTGTTCGGGCCTGACAGCATTGGATGTACCGTACTTTGACACGTACAACGTAAAGGATATGAGCGGCATGTTTGCCGGCTGCACGAGCCTGGAACACATTCAGGCGTCCGATGAATTCGTCATTTTGGACACCACGAATACGGAGAATATGTTTGAAAACTGCCCGGCGGGCGGCGAGATGTACCCGGCATCGCAGGAAACGGTGCAAAACCTGGAGGCAGAGCTGGCAAAGAAGGCCTGGCCCGTGCTGCGGGAAGACCCGGAGGACTATGATTATCCCAATCCTTATGCGCTGGGCGGCAATATACTGCGTGCGTATATTGCCAGCATCCAGTTTGAAAGCAGCCTGGCCAATGCGCCGAAAAACGCCTGGGATGTGTCCCAGGCGAAGAACGGAAAGGTGCTGGCCTGGATAACGGTGGGAGAAGACGACCTGTGTGATCTCCATATCGCCGGGGACGGCGGCGTGCAGCTGCCGGAAAATTCTTCGTATCTGTTTGCGGAATATTCCAGGGCTACGAAAATCGACTTTGGCGACTGCGTCAGCACGTCCAACGTGACGGATATGAGCCGTATGTTTTACAATTGCAAAAGCCTGAAGACGCTGGATGTATCCGGCTTTGACACGAAGTACGTGACGAATACGAGCTGGATGTTTGCCTACTGCCGGGCGCTGCAGGAAATTCATGCGTCTGAAAAATTCGTCATTCAGGGTTATATTCAGGATATGTTCAAAGACTGCCCGGCAGGGGGATTGACCGTCAAATAAACCGGTGAAAAAACGGGCGGGGAGGCATTTTGCCGCTCCCCGCCTTTTGTTTTGCGGCGGCGCGGGAGCGGCCGGACAGGTCCGCGTTTCCGGTTCAGTCCAAAATAATAAGTTTTACATTTGGCCCCTTTACGGAATGCGGATTTTGCGTTATATTGGACTTGACTGGGGGCGGTGCGCCGCCGCTCAGGAAGAACGGAGGATTTTATGATTTACGCAGTCTGCAACCCGGCCGCGGGCAGCGGGCGGGGCAGAAAAATCGGATTGCAGGTGGAGGACGCTCTGCGGAAAATGGGCAAAACCTGCGCCCTGCTGATGACCGAGGGGCCAGGCCACGCCACGCAACTGGCCGCCCAGGCGCCGGACGGGGAAATGGTGCTCTCCATCGGCGGCGACGGCACCGCCCTGGAGGTGGCCAACGGGCTGCTGGGCTCCCGGAAAACCCTGGGCATTATCCCCGCGGGGACAGGCAACGATTTTATCAAGACCCTCGGCCTGCCCGACGACCCCATGGAGGCCCTGGACTATGCCCTTTCCCACCCCGCCCTGGCGACGGATGCGGGGGAAATCAACGGCCGGCTGTTCCTCAACGAGGCCGGGGCGGGCTTTGACGTGGCCGTGCTGGATTATGCCGCCCGGGCCAAGAAACATTGCCGGGGGCTGCTGCCCTATCTGTACGGCGTGCTTCGGGCGCTTTTCCGCTTCCGGTCTTTTCCCCTGGCCTATCAGGTGGACGACGGCGGCTGGGTCACCCGGAACGTGTTCGTGGTGGGTGCGGCCAACGGCGGCACCATCGGCGGGGGCATCGTCATCGCCCCCGAGGCCGAGGCGGACGACGGGCTGCTGGATGTGGTGATCGTGGACGAAGTGAAAAAAAGCCGGCTGCCCCTGCGCCTCCTGGGCCTGCTGCGGGGGCAAATTCTGGATTTTCCCGAAACCACGTATCTCCGGGCCCGCAGCGTGGTCTTTTCCGCCCCGGATATGCGGGTGAACGTGGACGGGGAAATCGTACCCATGCCCGAGGCCGCCGTCCGCATCCTGCCCAAGGCGCTGCTGATTCACAGGTAAGAAGGTGGAACCCGTGAAAAAATATCTTTTCGCGCCGCTGCTGCTTGCAATATGCTTTGCCGGCCTCTTTCCCGCTTGGGCGGAAGAAGAGGATATTTCCTATGCCGAGGCCGCGCCGCTGATGCAATTGGCCGTTCAGAGCCCCCAGGACAATCAGACCTGGGAGGAGCACAGCGCGCTGACCGTTTCGTTTTCCTGCGAGGGCGCTGTTTCCATGGAGGCGGTGCTCCGCTTTCCGGACGGCACGGCCTATACCGCCCAGGCGGAGGGCAACGCCCTTTCCCATCAGTTTGCCGCCGATATGGCGTCCGGCGAATACTGGACCACCGGGGCGACCCTCACCCTCACCGCCCTTTCGGCGGACGGCCGGACCGCCGTGAAGGAAATCACCGTCATTTCCCCCCGGGATCAGCTCATCCGGGATATGTTCGCCGAGGCCGAACGAAACAGTACCGATAAGTACTACCGTTTCGCCCCAGCCCAGGAGGATTGGGACCGGGGCGTGTGCAAGAATTTCGTCATGCGCCTGTTTGACACCTATTCCGGCGCGTACCGCATGGCGGAATATCCGGAGCTAAAGCTGTACATGCCCAAAAACAAGTCCAAGAAGGACAGCGCCCCCTACGATTACGGCATCGAATGGCGGGAGGAGGGGCCGTCCGACGGCGCGCCCTTTGAAATCCCCATTCAGTTCAAGTACGACTCCGAATTATCCAAGGAAGAGAACATGGAAAAATGCCGGGAGGTGCTCCACAGCGTCCGGCGGGGGGACTTTTTCCAGATGGTGGGGGATTATTATTACGGCAACGGCCCCCACAGCCTGCTTTTCATGGCGGATTATGATTCCGTAAACGACGAAGTCCGCTGGACGGACAGCAACATGAAGGGCGAGCGGGTGGACGGCGCGCGCTGGGGCTATATCCAGTACGACGTGACGAAGTCCGCCGAATGGTTCGTGGAGGCCATCTGCACCAAAAACCGGGGCTGCACCATTTACCGCCTCCGGGACGACCTGTTTATTCCGTAAATACCGCGCTTTTTTCTTGAATTTCCCGGGAAAACGGTATATAATGAAGGCACATTTTCCGGGCCGCCGGAAAAGGGCGCGGCGGCGCCCGCAATCCGCTTGTTTTCGAAGAAATTCCGAACCTCATCGCCATTTTGAAAGGAGTGTTCTCTCATGCCCAAGTATCGGATGATCGCCCCCAAGATCGACAAAATGCCCTGGCAGGACAAGCCCCAGGGCAACCTGAACGGCCCCCTCTGGCGCTATGACCAGAACCCCGTTATCGGCCGCAACCCCCTGCCCGGCGTGGCCCGCATTTTCAACAGCGCCGTCATGCCCTACGAGGGCGCGTTCATCGGCGTGTTCCGGGGCGAACAGACCAACGGCGTTTCCTACATTTATCTGGGCCACAGCAAAGACGGCGTCAAGTGGGAATTCGAGCCCGAAAAGATTCAGTTCGTGGATGAGGCAGGCAAACCCTTCATGCCCATTTACGCCTATGACCCCCGCCTGGTGAAGGTGGAGGACACCTACTATATCATGTGGTGCCAGGATTTCTACGGCGCGGCCATCGGCATGGCGAAAACGAAGGATTTCAAGACCTTTACCCGCGTCGAAAACCCCTTCCTGCCCTTTAACCGCAACGCCGTTCTCTTCCCCCGGAAGATTCACGGCAATTTCGTCATGCTCAGCCGGCCTTCGGACAGCGGCCATACCCCCTTCGGCGATATCTTCCTCAGCGAGAGCCCCGACCTGAAATTCTGGGGCCTCCATCGCCACGTCATGAGCCGCTCCTCCAACTGGTGGGAAAGCCTGAAAATCGGCGGCGGCGCGGCGCCCATCGAAACCAGCGAGGGCTGGCTGCTGTTCTATCACGGCGTGACGAACACCTGCAACGGTTACGTTTACTCCATCGGCGGCGCGATTCTGGATATCGACAAGCCCTCGAAAGTGAAGTACCGCTGCGAAAATTACCTGCTCACCCCCGAACAGTGGTACGAAGAACGGGGCTTTGTGCCCAACGTCACCTTCCCCTGCGCCACCCTCCACGACCCCGATACCGGCCGCATCGCCATTTATTACGGCGCGGCGGACAGCTATGTGGGCCTGGCTTTCGGCTACATGGACGAAATTATTGATTATATCAAGGACCACAGCAAGACCGACTGGAACGACACCGACATCGGCCGCCGGTAAACCTTCCTGGTTTGCCGCAGAATCGGCGGGCCCGCAGGGCCTGCGCTTCGGAAACGGGGCGCAGGCCCTTTTTTTGTATAGAAATATCATCAGGACGCCGAAAAACAGGTTTTCGACGCCCTGTAATGTGCGAACGCTTTTCGTTCTTGAATCGTTTAGTTTTGCATGCGAATCTGCTGCCCTGTAATCAGGGGATAGCTGACCAGTTTATCGCTATCCAGGTTTTCCCTGTGCATGTCCACGCCCGAAATCTGGCTGTTTTCGTAGGTGGTGTAGTAGTAAATGCCTTTATCCGTGTTGCAGCAGGAGGAGTAAATGGTGTACTCAAACCCGTGCTCCACCTGGCAGCAGCCCTTCTGCTGGGCCACGGAGCCCAGAATGTGGAAGAACTGGCTGACGGATTCGGATTCCGAATCCCCGGTGCGGGAATTGAGCCGGGTAAAGGCCGCCTTCACGAACCGGGAGGCCGAGGACAGGTCTCCCGGGATGCCCATGCCGCCCATGCCCCGGCTGTAGGGCTTCAGGTCCAGCCTATCCGAAAAGCGGTTTTCCGGGTCGGCGCAGCCGGCGCTCATGTAATTGCACAGGTTGGTCAGGTGGTAATCGAAGGTGGGGTTATTGGTCATGACGCCCACGGGATTGTCGTACACCTTCAGCCCGTCCTTTACCGATTCCACCACGATGCTCTCCTCCCGGTCGGAAATCATCCAGTGGAGGGGGGACAGGGGCAGCTGGGCGCTGAAATTTTCGTTGAGCAGGCTGATCTTCGCCAGCTTTTCCCGGGCCTCCTGCACCGTGGCGCACTGGCCCAGAATCCAGGGAATGAACTCAAAGGGCGTCACGTTGTCCTTCCCCGCCGTTTCGGGCTTGTAATCGGCGTTGCCGGGGAAATTGAGCCCGGCCATGCTCAGGCCCTTTTCGTTGGTGGCGTCGTAATACAGGGGATAATCCTGCTGCACAAAGGCCATGCCGATCATGGCGTAATGGGTATCCAAAGCGGGCACGCGGCGGAAATGCAGGGGATAATTCCGGGGCGTCACCGTCACCGTTTCATTGTAGGAAAATTCGTAATCCAGGTTCCGTCCGAAATAATGGTCCCGGGTCTTGTAGGTTGCAGCCGTGCACATATCCTGTTCCTCCTATTGATTTTTCCGGTCTGACCTCACTATAGCACGTTTTTTCCGGGCCGTCAATCTTGCATTTACGGAAGGGCTGGATTATAATACTTTCTTGCAAAGAGGAGGAACCGCAAATGAAGGAAAAGCTGGCCCGGGGCATTGTGAAGGGGCGGTATGTGATCCTGGCCGTGATGATCGCGGCGGTGGCCTTCAGCGCCGCCTGCATGAGCAAAACCCATATCAATTACGACCTGACCCAGTACCTGAGCGAGGAAACCATGACCCGCCGGGCCCTCATCAAAATGGAAGAGGAATTCGGCTCCAGCGAGCAGCTTCGCGTCATGTTTGCCGATCAGGAGGAAGAAGCGCTGCAGGGCTACGTGGCCGAAATGAACGCCCTGCCCGAGGTGTTATTGGCCGCCTTTGACGGGGAAAACGGCGTGCGGCAGCAGGACGGGAAAACCTGGCAGCTGGTGACGCTGACCCTGAACCCCTGCGACACGGCGGCCCTCATCGACACCCTGCGGGGCATGTTCCCCCAGGCGGGGGAATACTTCGTGGGCGGCGCGGCGGCCAGCCAATTGGACATTCAGGAACGGGTGGCCGCGGAAATCCCCCTGGCGCTGCTCATCGCCCTGGCGGTGGTCGTCGCGGTGCTGGTGATTACCTCCCGGGCCTGGATGGAGCCTGTGCTGATTCTGATTACCCTGGGCGTATCCATCCTCATCAATATGGGCACCAATTTCCTGTTTCCCAGCGTGTCCTTCATCACCCATTCGGTGTGCGCGATTTTGCAGCTGGCCCTGTCCATCGATTACGCCATTATGCTGCTGCACCGCTATAACGATTTCAGCGAGGAGGGCCTGCCCCCCAAAGAGGCCATGACCCAGGCCCTGGCCCACGCCATGATGCCCATTTCCTCCAGCGCCTGCACCACGGCGGCGGGGCTGCTTTCCCTGCTGTTCATGAGCTTCACCATCGGCTTTGATATCGGCATTGTGCTGACCAAGGGTATTTTCATCAGCATGCTCACCGTGTTCCTTTTGACCCCGGCCCTGACGCTGATTTTCCACCGAGCCATGGTGAAAACCCGGCATAAACCCCTGCGCCTGGGGAGCGAGCACCTGGCGGCCTTTGTGGCAAAGGCCAGAAAGCCCCTGGCCGCCGTGCTGGCCCTGCTGATTTTTGCCGGCGCGTACCTGCAAACGGGCAACGATTACGTGTTCACCGACGCGGGCCACGTAGCGGAGGGCAGTGAAAACGCCCGCATTGAGGGTATTTTCGGCACCTCCGATCCCCTGGTGCTGCTGATTCCGGGGGGCACGGAGGATGAAGATTACGATAAGCAGCGGGCCCTGGCGGATGCGCTTCAGGCCGTTTCGGTGGACGGGCAGACGGCGGTGAAGGAGCTGCGGGCCATGGTGACGGACGGGGCGGCCGCCCTGGAATACTACACCGCCCCGCAGGTGGCCGAAATGACCGGGCTCAGCCCGCTGGTGGTTTCCCTGGCCATGAACGCCCAGGGGTTCGGGGTGCAGGCCCGGGCAGATAAACTGCTTGAAATGGCGGGGGCATTTGCGGGGGACAATCCCGAAATCGCCGCCCTGCGCCAGGCCGTGGCCACCGCCCGGCAGGCATTTGAAGGAGAGAATTACAGCCGGATGCTGCTCACGCTGTCCTTCGGCGTGTCGGACGAAGCGTACCGCACGGCCATCGAGGAAATCATGGCCGCCGCCCGGGCGGCATACGGCGAGGACTTTTACCTGACGGGCAGCGGCATGTCGGTGTACGATATCGGGAACGCCTTCCAGAGCGATTTGATGCTGGTGAACCTGATTACGCTGATCGCCATCCTGCTCATCGTCATGTGCTCCTTCCGCCGGGTGGGCATGCCCGTGCTGCTGGTGTTCGTCATCGAGGGGTCCATCTGGCTGTCCATGGGCATTTCCCGGCTGATGAACGAGCAGATTTTCTTCCTCTCGTACCTGATCTGCGTGTCCATCCAGATGGGCGCCACCATCGATTACGGCATCCTGTTCATGGACCAGTACCGGGCGCTGCGGGAAAAGCTGCCCATGGGAGAAGCCCTGCGGGAGGCATTGAGCCATGCCCTGCCCACCATCCTGACCTCGGGCAGCATCCTGGTAACGGCGGGGTTCATTATCGGCAAAATCTGCAGCATCTTCTATATTTCCTCCATCGGCCTTTTGCTGGCCCGGGGCGCGCTGATTTCGGTGATCCTGATCCTGACGCTGCTGCCCGCCCTGCTGATGATCTTCGACCGGTGGGTGCTGCCCCGGGAAAAGCGGAAAGAAAAAGAATTGCAGGCCTGAGAATAATTGACAGAAAACATGAATTGGAGTAAGATAATCATGGCAGGATATGCCCGAAAGGAGACAGATTGAAAATGGATAATTCCGTCAACAAGCAAATGAGCATCGGCGAAGTGCTGAACATTCACCGAGGCACCGCCCGGATTTTCATGGAGTTCGGTATGCATTGCCTGGGCTGCCCCCACGCCACCGCGGAGTCCCTGGAAGACGCCTGCGCCGCCCACGGGGCCAACGTGGATGAACTGGTGCACCAGCTGAACGAGTTCCTGGCCACGGCGAAGTAAGGCGAAAAGAAAATGGAAGTACGCAGCGCAGGGGAAGCCCTGTTCATGGCCTGCCAGATGGAAAGGCGGGCCATTCAGATGTACGAACGGGCGCAGCTCCTGTTTTCGGACGGCCCTTGCAGCCGGGAGATCGGGAAAATTCTGCAGGACGAACGGGAGCATCTGAGCCGGTTCGAGCAAATGGGCGGCCGGGCCGAGGGCTTTGCCGCCCGGCAGCTTCTGTCCGCCCGGGCGTCCCGCACGCTTTTTTCGGGCGGGCTCATGGAGGCCCACCGCAAGGGCGCGTTCAATTCCCCGGAAAACCTGTACGGCTACGCCGCGCAGCAGGAGGCGGAAGCCATCCAATGCTACGGCGAATTTGCGCAAAAATTCACGGGCGATGTGGCGGAAGCCTTTGCCGCCATCGCCACGGAGGAAGAGGGGCACCACGCCCGGCTGTGCGCCCTTCTGGAAAATCAGAAAGATAGCGAGGAATCCTGATGCAGCAGCCAACCGTCGCGTCCCTGACGCGGGATACCCGGTTCGAGGGCTTTTTGCTGGTGCGCACGGCGGAGCAGCGCACGTCCTCCAACGGCGGCAAATACCTGGATATGACGCTGTGCGATACCACCGGCGACATTAACTGCAAGATGTGGGACGGCACCGTGCCCCCGCCCCGGCAGGGGGGCATTGTGAAGGTGCGCGGCACGGTGCAGGAATACAACGGACGGCTGCAGATGCGCATCGAGCGCCTGCGCCTGCCCGGGCCGGAGGACCAGGTGGACCCCGCCCAGCTGATGCCCTGCGCCCCCGAAAAACCCGAGGATATGCTGCGGGAAATCAACCGCACCATCGACCGGATGAAGGCCCCCGAGCTGCAATTGATCCTGCGGGAAATGATCCAGATGTGCGGGGATAAGCTCATGTATTATCCCGCCGCCCAGCGGGTGCACCACGCGGAAAGAAGCGGCCTTTTGCACCACACCCTGTCGGTGCTCCGGGCTGCTGAAAGCGTGCTGCCCCTCTACCCCTTCCTGAACGGCGACCTGCTCCGGGCCGGGGCCATTGCCCATGACCTGAGCAAGACCATGGAATTCCTCAGCGACGAGGCGGGCAACGTGTCCGATTATTCCATGGAAGGGCAGCTGCTGGGCCACCTGGTGCACGGGGTGACCCAGGTGAAGGAAGCGGCCCGCCGGGCGCATGTGGAGGGCGAATACGTGCTGCTCCTGTGCCACATGGTCATCAGCCATCACGGGGAGCCCGAATACGGCAGCCCCCGGCCCCCTATGTTCCCCGAGGCCGAAATGCTCCATTTGCTGGACGACATGGATGCTAAGATGAACGAAATGGAGGGCATCATGCGCAGGACCCCCGCCGGCGCGTTCAGTGAAAAAATCTGGACGCTGGACCGGAGGATGTACCACCCCCGGTACGGCAATGAGGACGCTGCCCCTGCCCGGCCCGATGACGGGGGATACAGCGGGCTTCTATAAAGGGTGTCGAAAACAAGTTTTCGACACCCTGCGATGCAGGAACGTGGAAACGTTCCTGCATCGGCTACATCATTTTCCTGTTCGCTTTGCTCACGGTCGGAAAATGATAGAGGTAGAAGTCATACTGACTTCTCCTCGGGGCGGCAAACCCGCCCCTGCGGATTGTATATGAAGGGGCTGCGGCCCCTTCATGCATCCCCGGGGGAATGACGCCGCTTTTGGGATGAATTGAATGAAGCAGCTTTAGTCCCTTCATGAATCCCCGAAGGTATGATACAGTTTTTGGGGACAGGCTTTGTAAATTTCTTGCTTTTTGCCGCTTTTTTCGGTCAATTTACTTGACGAAAAAATAAGAAACTGTTACAATAGTATTAACATTCGCTGATGCTTTGTGCGGTTTCCTTTTTGGAAAATGCGCTGAGCCAAGGAGGTTTCATTCCATGAAAAAGAAAGCGACTTTGTTCCTGGCCCTGGCGCTGCTCCTGACCGCCGTGTGCGGCGGCGCGGGCGCGGAGCAGATGGACCCCAGCGATCTGGCCGGCAGCGGCGCGGGCTGGAACGGGGCGTATGATCCCGCTTCCGAAGAGGACGGGGATACCTATGTTGCCGGGGCGGTGTATGATGATTACGGCAATGTCGTGTACGCCGGGGCCACGCCCATTCCCCTGGACCCCATCGATATGCCTTCCCCCACCCCCAAGCCCGAGCTGGCCTTCAGCTTCGGCCCTGTGGAGGCGGCCAACCTGGGCATTTCCTTTGAAGCGCCTCAGGGCTGGCTGGTGGATACTTCGTCCCCCGACGCCATCGTGCTGATGGATCCCCAGGCCCACGACGGCGTGAACGCGCAGCTGACCGTGCGGATCACCAACGTATCCGCCGATTACAAGCTGGCCGACGTGCAGACCGAGGTGCGCAACATCCTCAAGGATATCGGCCAGTACAATTATTCCTCCTGGAGCCCCACCAACCTGGCCAAGCGCACGCTGCTTAAAAAGGACGGCTATTACGCCGATTATGACGGCACGTACTACGACGGCACCAAGGTGTGGGGCCGGGTGATGGTGGCGCTGCTGGACAATAACCGGATTATTACCGTGCACCTGAGCGCCCCCAGCGGCTTTGGGTTCAAAACGGTCATCACGCATTTCCGCGATACCCTCAAGAGCCTCTGACGCCGGCAGACTGTAAGACGAAGAAAAGGGGGAGACGCCCGGTTTTTTCCGGAGCCTCCCTTTTCTCTTGACGGGGCGGACAGGGAAAAGATTTCCGATTTTTAAAGGAGCATTCTGAAGATGAAAAGAGTGGGTTTGTTTCTGGTTTGTCTCTGTCTGCTGGGCACGGCCTTTTCCGCGGGGGCGGAAAAACGCGCGTCCTTTCCCGACATGCTGTGCGTCGTCCAGCGGCAGGCGGAACGGGAATATATCCGGGACGATGTGTATATCGCCCGCACTTACCCGGCCACGGTCCATCCCGTGGTGAACGCCGAAATGGAAGCGCTGATCAACGCCATGGCCGAAAGGGGCCGTCCCTTCCTGCCCGCCCGCGGGGGCGAGGTGCCCGCCTACCTGGATGTGGGCGCGTATCTTTACCGCAGCGGGGAAAAGTATTTGAGCTTCCTGACGGTGGCCCGGATTGCGGCCGAATACGAGCAGACCTATGTGGATTTTGACGCCCGTGCCTACGATATGGAAACCGGGAAGCGGCTGACCCTTTCCGACCTTTTTCCGGAGGACAGCCCGGCCTGGGACAGAATGGCGCAGGCGGTGCGGGAACAGCTGAACGCCTATTACCCCGCCCTGACGGCCAATGCGGCGGTCCTGGACGCCCTGTGCCAAAAGGACGCTTTGAAAAACGCCGCTTTCACCCTCAGCGCCGCCAAGCTGTGCCTCCATTACCGGGCGGACAGCCTGTATCCCGGAAAAGCCACCCTGATGCACGTCAATCTCTATTACAGGGACGTGCGGCCCTATATGACCGAAACCGCCCGGGCCCAGACGGACAACAGCGGCTACAAGCTCATCGCCCTGACCTATGACGACGGGGGCGCCCGGGGCTATTCCATGAACACCATCGAGCAATTGCGCCTCTACGGGGCCAACGCCACGTTCTTTGTGGTGGGCACCACGTTCTATAAGAACCACGACGTGCTGTGCCGGGAACAGGATGCGGGCTTTTCGGTGCAGAGCCACAATTACGAGCATGTGTATCAAAACCTGACCCCTGCAAACATCTTTTCCTGGAAGGAAAAGATGGCGGCGCAATTGAGCGAAATCACGGGGGTCACCCCCACCCTCATGCGCACGCCGGGCGGCATTTACGGCCCGTACCAGAAGGCACAGGTGGGGTATCCCCTGATTCTGTGGAGCGTGCTGTCCAACGATTCGGGGAACGACGATGTGAACGGCGTGGCCGTGACGGTCATGAACCGGGCCCACGACGGGGCGGTGGTGCTGCTGCACGACCTGAACCCCCGGTCGTACCAATACACTTCCATGTTTCTGCCCGAGCTCATCGCCCGGGGCTTCCAGTGCGTCACGGTGGATGAGCTTTTCGCCCATTACGGGGTGGAGCTGCTGCCCAATGTGGTATACTATGGCTGCGAGGATCAGGCGGCCGCAGCCCCGTGACAAACCAAATCCGATAGAATACAGAGGATGAACATGAATCTGACCTTCTGTCCCCTTTTCAGCGGCTCCAGCGGCAACTGCGTTTTCGTGGGCGCGGGGCGCACAGGCATCCTGATTGACGCGGGCATGCCGGGCCGGGCCATCGAGCAGGCGCTGGGCACGATCGGCGTTCTGCCCGAAACCCTCAGCGGCATTGTGGTGACCCACGAGCACAGCGACCATATCAAGGGTGTGGGCATCCTGAGCCGCAAGTACCGTCTGCCCGTGTACGCCAATGCCCGAACCATGGACGGCATGGTGCGCAAAATCGGCGGCATCGAGCCCGCCACCGTGCGCATTTTTGAAACCGGCCAGGATTTTTACATCGGCGATCTGGCCCTGTTTCCCTTTTCCATTCCCCACGATGCCGCCGATCCCGTGGGCTACCGGATCTATTACGGGGGGCGCAGCGTGGCCGCGGCTACCGATATGGGCCATATGCGAAAAAGCGTGCTCCAGACCCTTTCCGGGGTGGACGTGCTGCTGTTGGAAAGCAATTACGATCCCGAGCTGCTTCGGCAAAACCCCCGGTATTCCGCCTACTTAAAGCAGCGGATCCTCAGCGACCACGGCCATCTGAGCAACCAGGCCAGCGCCGAGGCCCTGCTTTCCCTGTACGAAACGGGGGTGCGGCGGGTGCTGCTGGGGCACATGAGCGCCGAAAACAATACGCCCGAACTGGTGATGGACACCGCTGTGAACCGCCTGAGCAAGGCGGGCGTGGCCGTGCAGGACGAAATGCTGCTGGGCCTCGCCTGGCGGGACCGGGTGAGCCGGAAATTCGAAATCGAGTAGGAAAAAGGAGACCGCGCCGATGCAATTAACCGTGCTGGGCTGCCATGGCCCGTATCCCTGCGCCGGGGGCGCCACGTCGGGGTATCTGCTGCAAAATGGGGATGAATCCCTGCTGTTGGACTGCGGCAGCGGCGTGCTGGGCCGCCTCATGGCCCTGCAGGACCCGGCGCTTTTGTCCGGCGTGCTGCTGACGCACCTGCATTTTGACCACATGAGCGATATGCTGGTGCTGCGGTATTACCTGGAATCCCGGGGCAAGACCCTGCCCGTGTACGTGCCAAAAGAGGATCATTCCCCCCAGCGCGCGCAGCTGGAAGAAACGAATGCTTTCCGGGTGGAAGCGTATCCCGAAACCCTGGAAATGGCCGGGCTGCGACTGAGCGCCTGCCCCGTCCGCCATCCTGTGCCCTGCCGCGCCCTGCGGCTGACGGACGGGAAAAAGACCCTTGTCTATACCGGGGACAGCAACGTGTGTGAAACGCTGACTTCTTTTGCCGCTGGGGCGGACGCCCTCCTTTGCGACGCGGCCTTTTTGCAGAACGAATGGAAGGAAACGGCCCCCCACATGTGCGCCCGTCAGGCGGCGGAACTGGCCCGGGACGCAAGGGTCGGCCGCCTGTACTTGACCCATCTCCCCGTCCGCCACGACCCGGAAACCCTGCGGGCGGAGGCCGCGGAGGTGTTCCCCCAAAGCGTCTGCGTCTCCCCGGGCATGGTGATTGAAATCTGATACAAAGGCCGTCGGCTTCTCGGTAGTTTAGACTGTTAAAAAATAAGACATCATAACTTTGGGGATGCATGAAGGGGCCGAAGCCCCTTCATTTTTAATCCGCAGGGGCGGGTTTGCCGCCCCGAGGAGAAGTCAGAATGACTTCTACCTCTATCATTTTCCGGCCGTGAGCGTAGCGAACAGGAAAATGATGTGAACGATGCAAGATCGCTTTAGCGGTCTTGCATCGCAGGCAGGGCCTGCCTTGCCAAGGATGGCAATGCGTGGTATAATAGTTTGCGTGTCGTAAATGGGAGCAGGATTCCGGAGTAGGTGGCAGATTGTGTCCGAAAAAATTGTCAAAATATGCGAAAAGTGGCGCAAAAGTCCCATTCAGACTCCAAAAAAGAGGATTTTTCCCCTTTGCGGCGAATATACACGGTGAAACCATCCAAAAGAGGAGAAGCATTTCATGGCATCGGTTCAGGATATTGGCGTTGATCTGGGAACGGCCAGCGTGGTGATTTACGGCAAGGGCAAGGGCGTGGTGCTCAACGAGCCTGCCGTTATTGCCATTGAGCGGGAAAGCCGCAGCGTGCTGGCCGTGGGCGACGAGGCCCGCCGCATGGTGGGCCGCACGCCGGGCACCATTGTGGCCATGCGCCCCTTGGGAGACGGCATGATTGCCGATTTTGAAATGGCCAACGCCATGCTCCGGTACTTCGTCACCAAGGTGGTGGGCAAGCGGCTCATCGGCGGCCCGCGAATCATTCTTTCCGTGCCCGCGGGGGTCAACGAAATGGAGCGCCACAGCCTGATGACCGGCCTGTTTGAAGCCGGCGCCCGCCGCACCCAGGTGATGGAGCGGCCCGTCGCCGCGGCCATCGGCGCGGGGCTGCCCATCGGCGACGCCTACGGCCAGATGATCTGCGATATCGGCGGCGGCGTGACGGACATCGCGGTATTGTCCCTGGGCCGGGTGATCGTGCGGGAAACGGTGAAAATCGGCGGCGACCAGTTTGACGACGCCATCATCCGCTACATCCGCCGCAAGCATAACCTGCTGGTGGGGGAACGCACGGCGGAGGACCTGAAAATCAATATCGGTTCCGCCATTCCCAGGGACGAGCAATTTTACATGGAAATCACCGGGCGCAACCTGATTTCCGGGCTGCCCAAGGTGATGCGCATCACCAGCGACGAAATCACCGAAGCCCTGGACGAGCCCCGGCAGGCCCTGCTGGAGGCCATACACGCCGTGCTGGAGCACACCCCGGCCGAGCTGGTGGCGGATATTTTCGAGGCGGGCATCGTCATTACCGGCGGCGGCGCGCTGCTCAGCGGCCTGGCCGAGGCCATTGCCCTTTCCCTCAAGGTGGAATGCCGCGTGGCGGACGATCCCCAGGAATGCGTAGCCAGGGGCTGCGGCCTGACTCTGGAAAACTGGGGCGAATACGGCAAATTCCTGGGGGACCGGCGGAAGAGAGGATAACAGAGGTATTTTAAAAACGGGGAAACGGCTGTTTCTCCGCTTTTTTGCTTGCGAAACGCCCGGAAAAGCACTATAATAAAAGCACCGAAAATTTGACAGGAGGGTGCTGCTCTATGAAATTATCCGTGCTGGCCGTGGCCCTGGCCGACCGTTCCTTTCCCGAGGCCCTGCAGTTCCTGAAGGAACGGGGCGTGCAGCAGGTGGAGGTGGGCTGCGGCGGCTATCCCGGCAAGGCCCATTGCGACCCTGCCGTGCTGCTGAACGATAAAAAGAAACTGGACGAATTCAAAAAGGCCCTGGCCGGTTCGGGCCTCACCATTTCGGCCCTGTCCGCCCACGGAAACGCCGTACATCCCAAAAAGGAAATCGCCGCCGCCTATCATCAGGACTTCGTCAACGCCGTGCTGCTGGCCGAAGAGCTGGAAGTCGACCGGGTGGTCACCTTCTCCGGCTGCCCCGGCGGTTCGCCCGCCGATCAGCAGCCCAACTGGGTCACCTGCGCCTGGCCCCCGGAATATCAGGAAATCAAAAAGTACCAGTGGGAGGACGTGCTTCTGCCCTACTGGGACAAAACCGCCGCTTTCGCCCGGGAGCACGGCATCAACAAGATTGCCTTTGAAATGCACCCCGGCTTCTGCGTGTACAACCCCGAAACCATGCTGAAGATCCGCGCCGCCGTGGGCGACACCCTGGGGGCCAATTTCGACCCCAGCCACCTGTTCTGGCAGGGCATCGACCCCGTCCGCGCCATCCGGGAGCTGGGGGACGCCATCTATTTCTTCCACGCCAAGGATACCGCCATCGATTCCTACAACGTGGCGACCAACGGCGTGCTGGACAACAAACATTTTTCGGACGTGCAGCACCGGGCCTGGGTGTTCCGCACCATCGGTTACGGCCACGACCTGAAAGCCTGGAAGGATATGGTGAGCGCCCTGCGCATTGTGGGCTATGACGGTCCCATCTCCATCGAGCACGAGGACGGCCTCATGAGCGGGGAAGAGGGCCTGTCGAAGGCCATCGAATTCCTCAAAACCGTGCTCATGTACGAGGACCCCGGCGAAATGTACTGGGCCTGACGGCTGTAAACGGTCGGCTTTGAAGGCCGAAACCTGCGCCCTTTGAAAAAATCCGTCCCGAAAAGGACGGATTTTTTATATCGTCTGAAAACCGTTTTTATGCCTGTCCCTGCTCGATGCGTTTAAGCAGCCGCAGCAGCAGGCAGGCGGCCAGGGCGGCCATGATGATTTCGGCGGCCAGCTGGCCGCAGGAGAGGCCGTACAGGGGCCAGAGGGCGTTGAGGATGTACAGGGCGGGAATCTCCAGCAGGATTTTCCGGGCGCAGGCCATGAACAGGGACAGGGTGCCCTTGCCCACCGCCTGGAACACGCCCACCGCCAGGAAATCGGCGGCCAGGAAGGGAATGGACGCCACCTGGAACCGGAGGAACACCTGGCCATAGGCCACCGTTTCCGCATCGTCTATAAACGCACCCGTGACAGGGCCCGCAAAAATCACAAAGAACAGGGCGATGGCCGTCAGCAGCGTCAGGGACAGTTTCGCTGTGAATTTCAGGGTTTCCTTCATCCGGGGAATGCGCCTGGCCGCGTAGGTGTAGCCAATAAGGGGCATGACCCCCTGGGAAATGCCCTGGGAAATATAGAGGGGCACCATGCTGACCTTTGAAGCGATGCCCATGGCGGCAATGGCCGTGGGGCCATAAGGGGAGGCCAGGTTGTTGAGCAGGGTATGGCTGGTGACGTTCAGCAAATTCTGGATGGAGGCCGGCACCCCCACGGCAAAGACCCCGCCCACGATTTCTTTTTTGAAGGACAGGGCCCGGGGCGATATGCACACGCAGGTTTTGCCCCGCTTGAAAATCAGGTAGCCGAAGAAATAGCACACCGCGAAGCAATTGGAAATCAGCGTGGCCAGGGCGGCCCCCGCCGCGCCCATGTTCAGCCCCCAGGGCAGGATAAAGACGGGGTCCAGCACGATATTGAGCAGGCACCCGCTCATGGCCCCCACGCTGGCGTGGAGGGTGGCCCCTTCCGAGCGGATGAGGTAGGCCATCACCACGTTCAGGATGGAGGGCGTCGCCCCCAGCAGCACGGTGTAGAACATATAATCCTGCGTGGGCCCGGCGGTCACTGCGTTTGCCCCCAGAAGGGAAAGCAGGGGCTGCATTCCCGCAAAGCATGCCAGGGAATACAGTACCCCGCACACCAACGCGCCCCAGAATCCGAAAGCCGAGCTGGCCCGCAGGGTTTTCATGTCCCCCCGGCCCAGGGCCCGGCTCATCATGCTGGAGCCCCCCACGCCGAACAGGTTGTTGACGGCGTTGAAGGCCAGCAGCACCGGAGCCGCCAGGGTAACGGCGGCGGTCTGCACGGGGTCGTTGAGCATGCCCACGAAATAGGTGTCCGCCAGGCTGTAGAAAATGGACACCAGGCAGCTGAGTACCGTGGGCACGGACAGGATCATCACCGCCCTGGGTACGGCGGTTTGTTCAAATAATTGTGTTTTGCGTTCGTCTGCCATTGCGCGTCCTTCCGAATCTGCGGAAAAAATCCGTGTTTATTGCCGGCCCGGAAAAGGGGCCGCCTGCTTCATTATAGCACGTTCAGGCGAATTTTCCAATTCGTATTGAAGAGCTGCAATGCATGATTGGCAAATCCGCACACCCGGGAAAAAATTCCCAGGGGCCTGAAAAAGGGAAAGGCGGAGAGATGGAACGTTCCGCCGGTTTTGCCGCATAGACGCCTGGACTGGCGCTTGTTTTTCCGCTGCCTTCCGTATTATATTTTCTCCTGTATCATTTCACTGTACCACAGGTGCGGTGGAATTTCTGAATGAAGTGCGGTTTCAAAGACGGTATATAGGCGCTTGTAAGTAAGCCTTTTTTCAACGATTTTTTTCAGTTCGTCTATTTCGAGCGGGATGATTTTCATTCCGTCCACATGGTTTTCGTAGTTGTTGTTGTTGCCATAATACAGCATGGTTTTGCGGCCGCGAAAATCGGAAATAATATTCATATGCAAATTGTTTGCCGCAAAAACGCAGTATGAATTCAGATTGCCTGTCCTCAGCAAATGCTGGCCCAGGCGCCGTGGCACAGGCTCCATTTCCATATGCCGCTGATTGCCGGCGTCTGCAAGCGTTGCCTCAAGAAGCAGACAGCGCACGGGATAGACATCCGTTTGAGGATATTCATAGACAATATCTGCCTCGCCGCCCGCAGCGTGCGTTACAGGCAAAAGATCCGCGTCGTGCTTCAGCTTCATGAAATCAAGAATTTTCCCTTGGCGTCCGCTTGCCTTATACCACAGGATTCCCAGAACATACTCGAAAATGGTGAGAGCATCGGCGTTGTCAGTGACCATATTCCTGATTTGCGTATCGTTTCTACTCTTGAAAGCGTCAAGCAGTATAAGAAGGTTTTCGTCGGTGAATTTGGTGTCGATCAGGCGCTGAAGCCGCCTGTACCGCTCATCCTCTACCGCTGTCCTTGCGTCCTCGATGGTAGCGGCATGGATATTCAGTTCCGTGTTGATTTCCGCGACGACCGTTGGTTCGTCCAGGACGAGGCAGGGCGAAATATCCTCCATACCGCAGTTTTCCGGCAGCAAATCCGCGGCGGAAAAAGCCTGCTCAAACAGCCTGTCCATGACAGGCTCAAAGAAAGCTCTCGGCACGATGTCCATTTTTTCGCCGTCATCCTCAAACAGCACGGTATCGGTGGTCTTTATATATCTGCGGTTGAGGTCGTAATAATCCGCAAGGGTTGCCTTGGCTTTGAGCAGATGTATGGTACGGAAAAAGGCTTCTTTTAATTCGGCTTCCGTCGTCACGCCGTCAAATACAGTGGGATTGATGCATTCTGCGGGATGATCCGTTATTTTTTTGATGGAGGCGGTGTTGAAAATGTATTCCATCCAATAGGCGGCGATATTAATCCCGCGTATCGCCCTGTAAACCGTTGAAAAGGCCTGGTTTTCGTGAAACAGGTAACCGCTCTTAACGCCAGGTAAAGCTCAAAGTAGGGCTTATCATACGTCCCGTTTTTTCGGTTCATTCCGATAAGGCAGATCAGCGCTTCAGTCACATTTTCATCAGAGAGAAACGTCCGAAGCGCGCGGGCGTAATTTTCCATTTCCATCAGCCTTGAAACGATGATATCGTCAATTGCAGCCTCGCCGTTTCGGATCATTCAATTCCCTGCACAATTTCCTGGGTGCTTTCCCGGTCAATGCAAAGCGGCATTAGAAATTTAAATTCATCTGTTGAGAGAAAACTGAAATTTGAAAGAAGATACGGCAGCATAATGAACGGTCTTACGGTTTTTCCCTCGATTGTATAGTGCGTCTTTAAAAGCTGTTTCAGATAAATATAGCTGTCCTTATTGATTTGAAAAACGTTGTCGTGGGAAAATCCCCTGCCTTTGCAATATCAAGCAAAGCCCTGCCGGCGTTAGTGAGCCTTCGCCCTTCATCGATCAAACCGATGTCAACGAGCCCCGAGGTCTTTTGTCTCGCGTCCTTCGGCATGTTTGCCGCGTTTTCTTCTAAAAAGCCGTTTGAATGCATGAAATCATAATTCTTTTCCGGTAAAGCATTATTCTTCCGCCATTCTTCGGCCTTGTTTTCGTCCAACGCCCAGAACCTGTCGAGCAAGTCAAGCTGCTGCTCGATATGTTCATTAAAATTTTCCGGCAATTGCCCGCACTTTGTTATTCTCCGGCAAAAAAGCCTTATTTTTGATTTCGTTTCTCATAAATGATTATTCGCCCTTGTCATTTTTTATCTTCTGAAAATAATGTCCCGGTGATATTCCAGATTTCTTTTGAGTTCCGTTGACATTGCATAATGTTGACCGGAACTCCTTTGAGATACTATTTTTGCTCTGTTGTGCTCCGATATATCTTCGGAAATAATCATGTTAAACGAATCATCGAATGTAATCAGTCCGGAATCAAAAAGTTTATCATACAGCGGCGACAACAGCAATCCGTTTTCCGAACTTAATCTTTCGGAATTGTCGCTTGAACGCCAAGGCTTTATATGGCTTGCGATCAAAAGCCTTGCGTCGTCGATTCCGGTAACAATGCACTTATGGTATTTTTGAATGATTCTTTCGCGGAATATTCCCTGCCCGATTCTTGCCCGGACAATCATATTTCTTTCGGTCGGGGAGATGGCGCTGTCGTTTTCGACTTCGTCCAACTGCCTTTCGGTAATAGGGTCTACCGGCATTTCTTCAAGGCTGTCCTTCATGCTTAAAATGCCCCAAAACCCCTCGCCAAGGCCATAGACGGAGTAAAAAATATCGCCGCCGCCGTGATAAGACTGTGTTTCGCTGCAATGCCGCTGGATGACGGCCCGGACATTACCGCGCCAGTTTACATTCGTATGAATATAAGGAAGCAGATTCCTTCTTTCAATCAAATCATTGATTTCTTTCAACGATCCCATTCCACCCAATGACTGAAGAGCGGAAAGAATTTCTGACAAATACGTAGTAAGATTGCTCATAAGGTTCTCCTTGTAATAGCAAGCGGGTATTCCTTTAGGTCTTCCTGAGTGCATTCTCTCAGAATTTCTATACAATGTTCGCCTTTATACCACTCTCTTTCGCTGTATCTGATCGCTTCAATTTGATAGCCGTCAACAATTACGGTTTCCCCATCAACCAGACAACGCATAACATACAGCTTATTTCCAAGTTTTTTCGTCATATTTTTGCACCTATCTCTTATCTGTAAAAAAGCGAGCATATCTGTTGCAAAAATTACAACAATCCTT
>CANQKI010000049.1 GCA_947624355.1 uncultured Clostridia bacterium | reverse complement strand
ACCCCCCCGTTTTCCCTTTTGGTTTCTCGCCTCTTCTGCAAAAAAATGACCGCTGACTTGCCTTTGTCAACGGGCTGGCGCTCCCATGATTTGGGAGCGTCCGCAGTTCATGAAACCGGCTGAACCAGGCTTTGAATTTCTTCCACGGAAATTTCCTGGCGGGGCGAAAACGCGTCCGAGGCCATATAGCGGTAAACGGCCCGCAGCAGGGCCCGGGCCTCGGGGTATTGCTGCAAATCTTGCAGGCCCATACTGGAAAGCAGCAGGCGGCCGCCCCCGCACCGGCATTCCAGCAGCTGGGCCATGGGGCGGAGGCGGGCATAGCTGTCCTGCACGGTGACGATGGCCTGCCATTCTCCGGGCAGGATAAGCGCCCGGCTGTTTGCCATGGGCCACCACTGGAAATCCGTGAAATCCTCCGTGGGAAAATGGGCAAACAGGGGGTGATCCTTTTCGATCAGCTGGCCCATGGCCCCGGACTGGAAGGGAAACGTGCCCACCGACCAGAAATCGGTGGAAAACTGGGCCGGAACGGAATGGGGCAGGGCCGCCTCCGTGGCGGGAGGCGACAGGTACACCCGGCCCCCACTTTGCAGCACCGCAAGCGCCGTTTCATCCAGGGCAGTGCACTCATATACGCTTTCGGGGCGGACGGGGGTTTCCTTTTCATAAATCCAGAGGGGGTATTCGTTTTCGTGCCCCGCAAAGGCAATTTTCAGGGTTTCCCGGCCCGGCCGGGTCAGAACAATCCGTACCGTGCCAAGATCGGTCAGGCGTCCCGCAGGGGCGGTGATCTCGGGCAATGTCCCCGCCTGATCGCCCAACGTCCATACCAGGCGGCCCTGCAGGGCAGATTTTCCGTAATGGACCATGCGGACGGGGAAGGACAGCGTTTCCCCCGCTTCATAGGTAAACCTGGGCAGCAGCGCCAGGGGCAGCGTTCCCGTAAAAAACCGCCGGAAGCGATCAGGCCGGGCGAAGGGGAAGGGCTTGGGCTGCAAATGGGCGTTCAGCATGCCCACGATGGCCGTGCCCTGGCCGGGGAAATCCTGTAATCCCAGCAGGGAAATGCCCGACAAACCCTCCGTCCGCAGGGCGGCCTCGATTTCTGCCCGGTAGCACCGCAAGGCGATTTCCCCCGTGGCCGCCACCCGCCGCTTCCATGCGGGCAGCAGGCCCCGCTTTTCCACTTTGTCCCGGATGAGGCGGTAATTGGCCGGGTCGGTTACGCCTTTGAAATCCCGGAGTTCGTCAAAATCGGGCAGCGCCTCGTATTGCCCCACTTCAAAGGACACGACAGCCCCGGCGTATTCCTGCCGGAGGGCGGCCATGGAAGCATCATAGGTATGGCGGGCGTTTGGATATTCATGGTTGAGCCAGCCCGCCATGCCCGCGTTGCAGGCCCGCAGGTCGTGACCGTAAAAACAGCAGGAGGTGTAAAAATCGCTGTTTTGGTCGCACCCCTGGCCGCCGTAATGGTTGTTGGAGCCGGCGGCGTACAGGCGGGTGGAATCAATTTCCCGGGCCAGGGCCAGCAGGGCGTCCATGCGGCGGTGACCCAGTTCTCCGGCCTGGAGCTCGTTGCCCAGGGTCAGCATGACGAAGGAGGGGTGATTGGCCAAAACGCGCAGGATGCTTTTTAGCTCCAGCCGGTAATAGGCATAGCTTTCTTCCGTTTCAAAGGCGTTCCGGGGGTTCCAGTGGGAAAGCTCTGCCTGCATCAGCATCCCCATCCGGTCGGCGGCGGCAAAGGCGGCCTCCGGGGGACAGTGGCTGTGGAAACGCATGCAATTGACCCCGTACGCGCGGTAGGTTTCCAGCACCTTCGTCCATTCCGCCTCCGTCATGGGGGGATGGCCCGTTTCGGGAAACACGGCGCAGTTGGCCTCCCCCCGCAGGAAGATTTTCCGGCCGTTCAGGGCCAGCCGCCTGTCCTGTACGGCAAAATCCCGCACGCCAAAGGAAATTTCCTTTTGGCAGCCCGGGATTTCCGCCGTCAGGGGATACAGGTTCCCATCCTCCTCGTCCCAGCGGCGGACGTTTTCCCGCAGGGGCAGGCCGTCAAACACGACGTCCTGCCGCCCCGCGTCCATATGGATTTCCTTCCGCGCATGTTCCCTCAGGGCGGGGGAGGAAACGGATACCGTGCCCTGCCAGGAGGTCCCGGCGTTCAGGGACACGCACACGGTAAGGGCATCTCCCTGGGGATAGGCCCGGACGCTTTCGATGAACGTGACGGGCTCCGTCCGCAGGCGCAGGTAACCCAGCACGCCGTTCCAGTTGGTCTGGGTTTCGTCCGTGGCGGCGGAGGCGCAGGTGATGTCGGCGGCGGGCCAGCCGGGGTAGGTGTTGTCGCAAATGAGGGTGATTTCGTCCCGGCCGGTCAGAAGGCCGGTCAGTTCAAAAGTATAGGGGGTGGACACCGTACCGGGGATCAGGGCGGGAATTTCCCGGCCGTTCAGGCGAAGCGTCAGATGCCGGGAGCGTTCAACGTCCAGGAAAACCCGTTCGTTTTCAGGAACCCGCGTTTCCAGCAGACGGGTGAAGGCCGCCGGGCCCTCATAGGTAAACCGGCGGGTGAAGCGGCTGGTGATCACGTCCCCGGCCAACGGATCGGGGCGGCCTGGGTCGGCCATATCCGGGTGCCAGGGCCGGTTCACCCGGTCCGGATGCCCCACGCCGTTTTCATCCAGGGTGCCGGGCAAATGCACGGCCTTTTTCTGCCCCGGAATTTCGCACTGCCACAGGCCGGAGAGATCAATAACGGCCACGGTTTTCCTTCCTTTCCGCAAACAGCGCCCCCTGATGGGCGGGATCCAGGGCCAGGGCTTCGTGCAGGGCCTTCGCGCCGCCCTTTATTTCTCCAAGGCCTGTTTTGCCAAGGGCAATCAAATACAGGCAGAAAACCCGGTTGCGGCGGTTCAGGTCCTCGTCGAACACCGAAAGATCGGGCAGAGACACGGCAAAATAATCCATCTGCACGTCGTCCTGGAGGTGCTTCAACCCGTAATCCAGCAGACGCCGGAAACGTTCTTTCGCAGCGTTTTCCTCCCCCAGCGCCCGGTGGGCCAGGCCCTGATAGAAGATCATATCGGCGGGCTGGTCGTTGTAATAGAGCATCCCGGCGGGCTCCCGTTCTCCCAGGCAGGCCAGGCGGAAGTGTTCCGTGGCGGCTTCTTCGTCCCCAAGGGTCCGGTACGCCAGGCCCAGGAAATAATGGATGTTGTTGTCCTTGGCCCCCTCCAGCTTGCCCTCCCCCAGATTTTCAGGGAAAACGAGGGCCTTTTGAAGCAGATCGATGGCTGCCGCCGGGTTCCCCTTTTCCAGGGCGTCCCGGCCCAGGGCCGTGAGGGCGTAGGCGTACTGCCCCGAGGGCTTGCCCTCGCCGCCTTCCCAGGGATGGAACCGGCGGCCCGCCAGCAGGGAAAGGGCTTTTTCGTATTCCCCCCGGCAGCTGAGAAGGGTGCAGTATTCGGCGAACAGGTCGTCCCGCCGGGATACGGTATCAAAGTGTTTCGTCAGGAAATCCAGCCGTTCTTCCACGCTCCGGCCCGTTTTTTTGTACAATTGATCCAGCTCCAGCAGCACCCGGGCGTCCCCTTCGTTCAGGGCATAGGCTTCCTCCATCCGCCGGATGGCGGCGTCCGCGTCCCCCTGCCGGTTCCAGGCGTAAATGGCCAGGCACCGCCGCACGGCGGGGAAGGCGGGGGCCAGGGCGGCGCTCTGCTCCCAGCAGGCGACGGCCCGGTCGTACTGCCGTTTATCGTACCACAGGCAGCCAAGGAGGTACGGGGCCTGGCCGTCCCGGGGATTCTTTTCCATGGCGTGGCGGAGGGCGGCGATATCCTCCAGTTTATTGGGGAATACCAGGACGTCGTTTGCCCGGGCGGCGGCCAGGGCGGATGCGTCGTCCAGCCCCTGTCGGTCCAGGTACAGGGCTTTGTGGTACAGCACCATGGCGTTCGGGGCGGGGCAGAGCTCCAGGGCTTTCACTGCTTCGGCAAAATATCCCGCTTCTGCGAAGAAGACGGCGCATTCAATAAAGCTGCTGGCCCGGCTGCCCATCAGGCTGAGGGCCCCTTCCGTATCCCCCAGGGCGAGGCGGGAGGGGTAATCGAAGGCGTCCACCCGCAGGTTTTCCTGAAGCCACGCTTCGGCCTCGTCCTTCCGGCCCAGGCTTTGCAGAATCAGCCCTTTCAGCGCCCGGGCCCGGAGGCTGCGCCCGTTCCGGACAAGACCCCGCTCCACATGGATGAACGCCGTTTCGTAATCTTTCCGGCGGCAGGCAATGCAGGCCAGGAAATAATAAGCCGTTTCCTGCTGGGGGGCCGACCAGGCGGCCTTGTAGAAGGCGTCATAGGCTTCGTCCTCCCGCTCCTGAAAGAGCAGGGAAAGGCCCAGGTTCAGGTACGCTTCGCTGTCATAGGGGTTGGGGTTGCGCTGGGTCATCCGGGCAATGGCCGCCCGGAAGAAGGGCTCGCTTTCCGCAAAGCGCCCCCGGCGAAGCAGCAGCAGGCCGTAGGCGTTGTTGGCCCGGATGTCCCCGCCGTCCCGCCAGATGGCTTCCAGGTAATAGGGATCGGGCTGGAAGGTGGCGTGGCGGTACTGCTCCAGGTGCAGCCCCGTCAGGTACAGTTTTTCGTTGGTTTTGATTTCTTCCGGCAGCTTGACCGGGGGCATGGGGTCGGGCACTGTTTCGTCTTCGGCTTCGGCGGGGGTATAGGAAAGCAGCTTCCGGCCGCTTTCGTCCAGCACGGTGAGGGTCAGGGAAGTTTCGGGGGCGTCCGTCCGCACGGAAGCGGAAAAAGCCTTTTCGGGGGACAGGGAGACGGCTTGATCATATAAGGGCTTTCCGGCCGCCGTCAGGAGAATCCGGATGTTTTCCCGCCGGGCGGTGACGTACACGGAAATCCGGGCCTGATCCCCTTCCTTTTCCAGGTTGACCACGCAGTCCCGGCTGGCGTTTTTCACCCGGCCGCAGCCCTTGTAGGGCATGAAATACTGGGTAAACGTCTTTTCCTCATGGGGCAGGAGCCAGGCAAAATCCGGCTGGTTATCGCAGTACATGCCCGTCATCAGTTCGATGTAGGGGCCGTTTGCGTCGGTCAGGTTCCGGTCCCAGGCCCGGCCGAAATCCCCGCAGCCCCAGGTCCACTGTTTTTTGCCCGGGTTCACATGATGATCGGCTATGTGCAGGATGCCCGCCCCGACTCCTTCGTCATAGCCGCCCACGAAATCGGCGTCCGAATGGGCGCACATATAGCTGGTGGGCACGGGGATGTTTTTGTAGCGGCTGATATCCACCCCCGCGCTGTAATCGTGCTTGTAATACACGCCCCGGGCAATGGGAAAGGCGCTCACGTCCCGCTTGCCGTGGTCAAATACCGCGTGCACGTCGGGCGGGAAGACGGAATAGGTGCGGTCGTTCACCGCCACGGCGGGGTTGGCCCACCAAAGGAAGGTCTGGGGCAGGGGCGTGGGGTTGTACAATTGCCCGCCGATTTCGATGTACGCTTTCCCCGGGCGCAACGTCACGGTCATGAGGGCCTTGGTGCCGTACATCTGGTCCGTTTCGGACAATTCCACCGCCGCGCTGCCGTCCGCGTCCTCCCGGATGCGGAAATCCACCGGGGCGAAGGTGGTGGGCCGGTGGTGCTGGGGCCAGTTGAACTCGATGCCGCCGCTGATCCACGGGCCCAGCAGCCCCACCAGCGCGGGCTTGATGACCTCGTTGTAGTACACGAAATCATAGCCGTTGGTCTTGTCGTACGCCCGCTGGATGCGGCCGCCCAGCTCGGGCAGCACCATGATTTTCAGGTATTCGTTTTCCAGGAACACGGCCCGGTACGGCTTATCCTCTTTTTCGTCCAGAATCTTATCCACCACGGGATAGGGATACACCTTGCCCGATGACCCCTGATACACCCTTTTTTCCAGGAACATGGGGTTTTTGTCCGGCTCGCCGGTACCGTAAGTGGGGATCAGGACGGTTTCCATCCATACTTTTGCGGGCTGCATGAAGCTTCCTCCTTAAACGCCCCCGTCTTTCAAAAGAACGGGGGCGCTGTCTGATGCCGGATCATGATTTTTGACAGCCTCTGCGGCCCTTAAAAGTGACCGCTGCGGCCGCCGTGGGTTGTTCCCGAACTGCCGTGGAAGGTGGTGCTGCCGCCGCCGTGGCCGCCATGGCCGCCGCCGGGGGGAGGCTCCTGTTCGATTTTCCGGCGGGCGGTGGTGGTGTACAGGTAAATATCCTGAATGCGGGTCAGGTTGAAGGAACCGTCCTTCACGTAGGAATCGGCGGTGTTTTTCCGCCGGACGCTCTTCATCTGGGCCTTGAGGGAGAAGGCCACGATCAGGGCGATGACGAAAGCGACGACTGCAATCACCGGCAGGGCGCGGTTGGCCCGGGCAAAGGGCGTGAGCCGCCGGTAGACGTGCACGACGCCGTAATCATCGGTTTCAACATAATAGGAATAGGAGGCTTCTTCCTTCCTGAAATCCCGTAAAATATCCGAAACCTGGCGGAGGTACCGCCGGAAGGCCTCGGCGTATTCGCCCCGGGAGAGGTAAGGGGTGACGTCGGCGTGAATCTGGTCCAGCGTCCAGTCCGAAAAGGCGTAAACGGCGTCCCCCGTGGTGACGGTGGCGTATTCCCGCTCGCTCATGGCCAGCAGGAACAAGAGGCCGTCTTTATCTTCCCCCTGGCCGAAGCCGTGCTCGTCGTAATAATCGGCGGCGTACATTTTCGCGTCCCGGCCGCCGATGCTTTTTTGAAGCAGCAGCACCACGTCCGCCTGGTACGCGTCGGCGATTCCGGCGATGGTTTCGTTTAATTCCTGCTCTTCCTGGGCACTCAGCAGCCCGGCGTCGTCGATCACCCGGCCCTCCGCCAGGGCGGGGGCGCACACGCACAGAAGGAGGCACAGGAAAATGAAAAATCTCTTCATTTCACAGCACCCCCAGGCTGTACAGAATGTACATCAGGGCGTAGCCGACGCCGCTTGCCCCCAGGAAAACCCCCGCCAGCCAGAGGATGAATTTGCCCCAGTCGGTGGGCAGGTCGCCAATGAAGCGGCCCGTCTGCCCGTTCATGGCGAAGGTGTAATTTTCCCCCCGCCAGCGTGTATTGAGCAGCCACACGGGCATGAGGGCCTGCTGCACGCTGGCGTTTTCCATTTTGATCTGGGTGTTGACGGGAACGCAGGAGGCATAGCCGATCACCGTGCCGGCCATCAGCTCCTGCACGCTGCGGCGGATGCGCGCGTTGGCCCGGGGCTGGCAGGCGTCGGAATCGATGTCGTGGCGTTGGGCCTGATAGCCGCTCAGATATCCCACCGCAAAGGAGCGGGCCTGGCTTTCGTCATAGGGCTCGATGGATTCCATCAGGGTGTCGTCCATTTTCCCGGAGCCGTCCACCGGCACCTGCCGGAATCCCACCCGGCCGCCCCGGCGCACCAGGTAATGCTGGGTCTGGGTTACTTCCCAGTCCCCTTCCCGGTGAATGTTCACCCGGGTGGCGTTATAGGTCATGTCGGCCTCGGCGTCGCACTGAAACAGCCAGAAGGGCACGTATACCCCCGTGATTTTTTCCACCCGGGATTCATCGAAAAAGCCGCTTGGCAGCAGCTTTTTCCCCAGGCAGTGCTTGCGGAAGGCGGCCTGGGCCTCCTGCCGGCTTTTCTGGAAGGGAATCACCAGATCGGGCCGGTAAACGCCCGTCAAAGCCTCCGGCATCACGGAGGGATTGCCGCAGTACACGCATTCCGTGGCGGCGGTGGTTTCGTCCGCAATGATTTCCGCCCCGCACCCCGGGCAGCGGTAGGCCCGCACCTTGGCGCTTTCCAGCGTTTCAAAGCCCCCGTTTGGCGGGCTTTCCCAGCGCATATCCCGGTCTTCGGTGTTTTCCACCTGAATCTGCGCCGCTTCTTCAATGCTTTCCAGCGGAAAGGAATTTCCGCAGGAGGTGCAGTCCAACTGCTGGCTTTCGCTGCCGAAAACCAGCGCCGCGCCGCAGCAGGGGCAGCGGTAATTGGTCGCCTGCATGTTGCCCTCCGTTATGCGTTATCCCCGGCCAGGAGCGCATCCAGGTTTTCAAGAAGCGCCTGGTTGCTTTCCGTCTTTTCCACCAGGGAAAGAATGAACTGCATCCCTTCCAGCGGGTTTTTGTTCCGCAGGGCGTTCTTCATTTTTTCCAGGGCCGCCGTTTCCGCTTCGGTCAAAAGCAGGTCGCTGCGGCGGGCCTGGCACTTATTCAGGTCGATGGCCGGGAACACACCCCGGTCGCACAGGGCCTTGGAACAGACGATTTCCATATTGCACGCTCCCCGCATTTCCTCGGCCACGGGGTCGTCCGCGTCCACGGCGGCAATGACGGTGAGGGTGCCGGCCTCCTTGGTGTTCCGGGCGGCGGCGAACAGGCGGCGGGGCTTCGTCAGGGACCCGGCCACGATGCCGTTCGGAAGCGTGCGGGCGGCCTGGGGCGCGGCGGCGGCGTACGCCTTGGCCAGCTTGCTCAGGCTGTCCACGAAGAATACCACGTCCTTTTTCATTTCCACCAGGCGCATGGCCCGCTCCAGGGCCATTTCGCTCAGCTTCATCTGGTTTTCCAGGGACATATCGAAGGGCGCGGCAATGACCTCGGCCTTGACCGCCTCGTTCATCAGCGGAATTTCCTCCGGCCGCTCGTCCAGCAGCAGCACCATCACCTGGGTCCGGCCCGAATTGCGGGCCAGGGCGGCGGCCATTTTCTGGATGAGGGTGGTCTTGCCCGAACCCGGCTGGGTGCGGATCAGGGCCCGCTGGCCAAAGCCCATGGGGCACATGAGGTCCAGCACCCGCAACGTGGGGTCGCCGTCCTTCAGGGAAAATTCCAGCTTCTTTTTGGGGTACAGGGGCGTCAGGTTTTCAAAGCTCACCCGGTTGGCGTTTTCTTCCGCCCCCCGGCTGTTGATGTCGGTGATGTAGAGCATGGCGGCCGAGCGGTCGTTTTCCCGCTGGGGGCGCACCTTGCCCTCCACATAATCCCCCGAACGCAGGTTGAACCGGCGCACCTGGGCGTTGGATACGTACACGTCGCTGCGGCCGGGCAGGTAGCCGTCCGTGCGGAGGAAAGCGTACCCTTCGGGGTGCACTTCCAGCACGCCCGCGCCGTCCACGCAGTCCCCGGCCATGAGCATGTCGGCCATGTTGGGGCCCGTGGGGCCGGGCGGGTCCTTATGGTAATAGCCGGACGCCGTGGCCTGCTGGGGGGCGTAATCCCCCCGCCAGCCGGAGGGATAATCGTTCCGGGGGGCAGGCTGCTGGGGGGCAAAATCCCCGCCGGGATTGTAGCCGGGACGGTATTCCGCCCGGCTGTCCGGTTCGCCCGATTCGGGGCCGAAATGCTGGGCGTGGCTTACGGGCCGCTGGGGCGGGCGGGGGCCGGGCATGGGCCTGTTGTATCCCCGCTGATCCCCGGGCACGCCGGGCTGGCCGGGCCGGGAATTCCAGGTGTTGGCCGTGCGGGGATAATTCTGGGGCGCATAGGCCCGGGGATTGTGCCAGGCCCGGGACCCCTCCATGGTGAAGGCGGGGGCCTTGGCCGAAATGGCGTTCAGGGAAGAAGCGCCGCTTTGGGCCGCGGGGGGCGTATAGCCCGGGGCCGGGGCGCGGCGGTTCATCTGCAGGTCGGGATTGGGGGTGAGCACGGGCACGTCGTCCTCGTCCTCCTCGGGCTCGTCGTCGGCGATAATGGACGCCCGGCGGACGGGGGCGGCGGGGGCCGGGGCGTCGTCCGCGGGAACAAGCCGCTCCGCCAGCACGGGATGGTTGGCCACGGCCTCGTTCAGCTTATCCACGATGCCCTGCTTGCTGATGCCTGCGCCCAGCTTCACGCCCATTTGCTTGGCGGCCCGGCGCAGCTCGATGACGGTCATTTCTTCAAACTTTTCGCTCACGATGGTTCCTCCTTGGAAGATATTGCCTGGGACGATATGAAAACAGGGAAACGGCCCACTGTTTCTGCGGCGTTTCTCCCGGCCGGAAAACGGGGTATGCGGTTACGAAATACAATCCTTCTTTTTCATGGAACAAATAAATTTTCCTCAATCTTACATCTTCAATAATTCGATAGCGCGGAGGGGCGGGAACCCGGCACAGCCTATCCTGCCCATATTATAACAGATTGAAAACCGAATTTCAACGTTTTTTTGATGAAAAAGCCTGCTCCGTGCGGCAAAGGGGCGGATAGTCCGCCTGAAGGCGCGGCCCGGACCGGAGCTTTTTACAAAAATGTTGCAAATTATTTCAAAAATACTGTACTTCCGCCCCGGAATTATGCTATAATAGAGAGCGCCTTTTTTGCGTATGCAAAAACGGACGGGAAGGAACGAATCCGCATGAACGAAAAGCTGATCCTGGCCTCGTCCTCCCCCAGACGGCGGGAGCTGATGGGGTATACGGGCATCCCCTTCGAGGTAATTACCGCGGACGCGGAGGAGCTGAAGACGGGCGCGCCGGAAGAACTGGTGATGGAGAACGCGTCCCGCAAGGCCGCGGCGGTGGCGGAAAAATACCCCGGCCGCCTGGTGCTGGGGGCGGATACCGTCGTATACATCCAGAGCCGGGTGCTGGGCAAGCCCCGGGACGAAAAGGACGCCGAGGAAATGCTGATGCTGCTTTCCGGCGCGTGGCACACGGTGTACACCGGCGTGTGCCTGATGGGGGACGGGCACCGGGACGTGGGGCTGGACCAGTCCCGGGTGCAGTTTTCCCTCCTTTCCCACGATACCATTCTGCGCTATATCGCCACGGGGGAACCCATGGACAAGGCGGGGGCCTACGCCCTGCAGGGGCGCGGGGGCATGTTTGTGCGCCGGATCGAGGGCAGCTATTCCAACGTGATCGGCCTGCCCATGGCCCTTGTCCGGGATATGCTGATCAAGGCGGGCATGCAGATTTTATAAAAACAGAAACGGATGGATGAGGACGCATGGCCATTATCGCACCCGATATCGGTATTGATCTGGGCACGGCCAATACCCAGGTATACGTTAAGAGAAAAAGCATTCTGGTGGACGAGCCCTCCCTCCTGGTGGTGGACAGGGACGGCCGCCATGCCATCCGCGCCATCGGCGAAGAGGCGCGGGTGCTGCTGGGCCGCATCGGCGGGGACGTGACGGCCGTCCGCCCCCTGTCCGACGGCATGATCCGGGATTTCGATATGACGCAGTATATGCTGCAGTACTTTGTGCGCAAGGCCATCGGCGCGTCCCGGCTGATCAAGCCCCGGGCCGTCATGACCGTGCCCTGCCGCATTTCCCCTATCGAGCGCCGGGCCGTGCGCCGGGCGGCCATTTACGCCGGCGTCCGGGACGGGCAATTGCACCTGGTGGAAAAGCCCTTTGCCGCCGCCGTGGGGTCGGGCCTGCCGATTTTTGAGCCCTATGGCTCCATGGTGGTGGATATCGGCGGGGGCACCACCGAGGCCGCCGTCATCAGCCTGGGGGGCGTTGTGGCATCCCGCTCCATCCGCATCGGCGGCGTGAAAATGGACGAGGCCATCATCGCCTATGTCCGGCGGGAATTCAATATGCTCATCGGCGACCGCACCGCCGAGGACGTGAAAATGACCCTGGGCGCCGCCCTGCCCCTCAAGGAGGAGCGGCGGGCGCTGGTGCGGGGCCGGGATATCATCACCAACCTGCCCCAGACGGCCGAACTGAATTCCACCCAGGTTTACGAGGCCCTGCGCTCCCCCTGCGAGGCCATCCTTTCGGCCATTCAGGAGGTCCTGGAACGCACGCCGCCCGAACTGGCGGGGGACGTGATGAAATCGGGCATCCACCTGACGGGGGGCGGCGCACTGCTTTTCGGCTTGGACCAGTTTATTGCCTCCGAACTGGATATGCCCGTGCGCCTGGCCAAGGACCCCATGAGCTGCGCGGCCATGGGCGTGGGCTACCTGACCGACCATCCCGAGCTGCTCAGCCGCATCAGCAAGCCCAGCTTCCTTCGTGAAGAAGGAGAGGAGTGAACATGGCAAGACATCAGGAGAATTCCTTCCACGAAAGCGAAAGCCTGAATATTCCCAACCCGATTCTTCCGGAAGAGGAAGAATCGGCCGGGCAGGCCGCGGTTTCCGTGAACGAAGCGCCCGCCGAAGAAATTGCGGAAGGGCCTTCTTCTCCTGCTGAAAACGGGGAGGCCGAAGAGGAAATCCCCGCCGGGGAAACGGAGGAACGGGCGGAAAAGCCGCCGGAAACCCCGGCGGAGGAACCCCCGGAAGACGACCTTGACGAAGACGACGACAGCGACGCGTCCATTTTGCAGGAACGCGCCAGGATCGCCGACGACGCCTGGGACGACGAGGCCCGCCGGGTGGACGCGGACGAGCCCGGCAAGGCCCGGAAGGCCTGGGAGGAGGAAGACCGCCGCAAGCGCGGGGAAGCCGGGGAAGAGGAGGAAAAGCCCGGCAAGGCAAAAGCAAAAAAACGAAAGAAGAAGAAAAAGAGCCGCAAAAAAAAGGCGACGGACGACCGGCATACCTTCCTCAAAACCATTGCGGTGATTCTGGTCTGCGGGTTTCTGTTCCTGACGGCCACGCTGCTGGTGGTTTCCAATTTCATCGAGCATCCCCTGCTGGCCATGCCGCGCCAGATCATTTCCTCTGTGGTCAGCCCCGTGCAGCGCTTTTTTTCCAACGTGACGGACAGCGTGGTGGATTACCTGCGCATGCTCAAGATCCGGGGCGAAATCGAATATCAGTACGAGCAATTGACCCTCCTTCTGGACGATTACGCCACCATGGGCGCCCAGAACGAGGAATACCGCCGCACCATTCAGGAGCTTTACAGCCTGCTGGACGAGCAGGACCGCAACCGGGACCTGAACCCCCTGGCCGCCTCCGTGGTGCTGACGGATTCGGGCAACTATTTTTCCACCCTGTCCCTGGACGTGGGCTCCGAAAACGGCGTGGACAATTACATGGCCGTGGTGGCTCAGGGGGGCCTGGTGGGCGTGACCTACGATGTGGAAAAAACCACCTGCAAGGTGCGCTGCATCATCAACAGCGACTGCACCGTGGCCGCCCTCATCCAGTCCACCCGGGACCAGGGCAGCGTAAAGGGCACTTTGGGCTCCACGGGCGAACCCATGTGCCGCATGTATTACCTGCCGGACAACTCCGTGGCCCGGCCGGGCGACATGGTGGTCACCTCCGGCGTGGGCCTGGAATTCCCCAAGGGCATTCCCATCGGCGAGGTGCGGGAAAGCACCCGGGGCATGGAGGACAACAAATCCTACGTGGTCATCGAGCCCATCGTGGATTTCCAGCACCTGGAATACGTAACGGTGTACCGCTACCGGCCCACCTATGCCGAGGCGGCCCAGAGCCGGCCGGACAGCTATTCGGCCACCCTGGAGCCCCTGGTTACCGCCCGGCCCGTGCCTACCCTGTCCCTGAGCGGCACCAGCGATTTCCTCTTCTCCCAGGCGCCCGAAACGCAGACGACCCCCGTGGTCGTGACCTTCGAGCCCACCGCTTCGCCCACCCCCGGCCCCACGCCGGACGTTACCCCCGATCCCGCGGCCACCCTGCCGCCGGATAACCTTTCCTACCTGCCCCCCGAGGACCCGGATCACACGGAAGAGCCCTCTCCCCGGCCCACCTTTACCCCGACGCCCAGCCCGGTTCCCACCCAGGATCCCGGCGGCATGATCATGGAGGACGAGACGTGAGGGAGCTGAAAAAGGGCCTGAAGGTGCTGCTGCTGACCCTGGGCGCTTACCTGATTCAGGGCTGCGTCATGGAGCACCTGGCTGTTCAGGGGGCCGTGGGCAGCGTGGAATTTGCCGTCATCGCCATTCTGACGGTTTCCTACGGGAAGAAGTACGCCTTCTGCTCCTCCTGCCTGATCGGTATTCTGAAGGAATGCATGCTGGGCAACGTGCCCGCATTTTACGCCATTGCCTATCCTGTCATCGCCATGCTGTGCGCCCAGTTTTTCGCCGACATGAGCGACCGCAAGCGGGAGCGGCTTCGCATGCTCAATACTACCGGCCGGCGCCGGGAAACCGATTACCCGGCCGAAATCCGCATCCCCCTGTGCGCGGGGATGATGGACGCGCTGCTCAATATCGTGCTCTGCGCGTATCTGTACCTGATCGGCGTGGACATTGTGTTTTTCCACGCCGCGCGGCTCCTGGGCAGCCTGGTGTACACCATGGCCCTGGCGGCCGGGCTGATGGTGCCGCTCCGCATTTTCCTGGGGATGTACCACAGGAGAAGGCGCAGCGAAGGAGGTGAGCTTCTTTGAAGCGTGACGAATTCCGGAAAACCCGGAGAAAACGGAAAAAGGACGCCGGCCTCAACGCCCGGTTTGTGGTTTTCACTGCCGCTGTGGTGGCCGTGTTCTGCGTGCTGTTTTACGGGATGTACGACCTGCAGGTCATCAAGGGCGCGGAGTACGCTTCCGAGACCGGCTCCTCCAGTATCAAGCGCATTGCCGTGCGGGGCAGCCGCGGCATGATTACCGACGTCAACTCCGTGGTGCTGGCCAAGAGCGAAAAGGTGTACAACATCACCTTCTACCGGGAAAACCAGACGGACTGGGACTATCCCACCAAAATGCTCCTGGACGCCATTGAGATTATCGAGCGCTACGGCGGCGAAATTTCCGTCACCAGCCCCCTGCAGCGCAGCGCCGAAACGGGCCGCTGGGAATTCAATTTCGGCAGCGGCATCTCGGAATACACCTACAACGCCCGGGAAAGCATGTTCCGCAGCAACAATTACCTGACCAACCTGACCTCCTACCCCGACGCCGAAAGCTGCTTTGAGCGGCTCCGTCAGCGCTACGGCTTCACCCACGCGGGGCCGGGGCAGTATGTGCTGATGCTGGATCAAGGCGGCAATTCCGTGGTGCCCGACAACGGGGGCGACGAAAGCAAAGCCGTGGAACGCATTCCGGTAACGGAAGAAAACGTGCTCAAGGTCATCGCCATCAACGTGGAAATGCAGAACAACATTTTCAACTCCACCCCCGTGCCCATCGCCGAGGACGTGAGCTATGAAACGGTGAGCGAGATCGAGGGCCGGAGCATGAGCATGTCCTGGCTGGGGGTCACCATCGGGGAAAAGCGGGTGTATCCCAACGGCTCCCTGGCCGCCAACATCATCGGCTATACGGGCAAAATCCAGAACGCCGATTATTACGAAAGCGACCTGAAGCCCGCAGGCTATGCCATGAACGACTATATCGGCCAGGCCGGCATTGAAATGAGCATGGAAAACTGGCTCACCGCCAACATCACCCAGCGCCAGGGCAGCCGGGTGGTGGAGGTGGACCCCAAGGGCCAGGTGATGCGGGAGCTTTCCTATACCCCGCCCCAGGACGGCAACACCGTCAAGCTCACCATCGACGTGCAGTACCAGGCCATGGCCGAGGAATTCATCAAAAACAACGTGGAGGCCACCCGGAACGAACAGGAAAAGCGCATGCAGGATTCCGCCTGGCTGGAAACCAACCGGGAAAAAATCAGCGTGCGGGACTGGGACGAATTCCCCATCAAGCTGGCCGAGCACGGCGTGCTGCTGGTGCTGGACGTGAAGAACGGCAATATGCTGGCCATGGCCCAGTACCCCAGCTATGACCTGAACGCCATGGTGGCCGGGGGCGAGGCCGCCCAGGAAATCGTGCAGGACCCCCGGGGCCTTCTGCAGAATTACGCCATCCAGACCCGGGCCGAGCCGGGCTCCATTTTCAAGATGGTCACGGGCCTGGCCGCCCTGACCAACCATGAACTGACCCCTACCGAAACCATTTCGGACGGCGGCCGCTTCATGGCATACACCAATAACAGGGAAGACGCGCCCAAGTGCTGGACCAATTACCCCCAGAACCACCAGAACCTGAACATCGCCGGCGGCCTGAAAAATTCCTGCAACTATTTCTTCTACACCCTCGCCTCCCGCCTGTACGGGGAGGACGGCACCGAGCGGCTGTACCAGTACGCCGCCCAGATGGGCCTCACCAAGAAAACGGGCATCGACCTGCCCAGCGAGGCCCGCTCCATCGTGGGCAACCAGACAAACCTTTACGACCAGACCGTCAGCCTGGAAGAGCAGATGACCTCCACCCCCATCCTGGTGGCCGCGAAAATCAAGCAGCACATCCAGAATTTCGGGGCCAGCAACGGCATCCAATACGACGACGCCCGCCTGGACCGGTGCATTAAATTGCTCATGGACATGGCCATCAACACCAATTCGGACGACTGGGTGGTGAACGCCCGCCCCATTTTCATGACCGAGCTGAACATGACCCGGTCCATGGTCATGCAGGCGGCGCTGATGCGCGATTTGTGGAGCTACCTGAACACCATCAAATGGGGCGGCAGCCAGGAAATCCAGATGGGCATCGGCCAGTCCATTACCCTGCTGACCCCCATTGCCGTGGTACGCTACGTAGGGGCCCTCACCAACGACGCCATCGTGTGGAACCCGCAGATCGTCAGCTCCATCGTGTCCCCGGACGGCGAAATTCTCTCCCAGCGCACCGCCACCCAGGAAAACGTGCTGGAATCGGCCAAGGAATTCATGCCCTATATCCTGGAAGGGCTGGAGGGCGTGGTCGACGAGACCGGTACCGCCGGCAGCCATTTCCGCAACTGGAAATACAACGCCAGCGACGTTATGTACGGAAAAACCGGCACCTCCCAGGTGACCATCGGGAAAATCAAGCTGGACCTTGAAAACAACGGCTGGTTCGTCGCCCTCACGCCCCAGGATGACCCCGAAATCGCCGTGGTCAGCTTCATTGCCAACGGCTTCTCCGGGGCATACACCACCGAGGCCGTGCGCGACTTTATCGGCTTCTACCTGGACGAAAAGGCCAAGGTGGACGAAAACATCTCCCTGCCCGGGGGCAACACCCTGGCGCCATAACGGAAAGGAGCGAGCTATGAGCAGGATATTCGCCCTGATGTCGGGGAAAGGCGGCGTGGGCAAAAGCACGCTGGCGGCCGCCATGGCCGTTTACTATGCCCGGCAGCACTTGCGGGTGACCCTTCTGGACGGCGATATCGGCCTCCGCTGCGTCGATCTCATGCTGGGGCTTCAGGACCGGGTGATTTACGACCTGGGGGACCTGATGGAAAAGCGCTGCCTGCCGGAGCAGGCGCTGGTTTCTCCGGAGGAAATGCCAGGGCTTTCCCTGCTGGCCGCGCCGCAGCTGATGAAGGCCTCGGATATTAAAGGAAAAGAACTGGCGGCGCTTATTGCGCAGCTGAGCGCGGAAACCGATATTCTGCTGATTGACGCGCCCGCGGGCGTCGGCCGGGGCCTCAAAAACGTGCTGGGCGCCCATGCCCGGCCCATCCTCGTGGTCACGCCGGACGACGTGTCCCTCCGGGACGCCGAGCGGCTGTCCTCTATTCTGGCGGAACGGGAAGAAGAACGCCCCGGTCTTATCGTCAACCGGGCGCGGCCCCGCCTGATCCGCCGGGGGGAAATGATGGCCCCCGCCGCCATGGCGCAGGTGCTGGATCTGCCGCTGCTTGGCGTGCTGCCCGAAAGCGAAAAAATGTACCGCGCTTTCCTCCGCCATGAATCGCCCCTGGACTGCGGCGATCATGCCGTGGCGGACGCCGTTGCCTGCGCGGCCTCCCGGATGCTGGGGGCGGATACGCCCCTGCCCGATTACGGCCCCCGGCCCTTCCTGCGCTTCTTTGAAAGGAAAGGAGGCGCGGCCCTGTGAGCCTCACTGAAACCAAGCGCCGCTCCCGGGCGCACTTTGACTGGATGCTGCTGGCGGCGGTCTATCTGCTGTCCTTTTTCGGCGTTTTCTGCATCAGCATGGCCACCTATGACCTGGACGTCAGCGCGGGCGTGCCATTGCTCAACAAAATCCTCAATTCCCGCTCCAGCATGTGGCAGTCCATTTTTCTGCTGGTTTCGCCCATCGTTATCGGCGTCATTATGGCCATCCCAACCGGCATTTACCGGGCCCGGGCACGCCTTGCCTACATGGCGGTGCTGGGGATGCTGGTGGTCACCCTGTTCGCCGGGGAAGTGAGCAACGGTCTGCGCGGCTGGATGCGTTCCAACATTCTGGGCCGCTCCCTGCAGCCCGCCGAATTTTCCAAGCTGGCCGTGCTGCTGCTGCTGGCCAGGCATCTGGCCCAGACCGAAAAACCCATGGGCACCCTGCGGGATTTTATCAACGTGTGCCTCATTGTGGGCATTCCTTCCCTGGTGGTGCTGGCCCAGGGCGAAACGGGTTCGGTCATCGTGATTGTGGCCATGTTCCTGATTATGATTTATTTTGCCGGGGTGGATTTGCGGATTATTCTTGGCATCGGATTGGTTGGCGCCATCGGCATCGGCATTCTGGTGGCTTACGGGCTCATGGCCGAAACCACGGATTACCGCATTCTGCGTCTGCTGGCCTTCCTGGACCCGTATAAATACGAGCAGTCGGGCGGCTATCAGATTCTCAAATCCCAGGCCGCCATCGGCACCGGGCAATTGACGGGGGTGGGCACCTTTGTGACCGGCTCCCAGACCACTTTGGGCTTCGTGCCCGAAAGCTCCACGGACGCCATCTGGTCGGTGGTGGGGGAGAGCTTTGGGTTCATCGGCTGCTCCGTTGTGCTGCTCATTTACCTTTTCATCATTCTGCGCATGCTGTACCTGGCCCGGTTCACGGAAGATATGTTCGGCCGGCTGGTGATTATCGGGGTCATGGCCATGCTGTTCTTCCATGTGTTTGAAAACATCGCCATGAGCATCGGCTATATGCCCATTACGGGCATCCCCCTGCCCTTCCTCAGCTATGGCGGCTCCAATTTCATCACCAATATCGCGGGCGTCGCCCTGGTGCTCAACGTGACGCGGGGCCGCTCCGCCGCCACGCTGGATACCAAGCCGCTGCCCAAGATCAGCCAGAGCAGAAAGCCTGCCGGCAAAAAGAAAGGCCGCCGCGCCGCCGAAGCGTAAGGCGGGAAGGAACGCTTTGTATGCCCGAAAGAATCGAAGCTGTTATGGAAGAAACCGTTTTCCGCAATGAGGAAAACGGTTATTCCGTTGTTCAGGTAAAGCTCGGGCGGGAAAGCGTCACGGCCGTGGGCACCCTGCCCGCCCTGGCCGCCGGGGAGCAGATTCTCCTGGAAGGCGCGTGGGTGGAGCACCCGCAATACGGGCGGCAGTTCAAGGCCGCTTCCTGCGAAGTGCGCAAGCCCACCACCCTGCTCGGCATCGAGCGCTACCTGGGTTCGGGGCTGATTCACGGGGTGGGCCCGGCCACGGCGCGGCTGATTGTGCAGGAATTCGGCAGGGAGACCCTGGATATTTTAAGCGAGCATCCCGAACGCCTTACCGACGTGCCCGGCATCGGCCCCAAGCGCGCCCGGCAGATCGCCCAGTCCTTTCAGGAGCAGTACGCCGCCCGGGAGGCCATGATTTTCCTGCAGTCCTACGGCGTTTCCCCCTCCCTGGCCGTGAAGATCAGCAAGGTGTACGGGGCGACGGCCCAGCAGAAGATTCGGGAAAACCCGTACCGGCTCATGGACGATATTGAGGGTGTGGGCTTCCTCACTGCCGACCGGATTGCCCTGTCCCTGGGCATTCCCCAGGACAGCGAATACCGCCTGTCCGCCGGCCTCAAATATGTGCTTTCCGAGGCCGCCGCGTCCGAGGGGCACACTTATCTGCCCCGGGACATGCTGCTGGACCGGGCCGCGAAGGCTCTCCGGGTGTCCGTGGAAATGCTGCTCCATCCCCTGGACGCCCTGCTCTTTGCCCGGGAACTGGTGGCCGTGGATACCGAAAATGGCGACGGGCTCATGCTGCAAAGCTATTTTTACGCCGAAAAGGAAATTGCGAGGTATCTGAAGCTGCTTCTCGGCGCGGCCCAGACCATGATGCCCGAGGCCGCCCGGGAAAGCATCCGGGCCTTTGAAAAGGAACGGCATATCGAATTCAGCGAGAACCAGAAAACGGCCATTTTAGAGGCCCTCTCCCAGGGGCTCATGGTGATTACCGGCGGCCCGGGCACGGGCAAAACCACCATTATCAACTGCATCCTTTCCCTCCTGGGCCGGGACGTGCTCCTGGCCGCGCCCACCGGCCGGGCGGCCAAGCGCATGAGCGAGGCCACGGGCCACGAGGCAAAGACCCTGCACCGTTTGCTGGAATTTGCCGGGGAGGAAGGGCGATTCCTCCGCAACGAGCAGAACCCCCTGGATTGCGCCTGCGTCATTGTGGACGAAATGAGCATGGTGGATGTGTTCCTGATGCGCAGCCTGCTTCGGGCGCTGAAGCCCGGGGTGCGCCTGATCCTGGTGGGGGACGCGGACCAATTGCCCTCCGTGGGCGCGGGCAATGTATTGGGGGACATCCTCAAATCCGGGGCCGTGCCCTCCGTGCGGCTGACGGATATTTTCCGCCAGGCCGGCGAAAGCCTGATCGTTACCAACGCTCACAGGATCAATCATGGGGAGCCCCCCATCCTCAACAAAAAGGACAGCGATTTCTTCTTTGAGCGGCAGTACGCTCCCGACCAGGCCTCCGAGGCCATTGTGGGCCTGTGCGCCCGGCGGCTGCCTAAGTTTCTTCACAGCAGCGACGCCGTGCGGGATATCCAGGTTCTGTCCCCCGTCAAGAAATCAGGCGCCGGGGTGCACGCCCTGAACGCCATGCTCCAAGCCGCCCTCAATCCCCCCGCGCCTTTCAAGAAGGAAATCGCTTACGGCGATACCCTTTTCCGCCTGGGGGATAAGGTGATGCATGTGAAAAACAATTATCAGCTCGCCTGGAAAACGGATACCGGCGAGGAGGGCGAGGGCGTTTTTAACGGCGACGTGGGGTTCATTACCGGCCTCGATACCCAGGACCGCATCGTGACCGTGAAATACGACGACGAACGCACCGTGGAATACGATTACCAGCAGCTGGAGGAACTGGAGCTGGCCTACTGCCTGTCCGTCCATAAGAGCCAAGGCAGCGAATTTCCCTGCGTGGTCATGCCCGTGCTTGGGGGCCCGCCCCGGCTGCTGACCCGTAACCTGTTCTATACCGCCCTGACCCGCGCCCGGAAACTGGTGGTGCTGGTGGGCCGGGAAGAGGCCATCGCTCAGATGGTCAACAACAACCATATCGCCCTGCGCTACACCACCCTGCGCCGGCAGCTGACGGATGGCTGACGGGTTGCGGAAGCTTTTGGGGCCTCCGCGGCCCCAAACCCTACGCCAGGGGGACTTCTGGGGGCTTTGCCCCTCAACCCCACCAGGGGGATGATCCCCCTGGACCCGCAGTTGCGGAACGGGGTTGGCGTGTAAATCAAACAATGTGCCGCTGTAGCTTATGGGTACACGATAGTTAGACGGCCCGAGGGCACCAAGAAAAGCCGGGAAAACCGCCGGGGAAAAGCAAGCTTTTCCCGATCGGTTGTTCCCGGCTTTTCCCCGGACAGGCAGGCCTGTCCGGGCTGGCGGCGTACTGCCGCCGTGCCCTGGGCCTGCGCAGGTGTTTTTCATTGCGCTTGTGTTGCGCTGCTTAATCGCCATATATGTTTCACTCGCAATAAGTTGCTTTGTATCTGTTATCCGAAGCGCTTTGCATGCAGAGCAAAAGCATGCAGCGCTTTCTTTCAATGCTTTGCTCACAGTAAGTTTCTCTGTTTCCGTTTGTATCAGGATAAACGAAATGCCTTACAGGCACAGCGGAAAACAAGTTATGTTTCGCTATGACGCTTTGCACGCGACAAGCGAATTCTTTATTTTCAAGCAGCAGGTTCAACGAAACAATATACGAACGCAACGGGAAACGCGTTCCACTTCTCAACGACACTTGCACACGGCAGGATACTTTATCGCAACCCGTTCGCCGGGGCAGGGCGGCCATGGGCCGCCGCCCGGAGGGCTTGCCCTCCGGAGAAAGACAGAAAAATGCCCGTTCGGGGGAGCGTTATTGTTTGTAAGGAACTAATCTGTGGAAGAAATTAATCTGTGAGGAGACCGCGCAGCGTTCATCGTTACGCGGTTTTTCTTTGGGGCCGATGCGTTTCCGTAGTAATCGGAGCGGTCAGAATGGGTATTTCGACTTGGCCGACGAAGTTGAAGACGATCTCGACGGTTTGTCTGCGGCGGCCGGAAGATTTGTCCGCTTCGTGGACGATGATCTTCTTGATAAATTCGTTCACGATGCCGGTGGTCAGTTCGGAAATGTCCACATACTTCTCCACCAGGGCTGCGAAGCGGTCGTAATGGTCGGTGTTTTCCTGCTGCCGATCGATCCATTCCTCCGTCACGGCGAT
>CANQKI010000048.1 GCA_947624355.1 uncultured Clostridia bacterium | reverse complement strand
TCCGTCTTTTTTCCAAGAAGCTCTTAACAAAAGCGGAAATCTATGCTATAATGAAAATGGTATAATTTCTGTTTCCCATGATTTTCCGTACTTTACGATGCCGCAGTCGAGGGAGGACGCTGCCGGATGGACAATTACAAGCTGCTCATTACGGGCGGCCTGCCGCTGATTGGCGAGACCTATGTATCCGGGGGCAAGAACACCTCGGTAGCGGTGATTGCCGCCTCGCTTTTGTGCGACGAGCCCTGCACCATCGAAAACCTGCCCGATATCGAGGATGTGCATGTGCTGGTGGACATCCTGACCAACCTGGGCGCGCAGGTGGAATTCGACACCGCCGCCCGGCGGATGTACATCGATCCCCACAAGGTGGCCTCCTGCGTGGTGCCCTACCGGCAGAGCCAGCGCATGCGGGCCAGCTATTACCTGCTGGGCGCGCTGCTGGGCCGTTTCGGCCAGGCGGAGGTGGGCTATCCCGGGGGCTGCGCCATCGGCAACCGGCCGGTGGACCAGCACCTGAAAGCCTTCCGCGCCCTGGGCGCCGAAGTGGAGGAAAAGGGCGCGGTGATTTACGCCAAGGGCAAAATGACGGGGGCGGGCGTGTTTTTCGACCGCATCACCGTGGGCGGCACCATCAACGCCATGCTGGCGGCGGCCCGGGCGGAGGGCACCACGGTGCTCTACAACGTGGCGCGGGAGCCGCATATTGTGGACCTGGCCAACTTCTTAAACTCCATGGGCTGCAAGGTAAAGGGCGCGGGCACGGGCACCATCCGCATCCAGGGCGTCCGTTATCTGCACGGCAGCACCTACACCGTGATTCCCGACCAGATCGAGACGGGCACCCTCATGATCGCCGCCGCCGCCACAAGGGGCGACGTGGTGATCCGGGGCTGCATCCCCACCCATATGGAGGCGCTGACGGCCAAGCTGCTGGAAATGGGCGTGCAGGTGAGCGATACGGACGACGCCATCCGCGTGCGCACCCTGCGTGGGCACCGGGCCGTGAACATCAAGACCCAGGAATACCCCGGCTTCCCCACCGACCTGCAGCAGCCCATGAGCGCCATGCTGACCAAGGCCAGCGGGGACAGCATCGTCATCGAAACCATCTTTGAATCCCGGTTCAAGCACCTGATTGAAATGCAGCGAATGGGCGCCCGGGTGCGCATCCTGGACGACACCGCCATCATCGAAGGGGTGCCCGAGCTGTACGGCGCGCCCATTACGGCCACCGATTTGCGCGCCGGTGCCGCGCTGGTGGTGGCCGGGCTGATGGCCAAGGGCGTCACCGAAATTTACGAGCCCGCCTACATCGAGCGCGGGTATGAGCATATGGAAGAAAAGCTCCGGGCCCTGGGGGCCGATATCCATCGGGAAGCCCTGTAACGGGAGGAAACAATCGCCTTGAATGCCTTTGAAGTATTGGGCCTGACCCAGGAGGCCGACGAACGGCAGGTGCACGAGGCTTACCGCACCCGCGTGAAAAGCTGCCATCCCGACCTGTTTGTGGACGCGGAGCGGCAGCAGAAGGCCCAGGAAGAGCTCATTCAGCTGAACATCGCCTACGAGGAAGCGCTGCGCCTGTCCGCCGGGCGGCAGGTGGGTTATCATGCCGTGCCGGGCACCGAGGCAAAGGCCATCGCCCGGAAGCTGCTGGAGCAGGAACGGTACGAATCCGCCCTGCTGCAGCTGGGCCGGGCTGACTGGAAGGACGACGAATGGTATTATCTGGAAGGCATGATCCTGCTGGGGATGAAGCAGTATTCCTCCGCCCACCAGGCCTTCCGGGAGGCCGTACGCCGGGACCCGGACAACCGGGAATACCACGCCCGGGCGCTGGACGCGGCCGTGCTCCTCAAAAAACATCAGAAGCTCCCCTACCGGGTGGCGGACTGGGCCGACGGCCTGCTGCACCCCCGGAAAAAGGGATGATACTGCCCCATGAACGCGGGAGGGATGGGCCATGAATCTGCCCAATAAGCTCACTTTGTTCCGGATCGTGCTGATTCCGGTCTGCCTGGTCTGCTGGGGCGCGGGCTGGCACGCGGCGGCCGCCGCGGTGTTCATCCTGGCCGCGGTCACCGATTTTCTGGACGGGTACATCGCCCGGAAGCAGGGCATCGTCACCACCTTCGGCAAGTTTGCCGACCCCGTGGCCGATAAAATTCTGGTGCTGACCAGCATGATTTTCCTCTGCGCCGACGGGCGGCTGCCCGCCTGGGCCGTGGCCCTGGTGGCGGCGCGGGAGCTGATGATCGACGGGCTGCGGCTGGTATCCGCCGGGAAGGGCAATATCATGGCCGCCGGTTGGCTGGGCAAAATCAAGACCAACCTGCAGATCGTGTGCGTGGTGTGCGCCATGGTGCTGGCCCCCGGCAGCGCGATCACCTGGACGGCGGTCATTCTCATGAGTGTGATGACAGTGATAAGCGGGGCCCAGTACCTGTGGGCCGCCCGGGACGTGCTGAAAGAAAACTGACAGACAGATATTATAAAGGAGAATCACCATGGCAAAAAAGGAAAGCACCAAAAAAGACGTGCAGCAGGCGGCGGACACCACCCGCCAGGAAAAAATGCGCGCCCTGGAAATGGCCCTGAACAGCATTGAGAAGGAGTTCGGCAAGGGTACGGTGATGAAGCTGGGGGAAAAGACCGCCATGCAGGTGGACGCCGTGCCCACGGGCTGCCTGGACCTGGACATGGCCCTGGGGGTGGGCGGCATTCCAAGGGGACGCATTGTGGAGGTGTTCGGCCCCGAATCCTCGGGCAAAACCACCGTGGCGCTGCATGTGGTGGCCGAAGTGCAAAAGCGCGGGGGCGCGGCGGCCTTTATCGACGCCGAGCACGCCCTGGATCCGGCCTATGCCCGAAACCTGGGGGTGAATATTGACGAACTGTACGTGTCCCAGCCCAACTGCGGCGAGGACGCCCTGGAAATCGCCGAAGCGCTGCTGCGTTCCGGGGCCATTGATATCGTGGTCATCGACTCCGTGGCCGCCCTGGTGCCCCGGGCCGAAATCGACGGCGAAATGGGCGATTCCTTCGTGGGCATTCAGGCCCGGCTCATGAGCCAGGCCATGCGGAAGCTGACGGGCGTGGTGGCCAAGACCAACGCCATCGCCCTGTTTATCAACCAGATCCGCGAAAAAGTGGGCGTCATGTACGGCAACCCTGAAACCACCCCCGGCGGCCGCGCCCTGAAATTCTATGCCTCCGTGCGCCTGGACGTGCGCCGGGGCGAGCAGCTCAAGAACGGCAGCGAGGTCATCGGCAACCGCACCAAGGTCAAGGTGGTCAAAAACAAGGTGGCCCCGCCCTTCCGCTCCTGCGAGTTTGACCTGATTTACGGCCAGGGCATTTCCCGGGAGGGCAGCCTGCTGGATATGGCCGTGGCCAAAGATTTGATCCAGAAGAGCGGCGCGTGGTTCTCCTATAAGGACCAGCGCATCGGCCAGGGCCGGGACAACGCCCGCCAGTATCTCAAGGACAACCCCGACGTGGCGGACGAAATCGACGCGGCTCTCCGCGCCCTGCTCATCACCGCCTCCGTGCCCGCCGCGGACGCGGACAATATTCCCGAAATGAACCTGAACGCCGAGGACAGCGATGAAGAATGAGGGCGGGCACGGGCCCTGCCGCCTGTGCCGGATCGAGCTGGAAAACGTGGGCGTCACGGCGGGGAGCGACATCCTGCTTCGGGACGTGAGCTTTCACATCCACTGCGGCCAGATGACGGCGCTGGTGGGCCCCAACGGCGCGGGGAAAACCACCCTGCTCCGGGCACTCCTTTCCCAAACGCCCCATACCGGCCGCATCCGCCATGTGGACGCGGACGGCCATCTTTTCCCCGATCCCCGCATCGGCTACGTACCCCAGCAGCTGCCTTTCGATAAAGAAATGCCCGTCACCGTGCGGGACCTCATGGCCGGGGCCCTGGGCCGCCGCCCGGTATGGACGGGCGTCGGCAAAAAGATGACGGCGCGGGTCGGCGACGCCCTGCGGGAAACCCAGGCCGAGGGCCTGATCAACAAGCGGCTGGGCGCCCTGAGCGGGGGCGAACTGCAGCGGGTGCTGCTGGCCATGGCTCTGGCGCCATTGCCCGACCTGCTGGTGCTGGATGAACCCGTGTCCGGCGTGGACCAGAACGGGCTGCAGCTTTTTCTGCAAACGGTGAGCAACCTTCGCCGCACCCACCACCTGGGCATTCTCATGGTGAGCCACGACTGGGCCCTGGTGCGGGATTACGCTGATTATGTGATTCTGCTCAACAAACAGGTGCTGAAAACCGGCACGCCGGAGGAGGTTTTCGCTTCCCTCGAATTTGCCGAAACTTTTAAGACCGAAACTTCTTTTCCCGGAGGCACCCCTTGAACGTCATTCATGCCGTCATGGACGCCCTGCTGCCCTTCTCCTGTTTCCGCATGGCGTTCATGAAAAACGCGCTGCTGGCCCTGCTGCTGCTTACGCCGCTGCTGGCCCTGCTGGGCACCATGGCGGTGAACCGCCGCATGGCCTTTTTTTCGGATGCCCTGGGCCACAGCGCCCTGGCCGGCGTGGGCCTGGGGCTGCTGCTGGGGGTGCAGAATGACCTCGTCAGCATGATCGTGTTCGGCGTCATCTGGGCCGTGCTCATCAGCCGCATCAACCGTTCGGGGGGCGCGTCCGCCGACACCATCATCAGCGTGTTTTCCTCCGCGGGCATCGCGGTGGGGCTGCTGATTCTGTCCCGGAACGGGAGCTTTTCCAAATACTCTGCCCTGCTGGCGGGGGACGTGCTGGCCGTGGCCCCGGGGGACCTGCTGGGCCTGGCCATCGCGCTGCCCGTGGGGATTGCCATTTGGGCGTTTTTGTATAATCCCCTGCTGCTGACGGCGGTAAACCCCGCCCTGGCCCAGAGCCGGGGCATCCAGACCAAATGGGTGGAGTATGCCTTTGTTTCCCTGGTGGCCGTGGCCGTGATGCTGTCCATCCGGTGGGTGGGGGTGCTGCTCATCAACGCGCTCCTTATTCTGCCCGCCGCCGCCGCCCGGAATATTGCCCGCACCGCGGCCCAGCACGCCCTTTTCAGCGTGCTCATCGGCCTCTTTTCCGGGGTGGCCGGGCTGGTGCTGGCCTATTATCTGGATACCGGCGTGGGCGCGGCCGTGGTGCTGTGCGCCGCGGTGTGCTACGGCGTCACGCTGCCGCTGCGGCGGCGGGTACGCTGACGCGGAAAGGAGCGGATTTTCATGCCCTGCGACGAAAAGCTGTGCTGGCTGCCCTTCCTTCAGGATGTGCCCGGGGACGCCGGCGGCCCCGCCGAGCTGGCGCAGAAAGAGCTGGCCGGAAACGCCGCCCTGCTCGGGGGAAAAAGCGCTGCAGTCTCCCTTCTTCCCGGTGCTGGGGACGGATACGAAATCCTGGAGCGGGACGGAAATTACCTGGTTCGCGGGGGCGAAACGGGGGTGCTGTACGGCGCGTACCGGCTGCTGACGGACTGCTATCGGGGGGAATCCCCCCTCCGGCCCTGGACCATGCCGGCCTTTTCCCTCCGGATGCTCAACCACTGGGACAATATGGACGGCTCGGTGGAGCGGGGGTATGCGGGAAAATCCCTGTTTTTCGCGGAAGACCGGTTTGCCTATGATCCCGCCCGCATCCGGCGGTACGGGCGGCTGCTGGCCAGCATTGGCGTCAACGCGGTGTGCATCAACAACGTGAATGTCCACGCCCCGGCGGATCAATTGATCACCGAACGGCTGCTGCCCAAGACCGCCGCCCTGGCGGACTTGCTGCGGCCCTTCGGGGTGCGGCTCCTGCTGGCCGTCGATTACGCCCTGCCCGTCACCCAGGGCCTGCCCACCGCCGACCCCCTGGACGAAAAAGTGCAGGCGTTCTGGAACCGGCAATGCGACCTGATTTATCAATACATCCCCGATTTCCTGGGCTTCCTGGTCAAGGCGGACAGCGAATTCCGTCCCGGTCCCTTCCTCTATCACCGTTCCCACGCAGAAGGGGCCAATCTGCTGGCCCGGGCCCTGAAACCCCACGGGGGCAAGGTGATCTGGCGGTGCTTTGTGTACAACTGCCGCCAGGACTGGCGGGACCACGCAACCGACCGGCCCATGGCCGCCTACCGGCATTACGCCCCCCTGGACGGGCAGTTTGAGGACAACGTGATTCTGCAGGTGAAGAACGGCCCGTACGATTTCCAGGTGCGGGAGCCGGCGTCCCCCCTCTTTTACGCCATGCCAAATACCGTGAAGGCGCTGGAAGTGCAATTGGCCCAGGAATACACGGGCCAGCAGATCGACCTGTATTACATGCCCCCCATGTGGGAAGAATGGCTGTCCCAGGTGCCCGACCTGCCCGACCATATCTGCGCCGTCTCCAACCTGGGAAACGACGAAAACTGGACGGGCCATTTCCTGGCCCAGGCCAACCTGTACGCTTACGGGCGCTTTGCCTGGCTGGGCCGGGCTTTTGACGGGAAAGCGGCGGCCCGGGAATGGATTGCCCTCACCCTGGGGTCCGATTTTCCCGAAACGGAGCGGCTGCTTTCCATGCTGCTGCGCTCCCGCGGCGTCTATGAAAAGTACACGTCTCCCCTGGGCCTGTGCTGGATGGTGAACATCAGCCACCACTACGGCCCCAGCCCCGAGGGCTATGAGTTTTCCCTGTGGGGCACCTATCATCGGGCCGATTATCTGGCCGTGGGCATCGACCGGACGGAAAAGGGCACGGGCTATACAAGGCAGTACCCTAAGGAACTGGCCGAGCAGTACGAAAGCATGGATACCTGCCCGGAGGAAATGCTGCTCTTTTTCCACCGGGTGCGCTATGATCACATGCTCCGGGACGGCCGCACCCTCCTCCAGCGCATTTACGACGATCATTTCGAGGGCGCGGAGGAGGCGGAAGGGCTGCTGAAAGACTGGGTGGCCCTGCAGCCCGTCCTGCCAGACGGGATTTACGCCCACACCCTGGACCGCTTCCGCCGCCAGGTGCAAAACGCCCGGGAATGGCGGGACGTGATCAACACCTATTTCCACCGCTTCACCGGCACGCCCGACGCAAAGGGCCGCACAATATACGATTAACAGGAGGGCACCCGCCATGATGGACCACAAAACCGCCCGGGAAATGGCCCGGAACCTCGTATCCCAAATGACCCTGGAAGAAAAGGCCAGCCAGCTTCGCTACGATGCCCCCGCCATCGAGCGGCTGGGCATCCCCGCCTACAACTGGTGGAACGAAGGCCTTCACGGCGTGGCCCGGGCGGGCACGGCCACGGTGTTTCCCCAGGCCATCGGCATGGCCGCCACCTTTGACGAAGAGGGCGTGGGCAATGTGGCCCGCACCATCGCTTCGGAGGGCCGGGCCAAATACAACGCCAATTCCGCCCTGGGCGACCGGGACATTTACAAGGGCCTCACCTTCTGGTCCCCCAACATCAATATTTTCCGGGACCCCCGCTGGGGCCGGGGCCATGAAACCTACGGCGAGGACCCGTACCTCACCTCCCGCCTGGGCGTGGCTTTCGTTAAAGGCCTGCAGGGGGACGGAAAATACCTGAAAGCCGCCGCCTGCGCCAAGCATTACGCCGTCCATTCCGGCCCCGAGGCCCTGCGCCACCGCTTCAATGCCGAGGCCACTCCCAAGGACATGCGGGAAACGTACCTGCCCGCCTTTGAGGCGCTGGTGAAGGAGGCCGATGTGGAGGCCGTCATGGGGGCGTATAACCGCACCAACGGCGAGCCCTGCTGCGGCAGCAAGACCCTGCTGATGGACATCCTTCGAAAGGAATGGGGTTTTGAGGGCCATGTGGTCAGCGACTGCTGGGCCATCGCCGATTTCCACAACCATCACCACATCACGGACACCGCCCCCGAATCCGCCGCCCTGGCCATCAAAAACGGCTGCGACGTGAACTGCGGCAACACCTATATCCACCTCATGCAGGCGTACCAGGACGGCCTGGTCACCGAAGAGGACATTACCTCCGCCTGCGTCAGCCTCATGGCTACCCGCTTCCGCCTGGGCCTCTTTGACCCGGACTGCGAATACAATTCGATTCCCCTCACCGACAACGATACCGACGCCCACGACGCGGGGGCCCTGGACATGGCGCAAAAGTGCATGACGCTGCTCAAAAACGACGGCGTGCTGCCCCTGAACCCCGAAAAAACCAAAACCGTGCTGGTGGTGGGCCCCAACGCCGACAGCGTGGCCTGCCTGGAGGGCAATTACAACGGCACCTCTTCCCGGTATGTCACGTTCCTTTCCGGCCTCCGCGCCGCGTGCCGGGAAAAGGGCGTCCGCGTCCTGTATGAGCAGGGCTGCCACCTGACCAGGAAAAAGGACAGCGGCCTCTCCCAGCGGGAATACGACCGGCTGTCCGAAGCCGTGGCCGCGGCCAGGTACGCCGACGTCATCATCGCCTGCGTGGGCCTGGACGCCACATTGGAGGGCGAAGAGGGCGACCAGGGCAACCAGTATTTCTCCGGCGACAAGAACGACCTGGAGCTGCCCGAAGTGCAGCGCCGCCTCCTGTCCGAAATGGTAAAGACCGGCAAACCCGTCGTCACCGTGGTCTCCGCCGGCAGCGCCCTGCGGGTGACGGAAGGGAACGCCATCCTGTGGGCCTGGTATCCCGGCCAGGCGGGGGGCACGGCCCTGGCCCGGGTGCTGATGGGCGAGGTTTCTCCCGCGGGTCGCCTGCCCGTCACATTCTATCACGGCCTGGAGGAGCTGCCCGAATTCACCGATTACCACATGAAGAACCGCACCTATCGCTACTTTGAGGGCGCGCCCCTGTATCCCTTCGGCTACGGGCTGAGCTATACGTCCTTTGATTACAGCGACGCGGAATACGAAAACGGCCGGGTCAGCGTGACGGTGGCCAACACGGGCAAAATGAACGGCGACGAAGTGGTGGAAGTTTACGTAAAGAACGAAAGCCCCTTCGCCCCCCTGCACCCCGCCCTGTGCGGCTTCAAACGCGTTCATGTGCCCGCCGGGGAAAGCGTGCGGGTGTCCGTTCCCCTGGACCGGAACGCGTTCACGGTGGTCAATGATGACGGCCAACGGGTGGACTGCGCAAGGGCAACCCTGTTCGTGGGCGGCAGCCAGCCGGACGGCCGCAGCCTGGAACTGACGGGCAAAAAGTGTCTGGAAATCGCCTGGGAAAAGTAAAGACCCTTGCAAAGGAGCGGATATTCTATCTTCCGCTTCTTTTTTTGCAAAGCCGTAAACACGTTGAACAAACCGAAAACGAAATGTAAACAAACTGTTTTCTTAAGGTATATTTAAGGTAATATCGGTATACTCCTGCTTGTAGGAGGGCGGACGGATGAACGATCAGGCGGTATTTGAGCGGTATGAGGTAAAGTTCCTGCTGACGGCGCGGCAGAAGGCGGCGCTGCTGGAAACCATGACCCCGGTCATGGCCCTGGATCAGTATGGGCGGGACGTGATCCGCAACCTGTACCTGGACACCGACACCTACCTGCTGGCCCGCCGCTCCCTGGAAAAGCCCCTGTACAAGGAAAAAATCCGGGTGCGGAGCTACCGTCTGGCCGGGCCGGAAAGCCCGGTGTACGTGGAGCTCAAGAAAAAGTACGAGGGCGTGGTGCACAAGCGTCGGGTCATGCTGCCGGAAGAGGACGCCATGGCCTGGGTCACGGGCCGGACGCCGCCCCGGGAGAACAGCCAGATCGCCCGGGAAATTTCCTGGTTTCTGCGGTTCTATCCCACCCTGCGCCCCCGGGTGTACCTTTCCTATGAGCGGGAGGCCTATTTTGAACGGGACGGCGGCCCCCTGCGCATTACCCTGGATGAAAACATCCTGTTCCGGCAGGAGGATCTTTCCCTCCGTTCCGAGCCGGAAGGCGCGCCGCTGCTTTCCCCCGGGCACACGCTGATGGAGGTCAAGTGCGCCGGCGGCATGCCCCTGTGGCTGACGGCCTTCCTGTCCCGGGAGAAAATCTACAAAACGTCCTTTTCCAAATACGGCACGGCCTATCAAATCATTCTGCAAGGAGCGACCGACCATGACAAACGCATTTTCGCTTGATTCCATCTTCCGCGGGCTTTTCGATTCCAGCATCACCCAGGTGATTTCCGTGGGGGATTTCCTGCTCTGCGTAGGGTGTGCCCTGGTGCTCGGGCTGATTCTGGCCTTCTGCGCCATGTACCGCGCCTATAACAGCAAGAGCTTCGTCATGACCCTGGCGCTGCTGCCCGCGGTGGTGTGCGTGGTGATCATGATGGTGAACGGCAACATCGGCGCGGGGGTCGCGGTGGCCGGGGCCTTCAGCCTGGTGCGCTTCCGCTCGGCCCCGGGTTCGGCAAGGGAAATCGTGCTGCTCTTCCTGGCCATGGGAGCCGGGCTCATTGCCGGCATGGGGTACCTGGCCTACGCTTTCCTGTTCACGGTGATTATGGGGCTTCTGTCCCTGCTCTATGACCGGCTGGACCTGGGCGGCGGCCGCCATGCCGCCGCGCATAAGACTCTGCACATCACCATCCCGGAAGACCTGGATTATTCCGAAATCTTCGACGACCTGTTCAAGCAGTACACCCTGCGTTCCGAGCTCGTCCGGGTCAAAACCACCAACATGGGCAGCATGTTCCGCCTCACCTACAACGTGACGCTGAAGAACCCCAAAAAAGAAAAGGAATTTATCGACGCCCTGCGCTGCCGCAACGGCAATCTGGAAATCGCCCTGTCCCATCCCGAACCCGCGGCGGCCGAACTGTAATCCCGGAGGCATCCCCATGAAACGCATTCTTTCTGTTCTTCTTTCCGTTCTGGTTGGCTTGACGCTGGTTTCTCCCCTTCCCGTCCTGGCCGCAAACAGCGACCTGTTTACCGACCGGGACTTTGACGCGTCCTTTGACGAGCGCAGCAGCGTCGTCATCACCCTGAACGGTACGTCTGCCGCCTGCGATTCGGACGCGGTGGAGATTTCGGGCAGTATCGTCACCATTGCCGACGAGGGCACGTACATCCTGACGGGCAGCCTGGAAAACGGCACGGTTATCGTCCGGGCGGACGACAAAGCGAAGGTGCAGCTCGTTCTGCACGGGGCTTCCATTACCAGCGCTGATTCCGCCGCCCTCTTCCTGGAAAGCGCCGACAAAGTGTTCCTCACCCTGGCCGACGGCACGGATAACGCCCTGGCAAACGGCGGCACCTTTGCCAAGGACGAATACAACATCGACGGGGCTCTCTTTGCCAAGTGCGATCTGACGCTGAACGGCGAAGGCTCTCTTTCCGTCCAGTCTCCGGCGGGCCACGGCATCGTGTGCAAGGACGACCTCAAAATCACCGGCGGCCAGTACGACATTACCGCCGCCCTCCACGGCATCGACGCCAACGACAGCGTCCGGGCAGCGGGGGGCAGCCTGACCGTTCTGTCCGGTAAAGACGGCATTCACGTTGAAAACAACGACGACGAAACCCTGGGGTACATTTACGTGTCCGGCGGCAGCTTCACCCTGATTGCCCAGGGGGACGGCTTCCACGCGGGCAGCACGGTGCAGATCGAGGGCGGCAGCTTTGATATCACGGCGGGGGGCGGCTATGAAAACGCCCCCGCCCATACCGGGAACGGTTTCGGCGGCTTTGGCGGCCGGGGCGGTTTCGGCCACGGCATGAACCGGGGCCCGCAGACGCAGCAGACCCCGCCCTCTGCTCCCGATGGAGACGCCCAGGGGACGGCCCCCGACGCGCCTCCCGAACAGCCCGGCGGCTTTTCCGATTTCGACGCGCCTGCCGCGCCCGCTTCTTCCGCCGATTCCACGGCCAGCACCAAGGGTATCAAGGCGGGAACGGACATGGGCATCTCGGGCGGAACCTTTACCCTGGATACGGCGGACGACGCTTTCCACGCCGGGGGCAGCATCACCGTAGCGGGCGGCGCGTTCACCGTCGCCACGGGGGACGACGCCTTCCACGCCGACGATACCCTGACGGTGACGGACGGAACAATCGACATTGCATCCAGCTACGAGGGCCTGGAAGCCCTGCACATCATCGTGTCCGGCGGAGAAATTTCCCTTGCGGCCACGGACGACGGCCTGAACGCCGCCGGGGGCCGGGACGAAAGCGGGATTGCGGGCCCCCAGGCGGGGGATACCTTCGGCCGCCGGGGGTTTGGCGGATGGCAGAGCGGCGCGTCGGACGGCACCATCCTGCTGTCCGGGGGAAAGCTGTACATTGAAGCTTCCGGGGACGGCATCGATTCCAACGGTTCCCTGGAAATCACGGGGGGCGAAATCACCGTCTGCGGCCCCACCATGGGCGACACCGCCACCCTGGATTACGATACCGCCGGAACCATCACGGGGGGAACCTTCATCGGCACGGGCGGCTCTTCCATGGCCCAGTCCTTCAGCGACGCTTCCCAAGGCGTCGTCGCCGTCCGGGCGGGAAACCAGGCGGCGGGCACGGAAATTATTCTGCTGGACGGGAACGGAAATGTGCTCCTTTCCCACACCCCCGCCCTCCCCTTCTCCGTGGTGATCCTCAGCAGCCCGGATTTAACGTCCGGCCAAAGCTGCACCCTGCAGATCGGCGGCCAAAGCGAGCAGGTCACGGCCCAGTAAATTCCTTTCATTTGCTCCACCGGCGCGGCGCATTGCCCGCCGGTTTTTTTGCACACAAATATCATGCCGCGCACAGGTCGCAGGGCTCCCGGCCCTGATAAAGCGTCCGCCCGTTCAGGGTACGCACCGTGCCCTGCCAGGCGTCGCAAAGCAGGGTTTCCCGGCCCGTCTGCAGGAATTTGGCGGGATAAGCGCAGGGCAGGCGGAAGGAAATTTTGCCGTCCGGCCGCAGGCACACGATTTCCCCGTGGCACCCCACCAGGCAGCCGCCTCCCGGCAGGGCGCACAGGGCGCAGGGAGGCGCGGGATGGGCAAACCGCTCCTCCACGTTGCCCCGGGGACTGATGCAGTACAGGCGGGAAGAAATTTCCCCGTCCCCCACGGCGCACAGGGCGCACAGGCCCCGGGGCAGAAAGCACACCCCGCAGGCCGTGCCCGGCACCCGCCGCCGCCCTACCGGACGCAATTGCCCGTCGAAAATCAGAATTTCCCCCGCCGCGCCCCCCGCCACGGCCAGATACCGGCCGCAGGGGCTTTTGCACAGAGCCCGGGGATACATCCCCGCCGGCGCAGCAATGAGCAGCTGGCCCGTTTCCGGATGGAAGGCGGAAACGCTGTCGCTATCCGACGACAGGGCGTACACCATGCCCCCCAGGCACGCCATGGCGCACACTCCCGTGGGCACGGGAAATACTCCCAGCATTTCCCCCGTCCCGGCGCTGTAACAGCGGCATTCTCCCGGGCCCGCGCAGTACACCCTTCCGAACCCTGCGCAGACCGCCTGGCCCCCGGGGCCCATCCGCCCCCCATCCAGGCGGAAAAGCCCCGCCTCCCTGTCCGCCGCAAAGATGCTCACGCGCGCACCCCCTTCCATCCCATGCTATGCCGTTTTCCCCTTTTCCGCCCCCGGAAATGCGGCAGGCGCGCCCTCTTTTCCAGAATCGGCGTTTTGCCTGTTTCAGGAAAGTTTACAATCGCGGCCTCCCCCTTTCATTGACAAAACCCCTGCCGTATAGTAGAATATTGGTGTATATTTATGGAAATGACTGGGAGTCCCCAAGGAAAAGGAGGCGGGCGGCGTGCGGAAAAGAATCGCGGCGTTTCTGCTGGTTCTGGCGATGACGCTGCCCCTGTGCGCCCTTTCCGAAAATACGGAATACCGCACCCTGCGGCAGGGGGATACCGGCCCGGACGTGCTGCGGCTCAAGCAGGCCATGTACTGGCTGGGCTACTTCACCAACCTGCAGAACCTTTCCGATTCCTATAACAAGACCATGGTGGAGCGGGTGACCCTGTTCCAGGAAAACAACGGCCTTCCCCCGGACGGCGTCGCCACCCCCGAAGTGCAGGCGCTGGTTTATTCAGGCAGCGCGGTCAAAACGGACACGGCTCCCAATCCTTCCCCCGTGCCCACCCCGGCCCCCACCCCCGTGGCCCCGTCCAGCACCCTGGCCCCGCCGGAACAGGACGATCAAGGCTTCATCGCATCCGGCGAACCTTACGTTTACCAGAACGAGGAAGACGGCCACTGGGCTTACCTGAGCCACGACATTCAGGTGGAAATCAAGCGGTACGAGGAACCGGCGGAGCCCCTGGTCTGGTTCGAGACCCATATTACATTGCGGGAGGGCACGCCCCTTCGTTCCCTTCTGTCCGTATCTGCCAACGGAAACCTGGGCCGGGCCATGAAGCAGCCTCCGGACATCCTGGAAAATTACGGCAACGTGATCGTGGCCTTCAGCGACGACTTTTTCGGCTACCGCCGGGAATATGACCAGACCCAGGGCATCATCATCCGGGACGGGAAAATCTACAGCGACAAAACCAAGGAAAACGGCAAAAGCTGGCTGCCCCAGCTGGATATCTTCGCCGTGTTCCCGGACGGCACGGCCAAGACCTTTTTGAACAAGGAGCACACGGCCGAAGAATACCTGGCCATGGGCGTGAAGGATACCTATGCCTTCGGCCCTATCCTGGTGCAGGGCGGCATGCTCAGCGACGATATTTACACCTATTCCAAGCTGGAAACGCAAAAAGAGCCCCGCACAGCCATCGGCTATCTGGGGCCCAATGAATACCTGGCGCTCACCGTCATCGGCCGCCGGGAAAATTACAGTGAAGGCGCTACCATCCTGTGGCTGGCCAGGCGCATGGAGGCCTGCGGCGCTCTGGAGGCCATGAACCTGGACGGGGGCAACACCTGCTCCCTCTATTTCATGGGGCAATTGCTCAACCGCTCCAAGAACGTGCAGAAAAAAGACATCCGGTACGTCACCGGGCTGATTGGCGTTGTGGAGGAAGAATAAGCATGATGAAAAAAAGGCTGCTGCCCGCCCTGCTGGCCCTGCTGCTGGCCGTTCCGCTTTTCCCCGCCCGGGCCGCCGAGAGCTTTTCCCTGTGGGTATCCCCCGACGGGGAAAAGACTGCGGCCGCCATCCAGTGGTACAAGGTGGAAAAGGATTATTATCTGTTCCTGCCCGGCAATGCAGACGTGAACAGCCTGCGGATCGGCTATTCGGGAAACAAGGATGTTCTGATGAATGGACGGGTCGTTGCCCAGGGGGAATCCGCATCCCTGCTCCAGCCCGGCACCATCTGCCAGCTGACAGTGGGCTCCACGCTGTATAACCTGCATATCCTCCAGGGCAGCCCGGGCCTGCCGGCCCTTTATATCACCACGGAAAGCGGCAGCCTGAAAAAAATCCATGAAAAAAAGGCCAATAAAGAGCCCGGCACGCTGATTTTTGTCAACGGCGCGGGGCAGGTGGAATACGACGGCGCGCTGACCCACATCAAAATGCGGGGCAATTCCTCCACCACTTTTGCGAAAAAGAATTATCAGATCAAGCTGGAAACGGGCGCCAATCTGTGCGGCATGGGCAAAAGCCGCACCTGGGTGCTGACCGGCAATTACCGGGACAAGAGCCAGCTGCGCAACCAGATTACCCTGGATATGGCCCTGTACGCCGGGCTGGACAATACGCCGGAGCATCTGTCCGCCGAAGTGTATATCAACAACGAATATATGGGGCTGTATATGTTCAGCGAAAAGGTCATGATCGACGACGACCGGGTTGACATCACGGACCTGGAAGCCGAAACCAAGGCGCTGAACGGGCAGGAGCTGTCCACCTATCCCCGCACGGGGCCCATCAAAGCGACACCGGGCAAATTCAAGGCCTATGAGATTCCCGTCAATCCCGCCGACATTTCCGGCGGCTATCTCATTGAATTCGAGGCCTATTCCTCCCGCTACAAGGAGGAGGCCAGCGTATACCACACCACCCGCAAAAACACCCTGGTGATCAAGAGCCCGGAATACTGCTCCACGGAGCAGATGGCCTACATCAGCGGCTATATGCAGTCCTTTGAAAACGCCATTTTCGCCCCGGACGGCGTGGATCCGCAAACCGGCCGGCATTATACCCAGCTGATGGATCTTTCCTCCCTGGTGGCCAAGTACCTGGTGGAAGAAGTCAGCAAAAATTACGACGGCAACAATTCCAGCATGTTCTTTTATAAGCCGTCGGATGGCGAAAGCCCTGTCGCTTTTGCCGGCCCCGCGTGGGACTATGACAGCGCTTACGGCAGCTACGCCCGGGAGGACAACGCCGACCGCGCGCTGACGGGGGACGGCCTTTGGATCGCCACAAAATCGGGCACCCGGTATTGGTGGCCCGCCCTGTATAAGCAGCCCGATTTTTATCAGGCCGTGGTGGAAATGTACGAAAGTTCCTTCCGGCCCGCCATGGAAATCCTGCTGGGGCTGCGGGAGGAAACGGATACGCTTCGCTCCCTGGACAGCTATGCGGAGGAAATCCGCCTTTCCACCGATATGAACCTGCTGCGGTGGCCCCGGGTCAAATATCCCACCACCGCCGCGCAGACAGGCTATACCTTCGATGAAAATATCGATTTCCTGAAAAACTTTATTGACGAGCGTTTGCAGTACCTGAACGGCCTGTGGCTGGAAGGCCGGTAAAATGGAAAAAAAGATATGAAAACGCGTTTTTTGCCGGCCCTGGCGCTGGCTTTGATTTGCTGTTTTGGCGCCTGTGCGGAAAGCACGGCCCAGGATATCGCCCGGGAATGTGTTTTCTCCGTCAGCGCCAATGAAGCGAAAAAAAGCGCCCTTTATTCCCTTCGCTTTTCCGGCGCGTGGGCCTGCGCGCCCGGGGACGAAATCACCGTGAACACCCCGGCGGATACCCCTGCCCAGGGCATCATGGTTTCCTTTCTCGGGGATGTGCCCGCCCTGACGGTAGAGGCCGACGGGCAGCTGCTCGCCCGGTACGACGCGGGAATGGAAATCGATTATATCCCCTTTTCCGCCCCCGCGTCCTGCTTTACCGTCCGTATCGAAGACGGCCCCGAAAAGGCGGCGTTCGATCAATTATACGTCCTTTCCGAAGGAACGCTGCCCGATTGGGTACAGCAATGGCAGCGGATGGACGGCCCCTGCGACCTGATGCTCATCGCCACGCATCCGGACGACGAGCTGCTTTGGTTCGGCGGCATGATTCCCACCTATGGGGCGGAATACGGAAAAAAAGTGATGGTGGTTTACCTGGTAGGCGAAAGTGCCGTCCGGCGCAACGAGCTTCTGAACGGCCTCTGGATCTGCGGCGACCGGTATTATCCCGAAATCGGCCGCTTTCCGGACGCCGGCATCGGCTCCGTTGACGACTGCCAGGCCGCCTGGGGCGGGGAAGACGCCGCCCCCGCCTACGTGACAGCCATGATCCGCAAATACCGGCCCCGGGTGGTGGTCACCCAGGATATAGACGGCGAATACGGCCATGTGCACCACCGGGTCACCGTACAGGCCGTCATCGACGCAGTGACGCACCTGGCAGGTGACCCCGCCTATGACGCCGCTTCGGCGGAGCAGTACAGCGTATGGCAGCCGGATAAACTGTATCTGCACCTGTGGCCGGAAAATCAGAGCGTATTCGACTGGCGGCAGCCCCTTTCCGCCTTTGCCGGGGAAACGGGCATTTCCGTGGCCCGGCGGGCCTTTCAGGCTCACGCATCCCAGCAGAACGGCCGCCATAAAATCGCGGATTACGGCGGCGCAGACTGCCGGAAGTTCGGCCTGTACTTTTCTCTGGTGGGACCGGATGAAAAAATGAACGACCTTTTCGAGCACATTGAATGACCCCTCTCCCCCGTTCCGCATAGGATGTAGCGGAAAGGAGGCGAACGCAAGTGAACATCCTTTTGTGGATCGTGCTGGGCGCCCTGGCCGGCTGGCTGGCCGGGATCATCATGTACCGCGCCCACCGCAGCTGGCTGGTCAACGTGGTGATCGGCATCCTGGGCGCAGGCCTGGGCGGCGCCATTGCCACGGCGCTGGGCTTCGGCGGCATCACGGGCTTCAATCTCTACAGCCTGCTGCTGGCCGTGGCCGGGGCGTGCCTGCTGCTGGCGGTTTATTATCTGATCCGCCGCTGCCTGAAAATATTCTGATTTTATCGTAACAAAAAGGGCTTCCCAAAGCCGCAAGGCCCCGGGAAGCCCAATATATATTTTTGGTCATCGGTTCATGGCGCGGAAATCCATGGGCAGCATCCCCGTGGATTTTTTGAATACGCTGGAAAAATATTTGGGATCGGTGTAGCCCACGGCCATGGCGATTTCATAAAGCCGCATATCCGTGGTAAGCAGCAGCTTTTTGGCGTATTCCACCCGCAGCCGCTTCATAAGCGTGCCGAAAGTGCAGCCCAGCTCCCGGTGGATTTTCGTGCCCAGGTGTTCGGGAGTGACGGAAAGGCGCTGGGCGATTTCCTCCAGCGTGATGCCCTGGGCATAGTATTCCTTCATCAGCCCGGCGGCCCGCCGGACCAGCATGCTGGCCCCCACCGTTTCCCCATCCTCCGAGCAGAGGCCTTCCGCCAGGCGCAGCAGGTACGCGTCCATGTCCGAAAGGCGGTGGGCGGCCATAAAGCCCGTAATGAGGCGATTGCTCTGATCGGCAGGCTGGCCCAGCTCCCGCCCTGTGGACAGGAGGGACAGGGCAAAACGCATGTACGCCTCCTTGATTTCCCGGGGATGGTGCATCTGCCCACCCAGCAGCCTGGACCCGAACTGCCGGACGCCGGCGAGCAGCGCTTCCCTGTCCTGCCTGCCCAGCGCGGCCCGGCACTGGGTTTCCAATTCCACGGGATAGGTCAGCAGCGTGAGGGGCCAATCCAGAATCTCCGGATAGCGCATCAGGCGGCCGGGCGGCGCGATAAGGCTGAATTCAAAATGCGTCTGCAGGGCGGAAAGCGCCTCGTGAAGCCCGGCCAGGCCGGGAACGGTGGTCAGCATCGCCAGGGCCGGCTGGGCGGACAGACGGTTGATGGCCGAAAGCAGCTCGTTTTCCAGCACGAAGGCCAGATGCTCCACGCTGCCGAACCCGGCGAATACCGCCGCGAAATATTCCCCGCAGGGAACGGTCTCGCACCGGATCGGAGAGGCGGCGGTCAGGCGGCGCCATTCCTCCCGCACCCCCTCTTCCGCCTGCAGAAGCAGCAGGCCTAAAGGTTCCCGTGTCGGAAAGCCCAGCCGCTTTTCCACGTAGGCCAGGGCATCCTCTCCCGGCGGCACGGGGGACAAAAGGGCGTCCAGCAGCATTTCGGCCAGGGTGCGCTGGCCCATTTGGGAAAGGTGCCGGTGTTCCACCAGCTCCCGGGCCCCGTTGACGGCGGCGGCCAGCTCATCCGCCGTAACCGGCTTCACCAGATATTCGCTGACACCCAGCTTCATGGCCTCCCGGGCATAATCGAAGTCCGAATAGGCGCTGAGCAGAATCGCCGCCGGCGCGCAGCCCTGATCCCGGGCGGCCCGGAGCATCTGCATCCCGTCCATTTCGGGCATGCGGATATCGGCCAGCACCAGATCCGGCCCGTTTTCCAGCAGCAGCCGGAGGCCGCTTTTGCCGTCCCCCGCCTCCCCCACGATTTCATCCTGGGGGAAAAGCCGCTCCAGCAGGCGGCGCAGGCCTTCGCGGATGCGGATTTCGTCCTCCACAATGGCGATTTTCACGAATGAGCCTCCTTTTCAACAGGCAGGTGCAGCTCGATGGCCGTTCCTTCATCCACCCGGCTGGTGACGGATACCGTGGCGGCGTCGCCGTAATACAGGCGCAGGCGTTCCAGGGCCAGCGCCACGCCCAGGTGGTGCTTGTCTCCGTCGGCAGCCGGGGCAAAGAGGGTGCGCACCTGTTCCTCGGTCATGCCCCTGCCGTTGTCCCGGATCACAATCAGCAGGCCTTTTTCCTCCCTGGCAATGCGGATATCCAGGACGGGCGTCCGCTCCACCCCCGCAAAGGCGTGAATCACCGCGTTTTCCACAAAGGGCTGGAAAAGCAGCTTGCGGATGGGCAGCTGCAGCGTTTCCTCGTCCACCTGCAAATGAAATTCCAGGGTGTTTTTCAGCCGGGTCTGGGTGAGGCGCAGATACAGGTTGATCCACTCCACTTCCCGCTGCACGGTGACGATGGGATTGCTCCTGTCAATCCCGTAGCGCAGGATGCGGGCCAGGCTGGCAATGGCGTTGCTGATATCGTACTGGCCGCTGTCAATGGCCATCCAGTTGATGGTGTCCAGCGTGTTATAGAGAAAATGGGGGTTCAGCTGGGCCTCCATGGCGGCGATTTCGGCGTTCCGCTGCCGTTCGGCTCCTTCCTTCACCTCGTCCATCAGGGCGTTCATCCGGTCCATGGCGGCGTTGAATTCCCCGGCGATAACGGCGCTTTCCTCGGGCATGGGCCGGTCGGTGGGCACCCGGGCGGAAAGGTCCCCCGCGCCGGCCCGCTTCATAACCCGGGTGATTTCCAGGAAGGACCGGGTCAGCCGCCGGATCATCAGCACGATCACGGCCACCAGCGCCGCCGCGCAGACCGCCACAAACAAAAACATCAGCACCCGCTGGCGGAGCAGGCTTTCTTCCAGGGGATCCAGATCCTGCACCTGATACACCGTCCACCCCGTGCGGGGGCTGTGCACGCTGGCGGCGCTGAGGCGCTTGCCCGTCATCAGGCCCCATTCCCGGGCCGCGGCAGCCGCGTCCCCCTCCGGCAGGGGCCGGCCCAGCAGCGCTTTATCCGGGGCCGAAAGCACGTTGCCGTCCGCATCCGCAATCAGGCGCAGCAAATGGCTGTCCTGGGGATTTTCGGGATTGATGAGGGCGCTGAGAACGCTTTCATCCAGGCTCATGACAATCACGGCCCGGTGATCCGTAATCTGCCGGTAATTGAAGGATGCGTGGGCCATGTGGAAAAGGGGCACCCGTTCGTTGGCCGAATTGACGCCGAAGCCGGCGGGCAGATAGCAGGTGCGCACATCCGTCGTCGCCTCGCGGTAGAGTTCCGCCGGGTCCCAGTACCCCAGCCAGGAGGAAGCCCGGGTGGAGGCGGTGAGCCGGTCATAGAAAAACCGCGCGCCGTTTTCATAAATCACCGTCACGGCCTGGAGCCCTTCCTTGGCAAAGGTCAGGGCCCGAAGGCGCATCTGCATTTCGGTAATCAGCTGGGGGTTGGCGGGATCGTCGGCCAGGTCGTTGAGCAGGCGGGAAAACTCGGCGTCGGCGTAAATCTGGTACAAAAGGTCGTCGTAGGCTGCCAGGGTGGTATCCAACGTGACGGCCAATTCATCCAGGGCCAACAGGGCCTGATCCTGGGTGTTGCGGCTGACAGCCCGGGAAAGCTGGCGGTTGCTTACCGCCTGGCCGATGATAAAGGGCAGCAGCGTCACCAGGCAGACCAGCAGAATCATCTGCCGCCGTAAACTGGCGTTCCGCAGCCAGGATAATTTCCCCGTTTTTGCCGCCATAACCGTCCGTTCACCCCCTGTTTTGATTCCGGATAAATTTCCAAAACCCTGCAATGCTTCCAAATACGACAAATTGGGGCGGCGCGTTTTCAGGCGCGCCGTCCCATGGGGCACAGGGAATTTTCCCTGCGAAGGGGATTACTTCTTCTGGTTGTCGGGCAACTTGGTGGTCTGGCCGGCGTCATAAGCGGCGGCACGCTGTTCGATCACTTCGCGGTATCCGGCGTCCATGTATTCCTGGGTGTACTGATCATAGAGCGCGTCGAATTCGTCCGGATCGCACATGACCAGCTTGTCATAGTACTCGGTGAAGAGCGCCTGCAGGGTGCCGCGATACTCATTCTCGGCATCGATGGAAACGCCGAACATGCAGTCGTTGATGGCATAGCCCTTTTCAACCTTCTGGAGGTTCAGCTCATACATGGCCTTGAGTTCGTCGGTGAAGTCCTTGGGCAGACCCTTGGGCGAATTGGCCTCCAGCTGATCGTACATATCGCCCACTTCGCGGGCTTCGACCACGGCGCACCAATAGTCCTTGTTGTTGTTGTAGCCCTGCTGCATATCGCCGGTGTAATCCGCCACAGAGGTGGGAATGCCGTCAACATAGTTGAAGGTTTCGCCTTCCACGCCCCACTGGAGGGTGAACAGGTTCTCGGGCTGGATCATCCACTCCAGGTACATCATGGCGGCCTTGATCTGATCCTCGGAAGCCTGAGAGGAGAAGCCGATGATCATGCCCATGGGGTTATCGGCGCGGTACATGGGCTCCACGGCCGGGTCGAGCTTGACGGATTCGTCTTCCATCTTGGTGTAGGCCACCAGCTCGGCATCGGGGTTCTGATCGTAGAAGTTCTTGAGCAGCTGCATATCGGCGGCAATGTAAGCGCCGTAAGCATAGGTCTTGCCGGAGTAGAAGTTGGCCTCGGCGGTGGTGGCGTCGGTCACGTAATACTCGGGATTGGTGATGCCCAG
>CANQKI010000047.1 GCA_947624355.1 uncultured Clostridia bacterium | reverse complement strand
GCTATGGCACTGCATGAAGGCTTTACCTATCAGCCGGACAGCACGATGTTTTGGAAACAATCTGTCGGTAATGAAAACAGTTATCTCTTTGTCACTACCCGGCATTTGAACGGTGCGTTCCTTGATTCCATCAGAAGCGGGATGGAAGAAGGGGAATATCTCATCATTGCCTGCCGTTCCTATGACACCGGTCTTGATAAGGCTTATCCGAATATCACCATCAAGAAAATTCCTCAAATGCTGCTTTCCCGCTGCGAGTTTGGCCGGGAGAATTACAACCTGAATATCGTGCATCCGCCTGTGTACGACGATGAGGAGGCTGGTTCCGATGAGTGATCGTTTTCCGCAATATACTACCGATTATATCAGCGGTGTTATGTCGCTGCGCAAACCGCAGACGGCCTCCCTTAAAATTCTGGAAGATATTCTGAATAGTGTCACGCTGCGCAAAGGCATGAATCTGCGCGGTGCACTCGGGGCTGTTCACGCCATGTATCCGATCTGCAGCGATTTTGAACGGGAGTTCATGTCCCTGACCTTTGCCCTTGCTACCGGCGTTGGCAAAACCCGGCTGATGGGCGCTTTCATCGCGTACCTGTACACCCAGCACAACATCAGGAATTATTTTGTGGTGGCTCCGAACACGACCATCTATGAAAAACTCAAGCGGGATTTGTGGGATTACAATAGTTCTAAATATGTTTTTCGCGGTCTCGGCTGCTTCAGTACCAGGCCGCAGATTATTACGGATGACGATTATAAATCCAAGCAGATATCTTCTTTCGAGTCGGACGTCCGTATTTTTGTTTACAATATTGACAAGTTCAACAAAGAAGACGCCAACATGAGAAAGGTCAACGAAATCATTGGCGATTCTTTCTATCGGTACCTTACGGCGCTGCCTGATCTGGTGCTCATCATGGATGAATCGCATCATTATCGGGCGGAGCGCGGCGCTGCGGCCCTGAATGAACTGCATCCGCTGCTGGGCCTGGAATTGACCGCCACGCCTCTTGTCACGAAGGGCAGTAAACAGGTTCCATTCAAAAATGTTGTTTATGAATATCCGCTTTCCAAGGCCATTGAGGATGGCTATACGCGAACGCCCTTTGCCGTTACGCGCACCGATATTGATTTTTATAACTTTGGGGATGAGCAGTTGGATAAGATGATGCTCATCGACGGCATTACCTGCCATGAAAATATCAAACGGAAGCTGGAGGTCTATGCCGTCAATCACGGGAAACCCATTGTGAAGCCGTTTATGCTTGTCGTTTGTAAGGATACAGATCACGCCACATGGGTGGAGCATTATGTCCGCTCTGATGAATTTCGGAATGGAGCCTACAGGGACAAAACGATTATGATTCATTCCAAACAAACCGGCGCAGAAACCGAAGCCAATACTCGTCTGTTGCTTGACGTGGAAAAGTCGGAAAACCCCGTGGAAATCGTGATTCATGTCAATATGCTGAAAGAAGGCTGGGACGTCAACAACCTATACACCATCGTTCCGCTTCGTACAGCGGCGTCAAAGGTTCTTCGGGAGCAAATGGTTGGTCGCGGTCTTCGTCTGCCTTACGGTGAACGCACCGGAGATCGGGACGTGGACGCCGTGATGCTGACCGCGCATGATAAATTCAACGATATTCTGGCAGAAGCGCAAAAGGGCGATTCCATCTTTAAAGCGGGCAACGTGATTAAGGTGGAAGAAATCAAGCCTGAAGAAGTCGTTTACCCTCAGTTGACGTTTGCTATCGAACCGGACGACGAACTGGAAAAGGCCTATGCTCATACCCAGATTGAGAAGACCGATACTGCGGATACGTTGATAAAAAAGGCTTCTGCCCTGATTAAGGCTGAAGTTGTGGAACATATCCAGCATACGCCGGCGCATACGATTTCACCCGAGCAGGAACGGCAGATTGCGGAAACCGTTGGGCAAAAGATTGCAGAGGACGAAGATTTAGGTCAGATTTACAAAAAGAATGAGTTGCCGCTCATTGCATGGATACACTATCAAACCGTGGAAATACATCGGGCTGCTGCGAGCAAATTTATCCCGATTCCGCGTATCCAAGTAACGGATGCCGGAGTTGAAGAATATTCGTTTGTCGATTTCGATTTGGATATAACGGTGTTTAACCATGTGCCGATCAAAAACGAACTGCTGCTTCAGAACTTGGAGGATATGCAGGACCGCCAGCGTATCAAAGGAGACGCTATTGACTTTGAGGGCTACAACCCAAAGAAAGTGATTCTGGAACAGCTTCGCCAGAAGCCGGAGATCGATTACGAAAAATGCTCTGGGCTGCTGTTCAAGCTTATTTCGCAAGTTTGCAGCCATTATGAAGCACTTTACGGCGTCAATGGGATGCAGAATATCATCATGATGTACAAGCGCGACATCGGAAACAAAATCTATCAACAAATGCTCCGGCATTTCTATTGCGAAAACGGTTTTTTACAGGAAGAAGTGATAGGTACAAGAAATTACAATTTGCAGCCGTCATATAGCTGCTCTGAACGGGTGAATCTATTTTCTGATAATTATACGGAAAGTATCCAGTCCGTATTGTTTGAGGGAATCAGGAATGGCGTGTTCAGCGAAGCCAAGTTCGACAGCAGGCCAGAACTGGTGCTTGCACGTGTCCTGGAGACAGATTCTGATGTGCAAAACTGGCTTCGCCCAGCCCCACAGGAATTCAAAATCACCTACAACCGTGGGCATCTCTATGAGCCGGATTTCGTAGTGGAGACAGAAGATGTGATTTATCTGGTAGAGGTCAAGGGTGAGGACAAGATCAACGACCCGGACGTTATTGCCAAGAAAAAGCGCGGTGTCCAGTACTGCGAGGCAGTATCCCGCTGGGGCAAGGCAAACGGGTATAAGGAGTGGCGTTACCTATTTATACCGTCAAAGGAAGTGATGCCGAATTCATCTTTTCTACAGCTAGCAAAACGATTTCAAGAACAGTAAAAATTAAAAGGAGTTGAAAGGACATGTTGTTAAAGAAGTTTCGTGTTACAGAGTTCCGCTCCGTTCAAGACAGCGGGTGGATTGATGCAGAGCAGATTACGGCTCTAATCGGTACTAACGAATCCGGAAAAACCAATGTTATGCTTCCTCTTTGGAAACTAAATCCTGCTTCTGATGGACAGATTAATTTGCAGGATGATTTGCCTCGTGAAAAATATCATGTCTTGCGCAATGCCTCTCCCAAGCCCATTTTTATATGTGCGCTCTATGGGCTGAGCGATGAAGAGCAAGCAGAACTATCGAAAATCATACAGTGTGATATGACAGAAATTTCCGATGTCATTGTCTCCAGAGACTTTGATGGAAATTACTTTTATAAATTTCCAAATGAGCCAATCCATAATAATGAAAATCAGGATTTTATTGAAATTGATGGTGTAGTCGAGTATATTGAATCGCATATGCCAAAGTATGTATACTATTCAAATTATGGAAATTTGGATTCCCAGATATACTTGCCTTCGGTTCTGCAAAACATCAATAGGTCGAATCTTGGAGTAAAAGAGACAGCAAGGGCTCGTACATTAAAGACTCTTTTTAGGTATGTGAATCTTGATCCTAAAGAGATAACAGATTTAGGATCTGAGTCAACGAGTACTCCCACACAAGAACAGATTGAGAAAACTGCAAATAAAAAGAGAGAGCGAGAAATATTGCTTTCATCAGCCTCTTCAAATTTTACAAAATCTTTCAACGAGTGGTGGAAGCAAGGCGAGTACATTTTTGAGTTTCAAGCAGATGGGAACTATTTCAGAATATGGGTTTCTGATACTGTTCGACCCGAACGAATTGAACTTGAAGCCAGAAGTACGGGATTACAATGGTTTTTCAGCTTTTATCTTGTGTTTTTAGTTGAAAGTGAATTACATCATAAAAACGCTATCCTTTTATTGGATGAACCGGGAATAACTTTACATCCATTAGCACAAAAGGACTTGTTCAAATTTTTTGAAAATCTATCTCAAACCAATCAGATACTATATACAACACACTCGCCGTTTATGGTTGATTCAAATCATTTGGAAAGAGTGCGTTCAGTATATGTAGATTCTTCCGGTAAAACAGTAGTCAGTGAAGATTTGCGAGCTGCAGAACGTCTCAAAGGGAAAAACCAGCCTCAGTCAATTTATCCAGCTCATGCTGCCTTGGGGTTATCTGTATCAGATACTTTGCTCATAAATTGTAATCCAGTACTCGTTGAAGGAGAATCTGATCAACTTTATTTATCCGCATTAAAAAATCTATTAGTTTCTAAAGGAAAGATTTCGCCTTTAAAGGAGATTGTCTTTATTTCAACAGGTGGCGTTAAAGGAATCAAAGCAACATCTGCGATTCTCTCAGGTGTAAATGAAGTTAAACCACCAATATTGATTGACGGTGATAAGCCCGGAAAAAAAGTGGCCAATGAGCTAAGAACGGACTTTTATGCAAATGAAACAGATAAACTGATTATGGTTACGGAATTCTCCGACGTGCCCGAAGCAGAAGTAGAGGATTTATTTCCAAAAAGTAAATTTGCTGAAATAGTTACGCGGTTTCTTCCCAGGCCAGAAGATACAGAAGAAGAATTCCGTGATGTGGTCGTAGATGATAGACCAATTTGTAATCAGATTGAAGAATTTGCTAAGGCACAGGGAATTGAAATAAAAAATGGCTGGAAAGTACGATTGGCATCAATGGTTAAACGTGAAATTCTCAAGGGAAAGGATTTTGTGATTAGTGAAAATGATCCCGAATTTTCAAAAATTTTAAACCTGTTTAAACGATTCTTGTGTTGAATGAACGCAAAAAATCTCAACTATTGCAATATATGCCACATTTGTTATTACTATGTTTAGCTGCTGATGCAAAAAGTAATATTGGGTGTAAACGATAAAAAATGGCCTGGGGCGGCGGACAGGGGTGTCTGTCCGCCGCCCTGTTTACTAGGCAAGAAAACTGAAGCGGACAAGTGACGGCGGCATCAGCCACCACAGTTTGTCAAACGGTGTCTTTCATTTTTGGTGGTCCTGTCCAACATTATCTATAAAAAGCAGAGGGACTGTGATAGAAAAAACCATCACAGAAGGTAGAGACATGGGCAGAAAAAGGAACAATGGGATGAGCGAGGAAAAGCGGAACATCATCGGACAGCTCACTGAGATGCACGATATCAAGACGGCGGCAGATGTACAGGAAGCCGGCGATTACGACCAAACTGCTGTCTGAAATTGAGGCGTGGCAGAAGCGGCCGTTGAGCAGCATATATCCCATTGTGTACATTGACGCCATCGTATTCAATATGCGGAAGAATAACGTCATTTCTGGTCGTGACCTGCGGTTCCGGAAACCATCTGTGTGTCGCAGTCCATGCCTTTACAGAAAATTTTGAACACAGCCCTTTGAATTATGCCCTGATATATCGCGTGGATCGTGCCAAGCCAATCCGTTTTACAGCACCGTTTTTCACCATAGCACCAAGGACGGCTTCAATCGTTGTAGGGCTGACATCAGGGAGAATCTTGCAGATTTCTGCCTTGGAAAGAGGCGTCAGGCTATTCAGTGCCGTGGCTTCCACACGGGCTTTTTTCGTGATTCTTTTTCCGTTGACCACGGCAAACCGTTTATCCAACTCCATATAACACATATAGAGTGTGGAGAGAAAATTTTCCATAAATGGGAAATAGCTGTTTTCATTCGTGTCCCACCCGGCGGAGGACTGCCGCAGGGCCTCATCGTAATAGGCTTTATCGTTGTTGATCTGCTCCTCAAAGGACACATATTTTCCGGCGTCATACCCGTTTTTATAAAGGAGCAGCAGGGAAAGCAGACGGGACATTCTGCCGTTGCCGTCCCGGAACGGGTGGATGCAAAGGAAATCCAGAATCACGCAGGGGATCAGCAGAAGCTGATTGATATTCGCGTCGTCGCGCGCTGCAAGATAGGCCAGTTCCAACTGTTCCATCGCTTTCGGGGTCTCTGCGGCGGGGGTCGGGCGGAACCGCACACGGCGATTGCCGTCTGCGTCTACTTCCAAAATCACGTTGTCTTCCGTCTTGTACTGCCCGCCGTATTCATAACCGGCAATGGACATCATCATCTCATGCAGGCGGAGGATATCCCGCCGTGTAAAGTCGATATGGTCAAAGCGCAGGTGGATGGCATTCAGCGCGTCCCTATATCCGGCAATCTCTGCTTCATTGTGGTTCAGGGGTGCGCTGTTTTGGTTGACAATGGCGACGATACGCTCGTCACTGGTGACGATTCCTTCAATGGCGTTGGAGCTTTTGATGGATTGATCCCATGTTTGTCGCCGTGCTCGCGTATCGGCGAGAAAAGCGCACAGCCGTCGAAAGATGGAAAGAAGAACGAAAATGTGCTATGATAGGGCAGGGTGATATATCCATGTGGATGATCATGGCCTGTTTATCAGCCTTATTTGCCGGGCTGACGGCAATACTCGCCAAATGCGGTATCCGAAAAACGGATTCGGATTTGGCAACAGCCATAAGAACCATCGTAGTGCTTCTGTTTTCATGGACGATGGTATTCGTGGTTGGTTCAGCCGATACCATTTCTGCCATTGCGCCAAAATCGCTTCTGTTTTTGCTTCTTTCGGGAGCGGCGACGGGAGCCTCGTGGATATGCTATTTCAAGGCGCTTTCCGTGGGAGATGTCAACAAAGTCGTTCCCATTGACAAGTCAAGTACGATTCTGACTGTCCTGCTTGCAATGATTCTGTTCGGAGAAACCGAACATTTGGCGGGCAAGCTGATTGGGGTCGCCATGCTCGCCATCGGTATCTTTATGATGATTGAAAAGAAGGACGCGCAGCAGACCTCAAAAAACGGGAACTGGCTCATTTACGCTGTGCTTTCCGCTGTATTTGCAGCGCTCACTTCTGTTCTCGCAAAAATCGGAATTACCGGCGTGGAATCAAATCTCGGCACAGCGATCAGAACAGGCGTCGTTCTTATCATGGCATGGGGGATCGTGTTTGCGAAAGGAAAACAGAGCGGGCTTAAAAATATCGACAAAAAGGAACTCGCTTTTATCGGCCTGTCGGGAATAGCAACGGGCGCTTCATGGCTTTGCTATTATTATGCGATCCAGAACGGCGTCGTCAGCGTTGTGGTGCCGATTGACAAACTGAGCATCGTGATTACGATTGCGTTTTCCTACTTTGTATTTAAGGAAAAACTGAGTAAAAAAGCATGGGCAGGGCTGCTCCTGATGGTACTGGGAACGCTTATTATGGCTGTCTGGTCCTAAGACAGGGAGAAAATGATAATGGAATATCAGAAGGACGATAGGAATCAGCCTCTATTATAATAGGAAGTATTTTTTCCTGAACCTTCTCGTTTCAGTTCGCCGGAAGCTACAAGCTTGCGCAGTGCCCCCTCTATGGAACTAACGCTGAGAGAGGGGCACAGCGCCCGAATGTCCTGTTTTGTAAAACGGCCGACTTTGTTCATCGCAGCGCGTCTTACCGTTTCAAGAGCGGAAAGCTTTGTTTCCACCAGGGCATACCGATCCGCAAAGTCCTTATAGGCGGCAAGAATCGTTCCGAGCAGATACTTGATAAACGGAACCGCATCCTCATTGCCCTCGTGCCAGCCGATCTGTGCCTGGCCAAGCGCGGTATAGTATAAATCTTTATTTTTCGCAATCTTTGCTTCCAACGAAATGTATTTTCCGACATAGAAGCCGCTTCTGTATAAAAGCAGCGTCGTCAGCAGCCGGCTCATTCTTCCGTTCCCGTCGTTGAAGGGGTGAATGCAGAGAAAGTCGTGAATGAAAACAGGAATCGCAATCAGCGGTTCAACTTCCATATTGCCGATCACACGGCTGTATTCCTCGCAGATTCGATCCAGCGCCTCCGGCGTTTCGTATGGCGGCAGCGGCGTGAACAGGATTTCCGTATGACCGTCCGGATGCGTTGCGCTGATATAATTCTGCACGTCTTTCGTTTTGCCTGCCATGGGGTTGTTCATGGGACTGTACAGGATTTTATGAAGCTGAAGAATGTAATTCCGGGTGATGGGAATGACGTCAAAACTCTCATGGATCAGATTCAGGACATCGCGGTATCCGGCGATTTCCTGTTCGTCACGGTTCCTTGGCATCGTTTTTTCTGCAACCAACTGCCGGATGCGCGTATTGGTCGTAACGATGCCTTCAATGGCGTTGGAGGCCTCCGTACTTTGCACCTTTGCAATATCCACCAGCTTTTCCAGTTCATCCGGCCGCTGCTTCAGGTACAGTTCCTGTTTTCCGGCTTCTTTGTAAATTGCGGCAATCAGGCCGAGGATTTCCGAATCCCACTTTTGGCTTTTGATTGCGGAGTAGTTAAAAGCCCGCATTCGCTTCACCCTCCCATATTTCCCTTAAATTATATCATGTTTTAAGGGAAAAACAATGGATTACGGAAAAATTCCCTTAAAATTGTTTCGCATTTAAGGGTAAATATTCTCTTGATTGGATGTACAGGCACGGGAGACTTACGGATATTCGTTCTTTGTGTGCAGGAAAGCCGCAAAGCGCAGGTCAGCGACGCCTTCCCATACTGCTAATACCACCACGGCAGCTCCAGCCACACGTTATCCAGGGCACGTGCTTCCGTGGATTTTGCTCTGCTCTCGGACAGATGAAAATGCTTTGCCGTTTCCGTCAGCGGATGCTCTATATCATCGTCGAAGCCAAAGCGGTAACGCAGATACTGCTCCTCTCTGTCCTCGATCATGGACAGGGCGTGATGGATATCATCGATCCTTTCCCGTGCCAGACAGATTTGTTCCGGGGTTTGCCGGGTGAGATCGGCAATAAAATTGTGCCTGCTCCGCGCCTCGTCCTTTGCAAGATCATCCAAAGAAATGATATCGTTCAGGTGTTTTGCCTCGAAGGACACATTCCGTGAACGGATGAAATCGATCATGGCGTTCCGTATTGCGGGGGCTGCGTATGTCAGAAACAGATTTCCGCTGTCGGGGTCGTAGCCGTCAATGCAGCCGAACAATCCCAACGAGCCCGCCTGAACAAGATCATCGAGCGAAATTCCCAGAGAACGGTTCAGATCGGCCTGGGCGTTCCACACCTCATACGCTGTCTTTTTGATGAAGCGGAGATTGTTTTCAATCAGCAGATTCTGTGCATCGGCGTCACCCTGCCCGGCCAATGCGCAGAGCTGCTCATTGGTCATCGGGTTTCTTTTCATTGCCCTTTACCGTGCCGGTTATTGCAAGGAACATCTGCTTGACCGCTTCCGGATCAACGCCGGGCAGATGGGAAACGGACTGGGCCACCGCCTCGCCGATCTGCTCTGCGGTGATTTTGCGGTTGGGCTTTTTCTGCCCTTTGGTCAGTTCGGCATAAATTCTTTTCACCGCCTGCGCGGTCAATTCGCGGTTGGCAGCCAGGTCGTTGCCCACCTCTTTCTTGACTGCCTGTACCGCGGCCATGAACGACTGCTGTATGGCTGTCAGGTCGGCCTGATACACCGGGGTCTGCAATTTCCTGACATCATCGACGGCATCCGGCCGGTTTTTCAGCATACCGGCGACGGTTGCGTACAGCTGGTTCTGCGCTGCAAAGCCTTTGGCGAGTTCGTCATCCAGGTAACCGGAAATCAGATTTGTGGTGTTGGCAAATTCCGGATTTTCCAGCAGCGCATTGACCACCTGGGGATTCACTTTATGGGCGTACAGATTTTTGGCCGCCTGCACCGACAGACCAAGCTCGCCGATGTCATAATTCAGGCGGTCGGGGACATCGGCTTCGCCAAGCAGGAAGTCGGTGGACACATTGAACACGCGGGCAATGCGGATGACGCTTTCATCGCCCAGCTTGTCCGTCTTGCCGCTGATGAAACGGCTCAGCATACTTTCCGAACATCCGATACGGGCGGCAAGCTCGGTCTGCGTGACTTTGTTGGATTTCATCAGATCCTGTATGCGGTCGCGGATTTTGCCGGGAAGATAGACGTTGTCATTGCTCATGCCCCACGCCTCCTTGCGCTGTTTGTGGTATCGGTTCTCTATGTCTTCATCTCTTAATCTGTATTTCGACCCGGATTTTTGCTTCGCAAAAAAATCCCAAACTCATTATACCATATTTTCATGATTCTCAATAGACCGGAGTAAATTCCTAAAGGTAAAGGCCCTTTTGCACTTGCATTTTTGCAAAAACCGCAGGAGGGATTTTTGTTTTCTTGCACATCTGCCTGATTTTTCAGGTGGAAGCCTTTTTCACCGTATATTCAGATGACAAAGAAAATTTGTCAGAAAAAAACGAAAGGAGAAATCCCGATGACAATTTTTTGAAGCTGACCAATCCACGGTCATGTAAAGGAGAGCGTGCGGAAGGAGCCTGAAATCAGCCGGAAGTTTAACGAACCGGACGGGCCTTGCCGCACGGTGGAAGCGCTGCCGCCGGAGATTTTGCAGGCAGCCAACAGGGAATAGCGTATAAACCCCAGGAAAAATGAGGAAAATAGTACCAATGAAGGAGTGCGATGTTATTTGGAAGTAAACGTCAGGGATGACAAGCAGCTGGTTGAAATCTGGCTGACCAACGCCGAAAAGAAAGACCCCGCGCTGCGCGAGGGCCTGAAAGACATTTATGAAAAATGGAAGCAGAAAAAGTATATGGTAGCCGTCTTTGAATCCGGTGAAAAGGATCTGTATCAGGGCACGCTGGATTTGCTCGCTTACAATAAACGCCGCTGCGCCGAGCTGGAGGTAAAGCGGGAGAAGAAAAAGCGGACGGCAGCGCTCGAACGATGAGAAATTGGGTGGAGGAGAGAAATCTCTTTCACCCTTTTTCTTTTTTTGTATTGACATTCCCATAATTCCATGATACAATATTATCTGCAAATAGTAAAATTTGCGCAGACAAATGATAAACAGGAGGTGAAACACTGTGACCGAGATTTTTGATATTGCGGGTTATGCCCGGATTTCCGTGGATGACGAGCTTGACCGGGACAATGTCTCCATCGAAAACCAGAAGGCCATCATTCAGGACTTTGTAAAAACCAGATTTCCCGGCAGTTCGCTGACCTTTTATGAAGACCGTGACCGCTCCGGCTACACCTTTGAACAGCGCGAGGGTTATCAGGCCATGCGGAAGAAGCTCATGTCCCATCAATACGATATCCTGATTGTCAAGGACTTCTCCCGCTTTTCCCGCAGGAACAGCCGCGGCCTCGTGGAACTGGAAGACCTTCGTGACGCCGGCGTTCGCATCATCTCCATTGGGGACTGTATCGACTTTCCGAACGACGACGATTGGCTCAAAATCCAGTTTCAGTTCCTCATCAACGAGATGCCCGTTACCGACACATCCAAAAAGGTGCGCAACGTCATCAAGCGCAGACAGGCGGACGGCGAATGGCTGTGCGCCGCGCCCTATGGCTACATCATCAACAAGCGCAAAGAATTTGAAATCGTCCCCACGGAAGCGGAGATCGTGCGAAAAATCTTTGACCTCTACAACAACGACGGCTGGGGTTACAAGAAAATCGCAAACTACCTGACCGATCAGGGGGTGCCGACGCCCCGGATGTCCGAGCAAATGCGCAAGGAGGCCGACGGGCAGGAATACAAGCGTCAGGTCAAGGCGGCATGGGCGATTGTGACGGTGCAGGGGATTCTGGACAACGATTTCTATATCGGAACGCTCCGTCAGGGCAAATATACCCGCGCCAAGATCAACGGCAAGGATATCAGGCGGGATGACGGCGAGCACATCGTCATTGAAAACCACCATCAGCCCATCATCGACTACCGCACGTTTGCCACCACCATGGCGCTGCGGGAAAAACGCACCCGGAGCAATTACCGCGGCGTAAAGATCAACGACAATGCGTATTCCGGTTTTCTGGAGTGTGGCGACTGCGGAAGCCCCATGTTCGCCATGAGCAGAAACGACCTGCAACCCGCCTACACCTGCGGCACTTATCACCGCCGGGGACTCAAAGGCTGCACCAGCCATCACATCCGGGTGGACAGGCTGGATGAGCTTCTGAAAAGCTATGTGCGCAGGCTCATGGAAAACTCCGCCGCCATGATCGAGCAGCTCAACCGGGATCTTGCCCGGGAGAACGACGACATTGCCGAAACCGAGCAGTCCGCCGACCATCTGGCCGAGGTGCTGGACGAGCTGACGGAGGAAATGAAGGTTACCAAGCGTCAGCGCATCCGCGAGATTATGAAAAAGCCGGAGCGGGAGGCCGAGATCGAAGCGACCTATGACGAGATGGAAGAAGAACTGCAGAAAAAGATCGACGGGCTGAACCACCAGATCGACCTGCTGTCCGACAAGCGCAACACCGTCATCAAGGTCAACCGTGCGGCAAAGACGGCGCTGGAAGTATTTGCCGATATTCTGGCAAAAGAAAAGCTCGACCGCAACGACCTGGAGCTGATCATTGACCGGGTGCTGGTCTTTGAAGATCATCTGGAGATTAAGCTGCAGCGGGATATTGACTCCCTCCTTCGGTGCGGAACGCTGGAGGAAGCCGCAAATTTTCATCCGGGCATCGAAAATAGCTTACATTGCCGTTTCGTCCAAAGCGCAGGGAAGCGTCCGGACAAGGTTTTCGATGTCAATGTTATCAATGACGGCGACCCGCTGGAAATTTACACGGACAGGGACGGGGAAGTGATTTTGAAGAAATACTCCCCCATCGGCGAAATGTCGTCCTTCGCCAAGGATTACACCGAATCGCTGTTCCGCTCCCTGGGGCATATCGCCTGCATCGTGGACAGGGATCAGGTGGTGGCGGCCAGCGGCGTGAGCAAGAAAGAACTGTGGGATAAGCCCATCAGCCCCGACCTGGAGAGCGCCATTCAGGCCCGCCAGACCGTGGCGCTGAACAAAAACGGCGGCGGGAAGATTGTGCCCGTCACCAACGAAGAGGATATGTCCGGCTACACAGCCCAGGTGGTGTCGCCCATCATCGCGGACGGCGAGGCCATCGGCGCGGTGCTGCTCCTGTCCCGGGAACAGGGGGCCCGCATGGGGGACACCGAACTGAAGGTGGCCGAAACCGCCGCGGGCATCGTGGGCCGGCAAATGGAACAGTGACCACCGAAGAAACAAGAATTGAAAGGATGCGCCTGCATCCTTTTTTTGGTTGGACAGAAATCCTATCCGGAAGGATACAGACCGGATTATACATGAAAACAGCGAAAATGCAGAATCAAAAATTTAAAACTGCATTTTTTCAAATTTTTTTATTTTTTTAGCAGGAAAAATGAAATCCGCATAGAATAGATTATGCGAAAAGCGATTTTCCCAGCGTAACGCTGGCATCCGGAAAGGAACGAAACGTATGCGGATTTCCAAGCTTTGCCAAAACATCGCCCCTTCGGCCACCCTGAAAATCAACGAACAGGCAGGCATCCTGCGCGCCAAGGGCCTGGACGTCATCAGCCTGGGGGCCGGGGAGCCCGATTTTGACACGCCCGCATTTATCCGGGAGGCCGCCGTCCGCGCCATGGACGAAGGGCAGACCCGGTATACCCCCGTCAGCGGCACGCTGCCCCTGCGCCAGGCGGTGTGCGATCATCTGCTGCGGGAAAAGAACCTGTCCTACAGCCCCAATCAGGTTATCATTTGCACGGGCGCCAAGCAGGCCCTGATGAACACCCTGGCCGCCTTGCTGGACCCCGGCGACGAAGTGCTTCTGCCCGCGCCCTGCTGGGTGAGCTATCCCGAAATGATCGCCATGGCGGGTGGCAAGGCCGTGTGGGTGCACGCCGCGGCGGAAGAGGGCTTTGTGCCCCCCATCGAGCGCATCCGCGCCGCCGTCACCGACCGTACCCGGGCCATCATCGTCAATTCCCCCAGCAACCCCACGGGCGCCGTCTGGACCCGGGAGCAGCTCATGGCCGTGGGCGAACTGGCCGTGGAAAAAGACCTTTGCATTATCAGCGACGAAATTTACGATCAATTGGTGTACGACGGGGCGGAGGCCGTGTCTCCCGCCTCCCTGTCTCCCGCCGTGTATGCCCGCACGGTGGTGATCAACGGCTGGAGCAAGGCGTACGCCATGACGGGCTGGCGGCTGGGCTATGCCGCCGGACCCAAGGCCCTGATTGCCGCCATGAGCGCCTATCAGAGCCACTTTACCGGCAACCCCAATTCCATTGCCCAGGCGGCGGGCCTGGCTGCCTTGACGGGCGACCAGCAGTGCGTCCGGGATATGGCGGCGGCTTTTGCCGCCCGGCGGGAAATGATGCTGGCGCTGGTGGAAAAAATCCCGCAGATCGGTTGCTTCGTGCCCGCAGGAGCATTTTACCTGCTGCTGGACGTGCGCAGCGTGCTGGGCAAGCGCTGGGGCGGCCAGGTGATCCGTACCAGCGAAGATTTTGCCCGTATCCTGCTGGAGGAGGCCCAGGTGGCCCTGGTGCCGGGAGACGCCTTTGGCGCGCCGGGCTACTGCCGCGTTTCCTATGCCGCCGCCAACGACCGGCTGGTGGAGGCCATGCGCCGCATCCGCCGTTTCCTGAACGACCTGTTCGCTCTCCAGGCCATGGAGGCGTAACTTCTTTTCATTCGGCGATCCGCCCTCACCTCCTGGGGCGGATTTTTTTGTCAAAATCCGAAAAACGCAAAATCCCCCTGACGAAACGTTCGCCAGGGGGATGGTTATTCGCTGAGCGGCAACAGGCCGCGCCGCGGTCAGGTTTTTCCTGGACCGGCGAATTTCAGTCCGGAATCAGAGCACGGAAGAAACCGTCAGTATACGTGGTTTTCCCGCGGTAAAAGCTGCCGTCAAATTCTCCCTCAATGACCAGGCCATCTCCCGTCACAGTCATGGAAGAAATGTACACATGAAAGTAATCCGTGCTGCTTTCAAGCGCATTTTTTTCATAATCGCCATCTACCAGAAATCCTTCCTGCTCCGTGTAGAAAGACAGGTTCTCGATCAGGTTACCCCGCGTGACGTAAAAATCGTCGCCTTCCTTGGCATAATTCGGAATACCAATTAAAAAAAACGTAATTTCGCTCCGAACAAAACTGGAATAAATTTCAAAGTGGGGACCGAAAGACGTTGTTTCCTTCCCCTCCAAGCCATTCCCGTTCCCAATGGTGCTCATCAGCCGGCCGTTGCGCGTCACCTCGGCGTAGTACCCTTCAGGCTTCGCCTGGCCGAAGGTCATGCCGTTCTGCACCAGCAGGAGCGTTGAACCGTTGAAATTCATCACCAGCAGCGCATATTTGTTTGTGCTGTCCGTGAGCTTCAGGGCGTCATACCCCTCCACGGCCGTCGTTTCGACAGCCAGGCCGTTCGTCTGTCCCTGCTTCGTATAGGATGCAATGAAGCTTTCCGCGTTTTCCGGCAGCGGGTAGGTGTATGCGGTGCAGGTATACCCGGCGGAAAAAAGGTAGTCCCTCTGCAGCACCGATCCCTTGCCCAACAGGGATTCCGGATCGGGCACGACGTCCTTTTCGGCCGGAGACGTGTCCAGCAGATTGCTCAGCCCGCCGCCCAATTCGCCCAGGCCGCCCAGACCGGACGCGGAGGCGCAGGCAGGAAGCGCCAGAATCAGCAGGGCAGCGATAATCGATACGAGCCATCGTTTGTTCATGAAAAGGCCTCCTTCTGAGTGTGCGTTAGTTAGGATGATATACGTAAATCTGCTGGGTGATGGTGCCCTGCCCATCGCAGGCCGAGCAGGAACGCCTGCACGGAACCGCTTCCCCGTACATGCGATACGTGCCCGTTCCGTGACAGATGGGACAAGCGCCGCCGACGCAGGAGGGGCAGTCGACCGTCCTGGTTTCCCAGCCCCACCATCCGCCGGAAACCCGCGGCGGGGCCGTGGGCGCCGCGGTCGGGGACGAGCCCGGCACATCCATGCCCGTGAGCTGATAGCCTGCCGGGATCAGCAGCAGAACCCGCCCGCTAAACTCCGGCACAAGCAGCGCCTGTTCGCCGTTCGCGCCGGTGAACCGGTAGGCGGAAAAACCGTCTTCTGTGACGGCTTTCCATGGCCAGCCGTTCCGTGCGGTTACATAATCCGCATAACGGCTGTGGTCCTGGCCGGCCCAGCCATCCGGATAGTCCCACTGATACGCATCGCAGATGAACGTATCCGAATAGACATAGCTGCTTTGCAGCAGTTTGTATCTGGACCCGAGTTCCCCGCTCAGGTCGGGAAAGATCTGCCCGTTTTCCGCCATGGCGGCCGCCGGCATAAGCATTCCCAGGGTTGCCAGCCCGATCAGCAGAAGCAGCTTCGCTTTTTTCATCGCGCCACCTCCCGTTACGGCAAACAGCGGTTTAGTATAATTATGCCATGTTTGTCGCCGTGCACGCATATTCGGCCCGGCGACCCGGCCGATCGCCCTTCGGGCCGGTCGCCTAAACTATTATACCGTAACCCTCCGTCTTTGTAAAGACTTTGCGCCCGCTGAAAACGGCCGGACCGTAAAGGCGGGGGACGTTTCCCCCGGAGCGGTGGCGCGCCATCCCGGATTCCGGCGAATATGAGAACCGTTTTTGTTTAAATTGATTCAATTTGAACCGATATTGACAAACTGTTTCCTGGATGCTACAATCAAAAACGTTCGGTATTCCATTCAAATAACAGAGGGGATTGAGGAGAGATGAAAGCGTTACCAAAGAGCAAGATCGCGGCGTTCGCCATCGGTCAGCTGGGCTGGGCCATGATGTCCGGCCTGATTTCCAATTGGCTGGTGTACTTCTACCAGCCGGACGCCGCCTCCATTGCCGCGGGGCAGACGGTGTTCATTCCCCAAGGGCGGGTATTGCTGGGGATTTTCACGGTGATCGGGGCCATCACGGCCCTGGGCCGCATCTTCGACGCGGTGACCGACCCGTGGATCGCGTCCCTGTCCGACCGGTGCAAATCGAAGAACGGCCGCCGCATTCCGTTCCTGAAATGGGCGTCCCTGCCCCTGGCCCTGTCCACCGTGCTGGTGTTCTGCGCGCCTATCGGCGAAACCAGCCCGTGGAACGCGGTGTGGATGTTCGTGTTCGTCATGGCCTATTACCTGTCCATCACGGCCTACTGCACGCCCTTTAACGCGCTGCTGCCCGAGCTGGGCCACGACCAGAAGCAGCGCATGGATATTTCCACGGCCATTTCCCTTACCTTCATCGTGGGCACGGCCTTTGCCTACGCTGCGCCCATGATCTGGGGCATGATGGAAGGAAGCGTGGGCCGGGTGGCCGCCATCCGCTACACCTTCCTGGGGTTTGCGGTGATCGCCTTTATCTGCATGCAGGTGCCCGTGTGGTGCATCAAGGAAAAGGACTACGTGCAGACCAAGCCCACGGAGGGCAGCGCCGTTTCCTCCCTGGTGAAAACCTTCCGCAATTCGGATTTCCGGGTGTTCGTGGCGTCCGATATCTTTTACTGGATCGGGCTGACCATGTTCCAGACGGGGCTGCCCTTCTTCGTAACGTCGCTGCTCGGCTTGGATGAAAGCATGTCCACCATTTACTTCGTGTCCATGACGGCGCTGTCCCTGGTGTTCTATGTGCCTGTCAACCTGCTTACCCGGCGGGTGGGGAAGAAAAAGCTGGTGCTGCTGGCCTTTGCGCTGTTTGCCGTCGCCTTTGTGTACACCGCGTTGCTTGGGGACGGCCTGGGCATTCCGGCGGTGGCCCAGGGCTTTATCCTGGTAGTGGTGGCCGCCTTCCCCATGGCGATTTTCGGCATCCTGCCCCAGGCCATTGTGGCCGACGTGGCGGAAAGCGATTCCCGGCGCACGGGGGAGAACCGGGAGGGCATGTTCTACGCCGCCCGCACCTTTGCATTCAAGCTGGGCCAGAGCGTGGCCATGCTGCTTTTTACCGCCCTGGCCACCATCGGCAGCGGCAGCGGCGCGGGCTACCGGGTGGTGGCCGCCGTGTCCGGTGCGCTGGCGCTGCTGGGGGGCGTGCTGCTTTGCTTCTATAACGAAAAGCGCGTGGAAAGCGGATTGGAGGGCAAAAAGGCATGAAGCTGATCCCGGAGGAAACGCTGCGGGAAACCATGCGGGACGTGGTGGAACCCTATCTGCAGGCCCTGTGCACGAAAGGGATGCTGAAAGGCGAACTGTATTATGAACTGTTCGCCCTGCCCGAAAGCAAGGGAACGGTGGTGATCAGCCACGGGTTTACCGAATCCTGCGTGAAATTTCACGAGCTGATCTATTACCTTCTGCAAAGCGGGTACGACTGCGCCATGGTGGAGCACCGGGGCCATGCCAATTCCAAACGCATGGGCCGGGAGGAGAACGTGGTGCACATTGCGTCCTTCGGGCAGTACGTGGAAGATTTTCACGATTTCGTTCACGGGGCGGTGCTGCCCTGGGCGAAGAAGGGCCCTATGTACCTTTACGGCCATTCCATGGGCGGGTGCATTGCCGCCCGGTATCTGGAGGAATACCCGGGGGAGTTTGACAAGGCCGTGCTGAACGCGCCCATGCTGGGGCTGCAGACGGGAGGCCTGCCCGAATGGGCGGCCATTGCCCTGTGCAACATGCAGATTGCATTCAAGCGGGCGGACAGGCGGCTGTTTTTCCAGGCGGATTTTGACCCCCACGCGGCATTTGAAAAGGACTGCGCCACGTCCCGGGCCCGGTTCGATTTCTATCACGCCCTGCGCCTGGACGACCCCAAATTGCAGACCGCCGCGGCCAGCTATTCCTGGGCCAAGGAATCCATCCTGGCGGGGCGCAAGGCCCGGGCCGACGCGGGAAAAATCCAAATTCCCTTATTGCTTCTGCAGGCGGACAACGACACCCTGGTGTCCTATGAGGCCCAGGAGGAATTCATCAAACGCGTCAAAAGCGGCCGCCTCGTCCGCATCGCCGATTCCAAGCACGAAATCTACCGCTCGGAAAACGCCGTGCTGGAAAAATACTGGGATCTTCTTCTTTCGTTCCTGGGATAACGGAACACAGATCAGCATATTGATTGATTCATAAAAAGGGCCTTGCAGCCGTTCAGACTGCAAGGCTTTTTTCAGATGGCGTCAAATCAGTTATTCCCAGGGATTTTCGGTGGGATAGCGCACGCCCTTGGGCTGGTTGTAGCCGATTTCGTCCACGGGCACGCCCACATACTTGAACACCTCAAACAGCGCCTTGGCGTAATGGCCGAAGGCCACCGCCCCGTGATGGGGGAAGCCCTTTTCGATCAGCACATGACGGTAGAACCGGCCCATTTCGGGAATGGCGAACACGCCGATGGAGCCGAAGGAGCGGGTGGCCACGGGCAGCACTTCGCCGTTGGCGATATACGCCCGCAGCTTCGCGTCGGCGGTGGACTGGAGGCGGAAGAAGGTGATGTCGCCCGGGGCGATATCGCCCTCCAGGGTGCCGTTGGTCACCTCGACGGGCAGGCTCCTGGCCATGATCTTCTGGTACTTCATGCAGCACGCGGCCAGCTTGGAGGAACAGGTGTTGCCGCAGTGGAAGCCCATGAACGTGTCCTTATGGGAGTAATTGAATTTGCCCGCGATATCCGCGTCGAACATTTCCTTGGGCACGGTGTTGTTGATGTCAAGCAACGTGACCGCGTCTTCGGAAACGCAGGTGCCGATAAATTCGCTCAGGGCGCCGTAAATATCCACTTCGCAGGAGACGGGGATGCCGCGGCCGGTCAGGCGGCTGTTCACATAGCAGGGCACGAAGCCGAACTGCGTCTGGAACGCGGGCCAGCACTTGCCGGCGATGGCCACGTATTTCTTGGAACCCTTGTGGTTCTCGACCCAGTCAAGCAGCGTCAGCTCGTACTGGGCCAGCTTGCCCAGGATTTCGGGCTTTTTGTTGCCCGCGCCCAGCTCCTTTTCCATGTCGGCTACCACGTCGGGGATCCGCTTGTCGCCCGCATGGGCATTGAAGCTCTCGAAGAGATCCAGCTCGGAGTTCTCTTCGATTTCCACGCCCAGCTGGTACAGCTGATAAATGGGCGCGTTGCAGGCCAGGAAGTTGAGGGGCCGGGGGCCGAAAGAGATGATCTTCAGTTCGGACAGGCCGATGACGGCCCGGGCGATGGGCAGGAAACCGTGAATCATATCCGCGCATTCCGCTGCGTCGCCCACGGGGTATTCGGGAATGTAGGCATTGACGCCCCGCAGCTTCAGGTTATAGCTGGCGTTCAGCATGCCGCAGTAGGCGTCGCCGCGGTCGTCGCTGAGCACGCCGATGTTTTCTTCCGCGGCCGCCACGAACATCCTGGGGCCCTCAAACTGCTGGGCCAGCATGGTTTCGGAAATTTCCGGGCCGAAGTTGCCCAGGTACACGCACAGGGCGTTGCAGCCCGCCGCCTTGATATCCGCCAGCGCCTGCTTCATGTGGATTTCGCTTTCCACGATGCACACGGGGCATTCGTAGATATCCTCCGCGCCGTACTTTGCCTTGTACGCTTCCACCAGGGCCTTCCTCCGGTTCACCGAAAGGCTTTCGGGAAAACAGTCGCGGCTCACCGCCACAATACCTACTTTGACCTTGGGAATGTTGTTCATGTTGCCGTCCTCCTCTATTTTTTTGATTTTTGATTACTGATTCACGCCGTTGCTTCTGCGCGGAATATTCCGGCGCGCCGCCGCCCCTGCGCTGGGCTGGCGCTTTGCGCCCCGCTTCCTTTTCCGCCACAATCCGACATTCCTATTATATGCGAAAATATGGGTGAAATCAAGGCGTCTTTGCGGATTTATGGAAGAATGTTTTTGCTGGATTGCCGTAAACGGCTCGCCGGGTGCCGCGGGCTGCCTGGAGAAATTTTCTTGCGATATGGCAGCGCGTGGGGTATAATGGGCATAGCGCCGCAAATGATGCGGGCGGGGATCTTTGGCAGGATATGCGCTGCAAAACAGGGCGGCACTGCCAAATTGACAGACGATGAACCGGAACGGGAGGTGAACGGATGATTCCTCCGGCAGCGAATAATGAAAAAAATAACGGACTGGCGCAGGGAATCGACGTATTGGAAGAATCTGTTCTCTCCCTGGATGACCGGCTGCTGAAAATCCTCCTATCGGATCACACCACACAAAAAAATATCATCTGGGCGACTGCGGATTATGCCGCCGTGCATCCTTATACAGCGGTGCACAAGGGAGGCCATCTATGACGATATTTCCCATGGTCATCATGATGATTGATAACGAGGATGACCGCGCGTTTATGGAAAGACTGTATGTCGAGCACAGATACCTTCTGTTCAAAGTGGCCTACGGCATCGTAAAGGATCCTCAGACCGCGGAAGACATGGTTTCCGAAGCGTGTATATCGCTCATCGCCCATATGGACACGTTGCGAAAATTAAACACTTACAAAACCAGGGCATACATTGTCACAACTGTCAGGAACGTTTCTCTGGATTGCATTCGAAAGCGCAGCCGGCAAAGCGGAAAGAGCTTTTTGGCGGATGCGGAAGACGGTTTCGATCCGCCCGAACAGGCGCAGGTGTACGACGATCTGATCCGCCGGGAGGAAATCGCGGCGATCCGCATTGCGCTGGACAAACTGCGCGCGCCCGACCGCGAACTGCTGCGAATGAAGTATTTCGATTTGTTGTCAGATAAGGAGATTGCGCAAAAACTGCACATTCAAAGCAGCAGCGTCCGGTATTACCTGACCAAAGCGCGCAGAAACCTGGGCCGTATTCTGGAGGAGGAAAAACTGATATGAGCAGCGCGATGGACAAGTGCAAAACGGCGCAGGAGCTTCGGGACGACCTGCTTGCATTAAAGCTGAGGCTTGCGTTTCAGGAAAAACTGGAAGAAGAAATCGAAGCGATATCCGGCGAACAGCATCCTGAACCGGAATTGCAGGCGATGATGGATCGGGCGGATTCCAGAATCATGAAACTGATTCATGCGAACGTGCGCAAGCGGAAAATGGCGCGGATCGTGAAAACCACCCTCCCGCAGTTGGGAAAAGCAGTGGCCGCATGCCTGCTTGCGTTCTTTATCGGTTTGTCCACGGCGATTGCTGCGGTTCCTGCCGTCCGGACGCGTGTGCTTCGCTTCATCATGACAATGGACGAAAAATACACCTCCCTTGGATTTGAAGACACCGGAATGGCGGTGAACGTTCCAACGGAATGGAAGGGCAGATATTATCTTTCCTATATTCCGGACGGATTCGTTTTTGAGGATGCGGACGGTTTCGACGTCACTTACGCCGATTCCCGCGGCAACACCCTGCTGTTTTCGGAGTACGGCACGGAGAGCAGCGTGAATATCGATACGGAAGACGCGGATGTGCAATTGATCGACATACAGAGACACAGCGCCCTGCTTTCTGCCAAGAATGGATGGATCACGCTGGCCTGGGCAGCCGGAGACCGATATTTTGTTCTTGATTTTCAGGGGGATGCAGAGGAGGCCGTGCGTATTGCCGCAGGTGTGGTTCTAATCAGATAAATTCGATGCAGGAACGTGGCCACGTTCCTGCATCGTTTTCATCATTTTCCTGTTCGCTACGCTCACGGCCGGAAAATGGGCAATGGAGAAGAATTACTAACTCTCAATTCGGCATAGTCGTGCGGTATCGCTGCCGCTCACCGCACTCCTTGCCTCATTGGGCCTTCTCCCGCCTTCATCCGCCACAGGCGGCGGCGGGATACGGCCCTCGGGGCGGCGAACCCGCCCCTGCGGATTACATATGAAGGGGCTTCGCCCCTTCATGCATCCCCAAAGCTAAGATACCCCTTTTTTGACAGACTGGAAGATTCGCGCCGGA
>CANQKI010000046.1 GCA_947624355.1 uncultured Clostridia bacterium | reverse complement strand
TTATTGCCACAAAATATAGCGTGATTTTTGCGCGCATCTGCAAAAATATACAATTCCTGCGAAAAAAACAGAAAACAGGGGTTGACATGCGGAAGCAAAACCGATATAATCATCCCGGTTCATCTTTAAGGCGGTACAGAGAGACCGGCAAGGAACTGGGAAAAGCTTGCGTTTCCGCGTATGTGTACGTTTGGAAGGTCTTGCCCTGCGCTGCCGGGCAAGACTATTTTTATAGCCTGGCCCCCGACGGTGCATGAACCAAAGAAATTCAGATTGGGGGAAGATACCGATGAAACTGGTCTACGACATTGGCGACAAGCCGCCCATTCAAAAGAACCTGGTCTACGCCCTGCAGCAATTGCTGGCCATCATGGCCGCCACGCTGCTGGTGCCCGTGCTGGTGGACGCGTCCGGCGCGTACATGAGCCAGCCTGCGGCCCTGTGCGGCGCGGGCTTCGGCACGCTGTTCTATCTCTTCATTGCTACAAGGAAAAAGAGCCCCGTGTTCCTGGGCAGCTCCTTCGCCTTCATCGGCCCCCTGACCGGCGCGGTGTCCTTTGGCTTCCTGGGCATTTTCCTGGGCGCGGTGTTTGCGGGCCTGGTGTACGTGATTGTGGCGCTCATCATCAAGAAGACGGGCTCTGCCTGGGTCAACCGGCTGCTGCCCCCCGTGGTCATCGGCCCCACCGTGGCCCTGATCGGCCTTTCCCTGTGCGGCAGCGCCGTCAATAACCTGAACAACACCGCCGCCGGCAGCTACAACCTGATCAGCATCCTGGTGGGCATCATCGCTTTCTTCATCACGGTCTGCGCGTCCGTGAAGGGCAGCAAGGGCATCCGCATGATTCCCTTCATTATCGGTATCCTGGGCGCGTATGTCATCGCCCTGGTGCTCACCCTGATCGGCCGGGCCGTGGGCAATGAGTACATGCAGCTGGTGAATCTGGCCGCCTTTGACAACATGCAGGTTTTCAAGGTGCCGCGCTTCACCTTCCTGGGCCTGTTCGGGCTGTATGAAAATGATCCCAATCTGCCCGCCGCCGCCAACCTGATTTCGGGCATCGGCGACGTGATTACCGTGTTCGTGCTGTTCGCCCCCGTGGCATTTGTGGCCATGGCCGAGCACATTGCCGACCATAAGAACCTGGGCTCCATCATCAACCGCGACCTCATCACCGATCCCGGCCTGGATCACACCCTGATGGGCGACGGCGTGGGCTCCATCATCGGCTCCTTCGTGGGCGGCTGCCCCAACACCACCTATGGCGAATCGGTTGGCTGTGTGGCCATCACGGGCAACGCCTCCATTTCCACCATCGCCATCGCGGCCGTCTACTGCATCGTGCTCTCCTTCTTCGATCCCTTCGTGTGCTTTGTGAACTCCATTCCCTCCTGCATCGTGGGCGGCGTGTGCATCGCGCTGTACGGCTTCATCGCCGTTTCCGGCCTCAAGATGCTCCAGCCCGTTGACCTTAACGACAACCGGAACCTGTTCGTGGTGGCGGGCATCCTGGTGTGCGGCATCGGCGGCCTGACGCTGGATTTCAGCCTGGGCGACGGGAAGATGATCTCCATTTCCGCTATCGCTACCGCTCTCATCGTGGGCATCCTGGTCAACGTGATCTTCAACAAGCGCAAGGGCAACGAAGCCAAGTAATCCCTGGCAGATTGCCGCCAGACAATTTTGAACAAACGAAAAAGACGGTATGGTTTGCGCCATACCGCCTTTTTTATCCTTCTGTGCCTGCTTGATAAACGGGAATTTATTTCTCTGATTTTTCCAAGACAAACGAAAAACTGCCATCGTTGCATTTACCGTCTGATTCAATTATTATGTAAATTGTTTTATTGCCTGTAAAAGTTTCGGTTTTTCCATCAACAGAACCGTTAGTTTCAATTTCAAATAAGTTCAGCTTTTCATCATTAAAATCATAGTAAACTTTTATATTTCCTTCTCCCAACGTTGCTTCATAAGTTATAAACACCTCGTCAGCGCTATTGTTTTGCAATTGTATTACGTATGTTCCGCTAAACCTATCAAATGAAACCGACGCTTCATTTGAGGTATTTGTCCTTACCATCAGCACAGCACTATAATGGCTTACATATTTATTTCCGCAAGCAGATAATGTAAAACACAATACCAATGTTACCGCTGCAAGGATTACTCTTGCAAATTTTTTCATAATACACTCCTCCAATAAATCCCGATTTATCGGACTTTCATTGATGTAAATGACTGATATTCGTTCATGCAGCGCAGAAAAGCTCTGATGATTTTCGTCGTTGCTGCCCATATGGCATTTTGGCTCACGATTGCTTACGCCGACGCTTTACACATGGGTCATTTTAATGGGATCCAGGGCCGCGTCTGCCTGTTCTTTGGTTAATAAGCCACATGCAACAGCCAGTTCCCCGATGGGCACCTGGGTGCGCAGGGATTCCTCCGCCAGGGCACAGGCGGCGTCGTAGCCGATGAGGGGGCACAGAGCCGTGACCACGCCCACCGAGCGGCTGACTTCATTGAAACATTGCTCCCGGTTGGCCGTGATGCCCTGAATGCAGTTTTTCGTGAGGGTCGTAATGCCGTTGGTCAGCTGCTTCATGCCCTGGGCCAGGCTGTCGAATATGACGGGCTCAAAGGCGTTCAGCTCCAATTGCCCGGCCTCCACCGCCATGGTGACCGTCGTGTCATAGCCCGCCAGCCGGAAAGCAATCTGGTTCACCACTTCCGGAATGACGGGATTTACTTTGCCGGGCATGATGGAAGAGCCGTTCTGCCGGGCAGGCAGGTTGATTTCGCCCAGGCCGTCCCGGGGTCCGGAGGAAAGCAGACGCAGGTCGTTGCAGATTTTGGACAGACTGATGCCGCAGCTCTTGATGGCGGCGGACAAAACCACATAGCAATCCAGGTTCTGGGTAGCGTCGATCAGGTCGGCGCTCTGCTCAAAGGGCACGCCGGTCATTTCGGCCAGAATGGGCACCACGCGGGCAATATACTTTGGGTGGGCGTTCATGCCTGTGCCGATGGCCGTGCCGCCCAGGTTCAGGCTGAGCATTTCCTTTTGCGCGTGGGCCAGGCGGCCGTATTCCCGGCGCATGACGGAGGCATAAGCGGCAAATTCCTGCCCCAGGCGGATGGGAACGGCGTCCTGCATCTGGGTCCGGCCCATTTTCAGAATCTGGTCAAATTCCCGGGCTTTTTCATCAAGGGCGTCAATCAGCCCCGCCAGGGCTTCCAGCAGCTTCAGGGAAAGCTGATAGAGCATCATTTTTCCGCAGGAAGGGTAAACGTCGTTGGTGGATTGGCCGCAGTTTACGTGATCGTTGGGATTGACAACCGAATAATCACCGATTTTACCGCCCAGGATTTCAATCGCCCGGTTGGCAATGACCTCATTCGCGTTCATATTGGTGGATGTGCCGGCGCCGCCCTGAATGGCGTCCACGATGAACTGGTCGTGCAGCCTGCCCACAATGATATCATCGCACGCGTTTTCGATGGCACGGGCGATTTTTTCAGGTAATACGCCGGCCTCAAAATTGGCCTGGGCGCAGGCCTTTTTGATCCAGGCGAGGCTTACGATCATTTCGACAGGAAGACGGTTTCCGGTAATCGGAAAATTTTCCGCGGCCCGGGCGGAATGAATGCCCCAATATACAGAACGCGGAATCTCCTTTTTGCCCACCAGATCGCGTTCCGTTCTGTAATCATTGGTCATGGAGGGAGGCTCCCTTCTGAATTGTTTTTTCTGTGTATTTTTTATTATAATGTTTCGCGGAAATTTTGTAAATATGTTTGACGGGTATTTTCGAAAATATTGAAAAATTCGGTAAACGATGATTGTTTTCCGCTTTGCAAGGATAATAGGTTATGGTATAATTTACTTGCTTCGGATTTTTGTGGGGCAAAACCCCGGGCAGCTGGGCTGCGAAGCCAGGCGCGGCGAGAATTTTCCGATTATTTTACTGATTTTATATGGGAGGACGCTTATGCCTGATACGCTGTATGTTCGCGGCACGCCGGAGCAACGATGGGATATCCTGGATTTCATCAATTACGTATTTTTCCAGGCGGCGCGCCCGCACGATTTCAGGAAGCTTTTGCCAAAAGCCTATGGTGATAACGCCCCTGGGGAAGCGTCCTCCTGGCATTATCTGGCGCTTCAGAACGGGAAAATCCGGGGCGTGATCGCCCAAATGCCAATCGGGCTTACCGTGCTGGATGAAACGCTGAAATGCGGCATGATCGGCTCAGTTTCCGTGCATCCGTATGCCCGGGGCGAAGGGCATATGAAACGCCTGATGGCTATGGCCGTGGAAGACGCGCGGGAGCGGCAATACGACCTGATGATCCTGGGGGGCCAGCGGCAGCGTTATAATTATTTCGGCTTTGAACGCGCGGGGTATACCGTCCGGTATACGGTCACACAGACCAATCTGCGTCATTGCCTTGGGGATACGGAGAAAGGAACATTTACCTTTTCCGAACTGACGGAGGATTGCCCGGAAGCAGTGGATTTCTGTTACGGGCTTGCAATAAACCAGTTGGTACACGGCACCCGGCCCCGGGAACGGTTTTTGGATTTCATGCATTCGTGGCACAGCCCTTGCCGTGTGATCCGGCGGGATGGGCGGCTTTTCGGCTATTTCACGGATGGGGAATGGGCAGTGCTGGATGAGACGCTGCTTCCCTACGTCCTGCGGGCGGCGATGCGGGCGGATGGACTGCGGGAGATTTCCGTAACGGCTGCGCCTTTCCAGACCGAACGCATGGCAGTTCTCGCAAACATTGCGGAAGGAGGGCACATTGCCAGCTCGGATATGATCCGCGTGCTCGACTGGAAAAATGTCCTGCGGGCACTGCTTAAATTGGAAAGCAGGTTTAAGCATCTGCTGGATGGAACCGCAGTAATCAAAATCGGCGAAAAAACGCTGAAAATCGCCGTGCAAAGTGGACAGATTTCGGTGGAAGAAACAACGGAAACGTCCGCCTGCGCTTTAAGCGAAATGGAAGCACTCCGGCTGTTATTTGGTCTGGAGCAGTTTGTTACGCCATCGCCCATGTTCTTTAACTGGCTGCCGCTGCCGTTCTTTATCAGCAACGTGGATGAATTCTGATTCGGGAGGAGATAAAACATGATTGCGCAGTACCCGCCCATGGGCTGGAACAGCTGGGATTGCTACGGCGCCGCCGTGAACGAAACGCAGGTGATGCAGAACGCGGATTACATGGCGAAGCATCTGAAAAAATACGGATGGGAATACGTGGTGGTGGATATCGAGTGGTTCCAGCCCACTGCCAGCAGCCATGAATATGAGCCCTTTTCCCAACTGACCATGGATGCATACGGCCGCCTGACGCCGGCAGTGAACCGTTTTCCCAGCGCTGCCGGGGGAAAGGGGTTCGGGCCTCTGGCCGATTACGTGCATGGCCTGGGCCTGAAATTCGGCATCCACATCATGCGGGGCCTGCCCAGGATGGCGGCCCATCGCCGTCTGCCTGTTCTGAACAGCGAATTTACATGCGCGGACGCCGCCAACCCCAATTCCATTTGTCAATGGAACCCGGATATGTACGGTCTGAAGTGCGATCAGCCCGCGGCGAAAGCGTACTATGACAGTATTTTTGCGCTGTACGCTTCCTGGGGCGTGGATTTCGTCAAGTGCGACGATATCGCCCGGGAATATCCCCACTGCGCCCGGGAAATCGAATTGATTTCGGAGGCCTGCCGCGGATGCGGGCGGGAAATTGTACTGTCCCTGTCCCCGGGTCCCGCGCCGCTTGAGCAGGCGGAACACCTGAAGCAGTACGCCAATATGTGGCGTATTACGGACGATTTCTGGGACGAATGGCGGCTGCTCAGGGCGATGTTTGAACGCGCGGAAAAATGGTGCGTTCATGCGGGCCCCGGCCACTGGCCCGACGCCGATATGCTGCCCGTCGGCCCCCTGCGTCAGGATTACGACGGAAACGACCGGACGAAATTTACCCGGGCTGAGCAGCGCACCATGATGACTCTCTGGTGCATGATGCGTTCGCCGCTGATGATCGGCGGGGAAATGACCAAGTTTGATACGTTCACCCTGTCCCTGCTGACCAATGAAAAGTTGCTGGCCATTGAAAAAGAGAGCTTTTGTGCCCATCCCGTCTGGATGAAGGAAGACGCCTCCGCCTGGGTCGCCCCGCGCAGGGACGGCACCGGCGTATATGCCGCGGTGTTCAATCTTTCCGATGATGAGCGGACGGTCACGCTGCCCCTTTCCGATTTGGAAATGAGCGACACGGTTCGTGCTCAAAGCATCTGGACGGATGAGAATGCGGAAAAGCATGGCTGCCTTTCCGCCCGGCTTTCTCCCCATGACGCTGCCGCCTGGTTGATTGCGAACGAATGACTGGAGGGGTGAATCATTTATGCTGAAACCGCTTCCTTTACGGAACATCCGGATTGACGACGATTTTTTTGCCCCGCGGATTGAGAATGCCCGAAACGCCATGATTCCCTATATGTGGGACGCCCTGCATGACCGGGTGCCAGGTGTGGCGCCCAGCGGCTGCATCCGGAATTTCCGCATTGCCGCCGGGCTGGAGCAGGGCGGATTTACCGGCTTTGTGTTCCAGGACAGCGATTTATGGAAATGGATTGAAGGCGCGTCCTATGCCCTGGAAACCCAATGGGACGATGTGCTGGACCGGCAAATGGACGAAGCCATCTCCCTGGCCGCAAAGGCCCAGCAGCCGGATGGATACCTGGATACTTACTATATTATCAACGGTTTGGATAAGCGGTTTACCAACCTGAAGGATCACCACGAGCTGTATGTGGCGGGGCATATGTTTGAAGCGGCCGCGGCGCACTATGCCGCCACGGGCAAAAAAACGCTGCTGGACGTGGCCTGCCGCTTTGCGGATTGCCTTGTGCGGCATTTCGGTCCGAAGGAAAACCAGCTGCACGGCTATCCTGGGCATGAGGAGGCGGAGCTGGGCCTGGCCAGGCTGTACGCCGCCGCAGGAAAGAAAGAATATTTGCAGCTTGCAGGTTATTTCCTGGACGAACGGGGAAAAAAGCCTCTTTATTTCCGGGAAGAAGATATCCGTCGGGGGCAGAAGGTGGCCGACGGCTCAAGAAATCAATGGGCGAATTACAGCTATTTCCAGGCAGAGGTTCCCGTACGGGAGCAAAAAGTGGCGCGTGGCCATGCCGTGCGCCAGGGCTACCTGTTGGCAGGCATGGCCGAAGTGGGCGGTTTGACAGGGGATCAGACGCTGACGGACGCCGCCAACCGGGTATATCGGAATATCGTGGATAAGCAGATGTACATAACGGGAGGCGTGGGGGCAACGCACGATGGCGAAGCCTTTTCATTGGATTACGACCTGCCCCCTGAACGCTGCTATAACGAAACCTGCGCTTCTATCGCCTTGATCATGACGGCCCAGCGGCTGAACCGGATTTCGCCGGACAGCGGTTATGGCGATACAGTGGAGCGGGCGCTTTATAACGGCATCCTTTCCGGCGTGTCCCTGGACGGGAAAAAGTATTTTTACATGAATCCGCTGGAGGTATGGCCCGTACGCTGTGAAAAGCGGCAGGATATGCGCATTGACGATGAGCGCCAGGGATGGTTCGGCTGCGCCTGCTGCCCGCCCAATCTGCTGCGGACGTTGACCGGGCTCGGCAATTACCTGTACTCCATGAACGATGACACGCTCTATGTGGATCAGTATGTTTCTTCCCATGTATCCGTTCCATTCGAGACGGGGGTTGTGGGGATACGTGTAAAATCCGGCTTCCCCTGGGATGGAAAAGCCGAAATCACCGTAGAGACGCAGGCGGCCTTCACCCTTGCTCTCCGGATCCCATCCTGGGCGGAAAAATGGGCAGTGCGTCTGAATGGCCGGGAAATCAGCCCTTGCCCCGAAAACGGTTATGTTTTCCTTCGCGGAGAATTCCACCCGGGGGATGCCGTGACCCTGGAATGCCCCATGACAGTGCGTTTTATCAGCGCCAGCACGCATACGCCCAACTATGCGGGCAAAACGGCGGTGACCCGGGGCCCGATCGTGTATTGCCTGGAGGAAACGGATAACGGGAAAGAGCTGTGGAACCTGCATCTGGAAAAGAGCGTCCCGGAAACCCGGTTTGAAAAAGAATTGCTGCAAGGCGTGGAGATGGTTTCCTGTCCCGGATTCCGGGAAAGCGCAGGGGAGGCCCTCTATTCCGCCTGCGAACCTGAACGGACGCCGCAAAAGCTGCACTTCATTCCCTACTACGCCTGGGGTAACCGGGGCAAAGGGGAAATGACGGTTTGGGTACACAAAGCGCAAAAATAAAATGCAGGGAGGAAGATGAACATGAACCGCGTGGTACTGGACAAGCAGAACAGCCTGGGCACCATCAGCAAAAACCTGTACGGAAATTTTTCGGAACACCTGGGCCGCTGTGTCTATCAGGGGATTTTCGTGGGAAAGGACAGCCCCATTCCCAACGTGAACGGCATGCGCACGGATGTAGTGGAGGCGCTCAAAAAGATGAAGCTGCCTGTGCTTCGCTGGCCCGGCGGGTGCTTCGCCGACGAATATCACTGGCAGGACGGCATCGGCCCCCAGAAAAGCCGCAAGCGCATGGTGAATACCAACTGGGGCGGCGTGGTGGAGGATAACTCCTTCGGCACCCATGAATTTATGGAGTTCTGCCGCCAGGTGGGGTGCGAGCCCTATATCAACGGCAACGTTGGCTCCGGTACCGTGCGGGAAATGGCCGAATGGGTGGAATACTTAAACAGCGCCGGGGATTCCACCGTGGCGCAGCAGCGCTGGGCCAATGGACATAAGGAGCCTTTCGGCGTGAAATTCTGGGGCGTGGGCAATGAAAACTGGGGCTGCGGCGGCAACATGCGTGCGGAATACTATGTGCATGAGTACCGCCGGTACCAGACCTTCTGCAAAAATTATGCGCCCTATAAGCTGTTCCGCATTGCCTGCGGCCCCAGCGAGGGCGATACCCATTGGACGGAAGTGATGATGCAGGGCGCTTGGCGCGACATGGAAGGCCTGAGCATGCATTATTACACTGTTCCGGGTGATTGGGGGCACAAGGGCAAGGCCATTGATTTCACCAAAGAGGAATACGATACCACGTTGGTGAAGGCCGCCCGAATTGAAGAGCTGATCAAAGCGCACCTGGCCGTGATGGATCGTTTCGATAAGGAGCACAGGGTGGGCCTGATCGTGGACGAATGGGGCACCTGGTACGATGTGGAGGAAGGCACCAACCCCGGCTTCCTCTACCAGCAGAACACCATGCGGGACGCTATGGTAGCGGCGCTGACGCTGAATATTTTCAATAATCATTGCGACCGTGTCGTGATGGCGAACATTGCCCAGATGGTGAACGTGCTCCAGGCCGTGATCCTGACTGAGGGCGATAAGATGGTATTGACGCCTACCTACCATGTCTTTGAAATGTATAAGGAGCATCAGGACGCCTGGCAGATTGCCGCCGACGTGCTTTGCGAAAAGACGGCGGATGGTAAACTGAGCAGAATTACCGCATCCGCTTCCGAAAAAGACGGCGCCGTGACCGTGACCGTGGCAAACCTGGACGGCGAAAACGATGCCGACGTCCGCCTTGAAATGGACGGCATCCAGGCAAGCGCGATTTCCGGCCGGATCCTGCATGGGAATTCCACAAACGCCCACAACGATTTCGATCACCCGGATACCGTTGCGCCCGCGGTTTATACGGATTTTGCCCAGGAAGGCGAAGACTGCGTGAAGCTGCATCTGCCCGCCTGCAGTGTGGCTGTCCTGACAATCAAGGCGTAAGACATGGTGGATACGGAAGGAAGAAGGCCATGCCGCTGCCTGCTGGCAGATGTGCCGGGAGAAGCGGAGATGGCGAGAATCATTGCGGAACGCGTTGCCGCCATGCCGGAAGACCTTCGGGCGGACGAAGCAAAGCGGAAGGAACGGCTGGAGGAATGCAAGGCATGCGCGCATCTTCGCAACGGCACATGCGCCTTGTGCGGGTGCTATGTGGAATTGCGCACGGCAAAGAAAAACCAGCACTGTCCGTCTGTGCCGCCTAAATGGTAATGATAACGGCTCTTCCAGAATAACTCCCGGGAGAGCCGTTATTTTTTATTGTTTTTTTCTATTTCCTGTTTTTTCTTTTCCCACGCGTCCCGGACGGCGTTGCGTACGGCAGGGGAAGGGTCAGAGCGGTTCATGGCATCCAGCAATGCGGCAATTTCGATATCGGCTGCTTTCAGTTCTTTCTGAAATTCCGCAGAGGATACCCGCAGCGCGCCGCTGCCAAGAATAATCAGCTGCTCCATTCCGTCCGATGTTACGACCCGCACCCTGTGTTTCCGGCTCAGATCATAGGCGGCTTTTTCGATGTAGGAATCGGCTGTCTGGGCTTCCTTGGTATAAATTACGGTGATATTGTTGTATACTTCGCACGCCCCGACGCCGCCCGGCACCTTATACGCATCAAACACCAGGATAACGTGGCATTTGCGGAACCCCTGATAATTGCAAAGGGTATCCATCAGGGCCTGGCGGGCCAATTCCAGGTTTTCCTTTGCAGCTTTCTTGAGCGGCCCGTCGGAATGAATGAGATTATAGCCATCCACCAGCAGGTATTCCTCTCCGGGCGGCTCGATTTCGGCAACGGAAGATTGTGCAACGGTGCGGGGCGGCGGCATGAAGGCCCTGGGCTTGACAGGACCGTAAGTGCGTTCGAAAATGGCCATGAGCTCCTTGTCTTCTTCCAGTGTGCCGCGGTAGGGGCCCGACCGCGGCGAGGAAGGGGCTGCCGCCGCAGGGCTCGCCCGGCGTGCGCCAAACCCCGTATCGATATGCATGTACCCCTTTACCTGATCCCATTTGACCGGGAAACCCGCTCCGTGGGAACAGAAAATGGAATCGGCGCTGTTTTCCACATCCCGCTCAGGATCATAGCCAATCCCGGCAACCACCGCTTCCTGTTCCCGGCATGGTTCATAACCCTTCAGAGCGTATTGCAGTCTGCCTTTGCCGTGGGTATAGGCGGCCACGTCCCGGGCATAGTGCCGCGCGGCGGCAACGGGTGCTGCGGCGGTCAGAATCACGGTATCGCCGTTTGCTTCCGGCGGGGAAAAGGCGCCGCCCATTTGCTGGATATCGTGCAGGGCGCGGCCCAGGCAATCTGCGGGAAGCTCAAAGCGCATATCGTACCAGGGCTCCAGCAATACGGATTTCGCCTGCATCAGCCCCTGGCGCACGGCGCGGTAAGTTGCCTGGCGAAAATCGCCGCCTTCGGTGTGCTTTAAATGGGCGCGGCCTGCGAGCAGTGTAATCTTCATATCGGTAATGGGCGAACCGGTCAGCACGCCAAGATGCGTTTTTTCCATCAAGTGGGTCAGAATGAGCCGCTGCCAGTTGCGGTCCAGGTCATCTTCGGAACAGACGGTCGAGAAGCGCAGGCCGCTGCCCCGGTCACCTGGCTCAAGGAGCAAGTGCACCTCGGCATAATGGCGCAGGGGTTCGTAGTGTCCCACACCCTCCACCACACTGTCGATGGTTTCCCGGTAGAGAATGCCGCCTTCCGAAAAGGATACGGTGAGCCCAAAGCGATCCTTTAACAGCCGCTGCAGAATTTCCAATTGAATTTCGCCCATCAGCTGCACATGAATTTCCTTCAATCGGCTGTTCCACACCACATGCAGCTGGGGGTCCTCCTCTTCCAATTGACGGAAAACGGGCAGCACATGTACGGGATCCTCGGATGGCGTCAGCAGCGCCTGATAGGTGAATACTGGCGTCAGAAGCGGGGAAAAGAGGCCGGCTTCCGCCCCAAGGCCCATGCCGGCCCTCGTAAAAGTGAGCCCCGTTACAGCGCAAACTGTCCCCGCCTCCACCCGCTCAACAGCCTTGTATTTTGCGCCGGAATATAATCTGATCTGATTGATTTTTTCTTCGGCGGGAGCGTTTTCGCTGGGCATGGGGTTTGGCAGCGCCGCGCGGACGGCCAGACTGCCGCCCGTGATTTTCATATAAGTCAGCCGCGTGCCCGCGCTGTCCCGGGCAATCTTAAATACACGGGCAGAGAAAATATCAGGATAAGCCGGAATGGGCGCGAACCTGGAAAGGGCGTCGAGCAGTGCGTCGATTCCTTCGCTTTTCAATGCGGAGCCGAATACGCAGGGAAACAGCTGCCGTTCTCCAATCAGCTGCCGGATATCCGCATCGGAGAGGCGTTCACCTGCCAGGTATTTTTCAATGGTGCTTTCCGAGCGGGATGCGGCCTGTTCTTCAAAATCATCCGCCGCCAGATCCGTACATCCGGAGGATAATTTCATTTGCAGCTGGGAAAGGAGCTTTGATTTATCCGTTCCCGGCTGATCCATTTTGTTGATGAACAGGAAAACGGGAATCCGATACTGATCCAGCAGCCGCCAAAGCGTTTCCGTATGGCTCTGCACGCCGTCCGCCCCGCTGATCACCAGCACGGCCGCGTCCAGCACCTGCAGCGTGCGTTCCATTTCGCTGGAAAAATCCACATGGCCGGGCGTGTCCATCAGGGTGATGTTCAGATCGTGCCATGTACAGGAAGCCTGCTTGGAAAAGATGGTGATGCCCCGCTCCTTTTCCTGCACGTCTGTATCCAGAAAGGCATCGCCGTGATCCACGCGGCCCTTTGTCCGGACCGCGCCGCAGCAGTACAGCAGCGCTTCGGACAGGGTGGTTTTCCCCGCGTCCACATGGGCAAGAAGGCCTAAGATCAGCTTTCGCATGGCGGCTCCTTTCTTTTGTTTACGCATTTCCGTTTCCAGTATATCGGAAATTGAGCGGATGTCAAGAAAGAAACGTTGGCGAAGGTGTGTCAACTGTTTTGAAAATCAAAAAGCGCATGCGGGAGCAATTCCTGCATACGCGCTGTTGACGATATTGCCTGTCTGGACGGCAGAATGCTGTCAATAATCCTTCGGCTTTGCCCGGAAACAAACGGCGGCCAGAAAACCAAAGAAAATGGCGGCGGCGATGCCTCCGGCCGTGGCGGTCAGGCCGCCGGTAAAGGCGCCGATCAGGCCGGTTTCCTGCACGCCCTGAATGGCGCCCTGCGCCAGCGCGTGGCCGAAACCGGTCAGGGGCACGGTCGCGCCGGCCCCTGCAAAGCGAACCAGCGGCGTGTAAAGACCGGTGGCGCTGATGAGGACGCCCGCCGTGATGTAGGCGACCAGGATGCGGGCGGGGGTCAGCTTGGTTTTCAGAATCAACGCTTCGCCGATGGCGCACAACAGGCCGCCCACCAGAAACACTTTCAGGTACATGATCATTTTAATTTCCTCCTTCCAGAATGACCGCGTGGGCAACGCCGGGGATGGTCTCGCCCTGCTGATTGGTGGTGGGGCTGAGCAATGCGCCGGTAGCCATGAACAGCACCCTTTTCCATTCGCCGCTTTGCAGTTTGGGCAAAATATGGGCGCTCAGCACGGTGGCCGAGCAGCCGCAGCCGCTTCCGCCCGCGTGTACGTCTTCTTTGGGGTCGAAAATGGTCAGCCCGCAGTCCATATAATGATCGTCCGGAATCCCATAATTGTTCTCCTTCATCAGTTCACGCAGGATGCTGCTGCCGACCTGTCCCAGGTCGCCGGTAATGATCCGGTCATAATCCATGGGCGTGCGGTGCGTATCCCGGAAGTGGGCCGTCAGGGTATCCGCCGCGGCGGGGGCCATGGCTGCGCCCATATTGTTGGCGTCGCTGATGCCCATGTCCACTACCCGGCCGATGGTGGCCATGGTGATACGCGCCATACCCTCATCACCTTGTCCCAGCAGGCAGGCCCCGCAGCCTGTCACCGTCCATTGGGCTGCCGGTGTGCGCTGGTTGCCGTATTCCAGGGGGAACCGGTACTGACGCTCGGCGGTGCAGAAATGGCTGCCGGCCGCGCAGAGTACGGGGGAGGCATAGCCGCCGTCTGTCAGGATGGCCCCAAGCGTCAGGGATTCGGCCATGGTGGAGCAGGCGCCGTAAAGCCCCAGGAACGGAATGGAAAGCTCCCGTGCCGATAAAGATGCTGCCATAATCTGGTTCAGCAGGTCCCCTCCCAGCATGGCCTGTACTTGCCTATTTTCTATATGCGCCTTTTGCAGGCAGCGTTTGCACGCCTCCAGAAAAATAGCATGCTCGGCCTGCTCATAGCTTTCCTGATTGAACAGGGCGTCCCCGATGACCAGGTCAAATTGATTGCCGATCGGGCCTCGCCCTTCCTTGGGTCCCGCGACGGAGGCCGTTGCCAGAATGCGCGGCCTGTTTTCAAAACAGATGGTCTGTGCGCCGATCCGGTGCTGCGGCATGGTATCGCCTCCTTACCAACGAATAAAATAGTACAGGATACCCACGACGACCGAAGCGCTAATGCCGTACACCAGCACAGGACCCGCAATGGTAAAAAGCTTTGCGCCAGTGCCTAACACCCAGCCCTCAGGTTTGAATTCCATGGCGGGGGACACCATGGCGTTTGCAAAACCCGTAATGGGCACGACCGTGCCCGCCCCGCCGTATTTGGCTATTCTGTCGAAAATGCCCAGGCCGGTCAGCAGGGCAGTCAGGAATACCAGCGTCATGGAGGCCAGCGTCTGCGCCGCGGCGGAATTGAGATCGAGCCAGACAGCGCCGGCATCGGCAATGGCCTGGCCCAGCATACAGATGGCGCCGCCCACCCAGAAGGCCCGAAGGCAGCCCTGGGCCAGTTTGGATTTGGGCGTCAGGCGTTTGACCAGCGCGGCATAGTTTTCCTTTGCGGCCCGTGCGGATGATTGTTTGTTATTCTCCATACTCCTTCTCCTTTTCGTTGCGGATAAAAGGCGTGTCCCGCCGGGGACGGAGGCGGATTTCCCGTCTTCCCGGACGGGGCGTTTCCATGAGCGGATGGGGAAATTCCGCTGTTTTTTCAGTACAAATACGCATGCTCAATCCCTCGACTTCAGATATGCAGCAATCCTGTCAGCAGCGCCCCGAGAAATTTTCCAATGGCCAGCGCCAGCGCGGGAAGACGCATGTCCGAGGAAACGCTCAGCCGGTCATACAGCGCGGGCACTACTTCCAGCACCTCCACCAGCGCGGAAGCCATCATTCCTACAAAGACGCCGCCGATTCCCATGGCCAGCACAGCAAAGATCATCGGCAGGCAGCCTGCGGGGGACAGCGCACCAACGGCTGCGCCAAGAGCCAGGGCAAGCGCACTCATGCGCATGCTTCCTGCGTCACAAATATCCACAACGCGCGCGGGCAATTGCAGCATCATCCAAAGGGGTGCAACACACAGCCCCAGCGTCAGCCCGCCTGCCAGGCCGATCAGCACGGCGGCCGTCACGGCGTTCGCCCCGTCGCTTTCTCGGTGGTCTGCCGATATTCTTCCAGCTTGATTTCAAGGGGCGATACAGTCCCCTTCCGTCCCAGCAGCGCGTAAAACAACGCTACGCCCAGAAATACGCCGAGGGCGTAAGGCACGGTAATGAGCCATTGATTGGGCGCGTCATGGCCGCAGATGAGCCGGTAAAGGCTCTGCTGGGCATCCAGCATATTGACGTCCGCGTGGAACCAGGTAATGGCCAGTGCGCTGCCTACCAGCAGGAAGACGAACGCCAGCATGGCTCGGAAGAAGTGGCCGATATTGCGTTTGTCCCTGGGCACGATGTGCACGAAACATTCGGGCGGCCCCAGCATCATCACTTCCGGGCATTTGTCCAGCACGGCATTCACGACAGCCATTGCCGGCAATTTCCATACCCCTTGCGTGGCAGGGCATTCCACGGGCAGATCCATCACCGGTGCACCGTTGGTGTCCCGGGCGTCCGCCACATGGCGTACCAAGAGTTTTTCCCCTGGACGGATGGTTGCGCGCGGCTTGAGCTGCAAATACAGCACTTTCTTTATCACCTCGCTTGCTCGGTTAGTATGCGTTGGAATGGAGCAAATTATCGCTGTTTTTGTGAAATAAAAAAGCCGCTCATTCAAACGGCTCGCAATAAAAGGGTATCGAAATCAAACGCAGATATCCGAAAAGTGTCAGTTGCCCTGCCCGGAGTCTTTCATCGCGGCAATAAGTATTGCCAACGCGTCCTTTTGCTTTTTGGACAGGCTGCTCCACATATCAAACATACGCTGCTGTTCTTCCGTGAGTTCCACCAGCCTGCCCTCAGCAAAAAACTGCGCCAACGTGATGCCGAATCCCGCGCAGATGCTTTCTAATGTGGCTAAGGAAGGCAGCGTGTTCCGGTTAAAAATATTGGAAATGGTGGATTGTGATAATCCAGATGCCTGCGCCAAACGGTATTCTGTCCAGCCACGTTGTTCCATCAGGTTCCGAATTTTTTCCCGCGCATCCAAACGCATTCCCCCTTTTCTTCAATTATAATGCTCAGCTGAAAAGAAAATAGTCAAATTTTGTATTGACAATATTGTTCAGCTGAGTTATACTACTGTTACAAAATCGCTCTGAATCAGAGCGGAAATTGAGGGAGGAATGGATTATGAAGAAACTGGTTGCCCTGTTGCTCGCCGTTGTGCTGATGAACGCGTGCCTGCCTGTCGCGCTGGCAGAAGATGTTGCTCCATCTGACGTATTTGGTGAATTTGACGAAGTTGATAGAGGCCATTGGGATGCGCCATATGATCACAGCGTATGGAAGAAAATGTTTGGTTTCCAACTCAAACAGGATGCGAAAATGACCGTTGATGTTTACTTGGACGGCGATCTTTTCAATACGCTGATGGATGGGAAAAGTCTGAATGCTGGATATGTTACTGTCGATTGGCCGGCGGTCAATCAGACAGGTTGGCATCCTGAACCTAACGGACTAACGACTTTCGATGTGGTTCTTACTGCGGAAGTGAATGACCAGACGGTCGTTCAACACTATTCTTATGGAATAGCATACGCTCACAGCATCAAGGATCACATCCAGGCTACTTGGTATCCCCACAACACGGTGTGCGTGGCGGGTATCGAATTCCGGGATGTCAAGCCCGAACTGACCAACAAGTGGTATAACTTCGCTGCCATCGATCTCAGCCAGGATGGCACCCAGACCTTTGACCTTGTGGCCAGCAATATGTACGTGGTCGGCACCGTGACCGTAAATGTTGCAGGCGATGAAGTGACGGTGGATTGGAAGCTGCGCAAGCAGGGCACCACGGACGCCAACTTCGTTTCCGAATCGGAATTCCTCACCTTCTTCAACAGCCTGGATGCTGTCAACGGCGTAGAGCCCGAAGGTTTCACCGGCCCTGTCTATCAGTTTGGTCAGCCCATCAGCATTGCCAACGATTTGGGCGGAGATACCAACGTGCTGCTCTACATCCGCAACACGGCGACCTACTGCACAAACCTTTCCTATAAATATCAGCGTCCCATCTATCATGAACCCTATGACGCCAATCAGGCTTTCCGTAAGCTTCAGCGTGAGGCGATGTTCGCCATCATGGATGCGGACACGGTTCTGAGCGTTGGAGCGGCGCAGTAATCAATCAGCCATCGTTCCAACGTTTCATGCACGGCGCGGCGGAGGGAGAACCTTCCGCCGCGTTGTTTGTTCATGTGCCGAATTCTTAAAAAAGGTGAAAAAACTGTGAATCATATCTTGACAAAATAGCAGGGTTTGCGCTATAATACCTGAGCATCAATAGGCTCCGCTAGCCCCGGGACTATTGTACCCGCGCTTTCCGTGCTGACCATCACGGGAACGCAACCAACAGAAGTCTACCTTTTCAAGGAGGAAATTCACTTGAATACCTTTATGGCGAATGCGCAAAACGTTGAGCGCAAGTGGTATGTCGTTGATGCGGACGGCATGGTGCTTGGTCGTCTGGCCAGCCAGGTTGCCAATATCCTGCGCGGCAAGAACAAGCCCACCTACACCCCTCATGTGGACACTGGTGATCATGTGATCATCATCAATGCTTCCAAGATCGTAATGACCGGCAAAAAGCTGGATCAGAAGATTTACTATCATCATTCCGGTTACACCGGCGGCTTGAAGGAAACCAAGTACCGCAAGCTGATTGCCGAAAAGCCCGAGTTTGCGGTGCGTCATGCCATCGTGGGCATGCTGCCCAAGGGCCCCCTGGGCCGTCAGATGGCGACCAAGCTGCGCATCTATGCCGGCCCCGAGCATGAGCAGGCCGCGCAGAAGCCCGAAAAGCTGGAACTGATCAAATAAGCCGAACCGGAAGGAGTATGTGAGAAATGTCTACTGATTTCAATGCCGTTGGCCGCCGCAAGTCGGCCGTCGCCCGGGTGCACCTGGTGCCCGGCGAAGGCAAAATCGTCGTAAACAAGCGCGATATCGATAATTACTTTGGCCTGGAAACGCTGAAGATGACTGTGCGTCAGCCCCTCGTGCTCACCAACGTGGGCAGCAGCTTTGACGTGCTGGTCAACGTTCGCGGCGGCGGGCTGTCCGGCCAGGCCGGCGCCATCCGTCACGGCATCAGCCGCGCCCTGTGCAAGGCGAACCCCGAACTTCGGCCCGAGCTCAAAAAAGCCGGGTTCCTCACCCGCGATCCCCGCATGAAGGAGCGCAAGAAATACGGCCTCAAAGCCGCCCGTCGCGCGCCTCAGTTCAGCAAGCGCTGATCCGAATTTGCGAAAGAGCCCGGGAAACGTTATTTCCGGGCTCTTTCCATTTTCTGAAACAGCCGAACACCTGGAAACGATCGGAGGAATATTTGTGAAGAAAAATGTACCCTTGGAAAAACAATCCAAAAAAGAAAAGGCCAGGCAGGCACGGGAAAGGCGCGTCACCTGGGAGTTTTCACCCGTTTCCAGGGTGAAGGAGAGCAAAAAGATTTACCAACGCAAGAGGCCGCTTCGGGAAGATGATTTTCCGGAACGGCCTTTTGAAATGACGTACGTCAGGAACGCGTTCAACCTTTGATTTTTGTGCCGATTCTTTTTTCCAATCGCCAGGCAGGTACGGGCCCGTCGTCGCCCCAGTATTCGTCCATGGACACGATTTTTCCGTCTTCAACCTGAATGAAAGACGCAGCATGGCAGGAGATTTCTCCATTCGTGCTGTATACGTGAACGGCAGTTATGACGACGTTATCGGCGGTAACAATCCGCTCAATTTCCCCGGCCCATTTGCCTGGATACTCGCAGTTTGCCCGGATAAACTCTTCCACAGTAAAATGCTCGTTCGTATTGTGCCACCGAACCCAGGCATCCGGATGAAAAAAGGCACGGATAGCGTCGGCATCCTGCCGGAGAACGGCGTCCCAGAAGGACTGAACGTCAAAATTCACGGCAAAATACCTCCTCAATGCTTGCCCGGAATGATTTCCGTTTTAAAGTACGCGGCCTATAACCTGGGCAAAAAGGCCGTCGCTTTGGAAAATGCCGGCCAGGGTACTTTCTTCGAGCAGCTTATTGAACGCATCCAAGGGGATGACGGTGCTCAGGACAGGGATGGCCAGGAAGATGACATACAGCACCACCGCGCCGCGGATGAGGCCGAACGCGCCGCCAGCCAGCCAATCCAATTGTTTCAGCAAGGGCAGCTTGAACACATGCTGAATCAGGCTGACCACCAGGGACAATACCAGATAGCTCAGGGCAAAGGCGGCAATAAAGCAAAGGATATCCAGGGCCACAGCCACGATCGTGTTGGATACGTAATCGTTGACGGTGGACAGGCCGGTATTCTGATAATTGCGGGTTTCCATGTTGCTGCGCAGAATGTTTTCGATGGAAGAAGGAAGATTTACGCTGTCCAGCACGCGGGAAATCAGGCTGTCATCCATTTCTCCCACGTCCGTACTGGCCAGTTCATAATCGCCTACCCGGGCTACCGCATCGGTGAACGTGGCCAGGGAAGAAGAAATGCTTTGGTTGCCGCTGACGATATCGGCCAGGCGGGGACCAAAGGAAAAGGCAATCAGAATCGAAAGCAGGCAGCAGCCAACCGACAGAATGGTATGCATGAAGCCTTTGTACAGACCCAGAATCAAACTGGCCCCCAGAATGACCAGGATCACAATGTCAATGACGTTCAATGGGATTTCACCTCGTTTCGCAATGGCGTCAAAAGAATCAGTTATCGCCCATTTTCAATACGGCAATGAAGGCTTCGCTGGGCAATTCCACCGTGCCGAACTGGCGCATGCGCTTCTTGCCCTCTTTCTGCTTCTCCAGCAGCTTCTTTTTTCTCGTAATATCGCCGCCGTAACATTTGGCCAGCACGTCCTTGCGCACAGCTTTCACCGTTTCCCGGGCGATGATCTTGCCGCCGATGGCCGCCTGAATGGGAATTTCAAACTGCTGGCGGGGAATAACGTCCTTCAGCTTTTCGGCAATGGCGCGGCCCCGGGCATACGCCTTGTCTTTATGGACGATCATGGTGAACGCGTCGCAGATATCGCCGTTGAGCAGCATGTCCATTTTGACCAGCTCGCTGGGCCGGTAGCCCGTGATTTCATAATCATAGGAAGCATAGCCTTTGGAGCGGCTTTTCAATTGATCGAAGAAATCAAAGATCATTTCGTTGAGGGGAACATCGTAAAGAAGCTTCACCCGTTTTCCTTCGTACTGCATGTCGATGAAGGTTCCCCGCTTGTCCTGGCATAAATCCATCAACGTACCGACGAACTCCTGGGGCGTGTAAATAGTGGCGCGGCAGAAAGGCTCACGCATTTCCTGAATTTCGTTGGGAGAGGGGAGATTGCTGGGATTATCGATGCGGACAAGGCTGTTGTCCGTCTTGAGCACTTCGTAGATAACGCTGGGGGCGGTGGTGACCAGATCCAGATCAAATTCCCGCTCCAGCCGCTCCTGAATGATTTCCATGTGCAGCAGCCCCAGGAACCCGCAGCGGAAACCGTAACCCAGGGCGACGCTGGTTTCGGGTTCAAAGGAGAGGCTGGCATCGTTCATACGCAGCTTTTCCAGAGCGTCTTTCAGGTTATCGTAATCCGCGCCGTCGGCCGGATAGATGCCGCAGAACACTACGGGCTGTACTTCCTTGTAGCCAGGCAGAGGCTCGGCGGCGGGGAAGGCGGCGTCGGTAATGGTGTCGCCCACCCGGGTGTCCCGCACATCCTTGATGGAGGCGGAAATATAACCTACATCCCCGGGCAGCAGCGCGTCACAGGGGGCATAGGAAGGGGAGAAGGTACCCACTTCCACCACATCAAATTCCGCGCCTGTCTGCATCATGCGCATGCGCATACCGGGATACGCCTTGCCCTCCATAACCCGGACAAAACAGATGGCGCCGCGGTAATTATCATAGGTCGCGTCAAATACAAGTGCCTTGAGGGGAGCATTTTCATCGCCCTCGGGCGCGGGCATTTTGTGCACGATGGCTTCCAGCACGTCCTCAATGCCGATACCCATTTTTGCGGAAATCAGGGGCGCGTCCTGGGCCTCCAGACCGATATCTTCCTCAATTTCCTGTTTGGTTTCTTCGGGTTGGGCGGAGGGCAGATCGATCTTATTGATCACGGGCACGGTCTCCAGGTTGTGCTCCAGAGCCATGTACACGTTAGCCAGGGTTTGCGCTTCCACGCCCTGGGTGGCGTCCACCACCAGGATAGCCCCTTCACAGGCGGCAAGGGCACGGCTGACCTCGTAGGAAAAGTCCACATGGCCCGGCGTATCGATCAGGTTCAGCGTATATGTTTCACCATTTTTGGCAGTATACTGCATCCGTACGGCCTTGGATTTGATTGTAATGCCGCGTTCCCGTTCCAGTTCCATAGAATCCAGAATCTGCTCGGTCATCTGCCGTTGATCGAAAACGCCGGTCAATTCCAGGATACGGTCGGCTAAAGTGGATTTTCCGTGGTCGATGTGGGCGATGATGCAGAAATTGCGGATATGGCTCAGACGTTCGTTTGCCACAGAAGGTTCCTCCTTGCGTGTTCACCCGTTTATTATATAAGAAAACAGAAAAAAACGCAAATGAAATTATGGTGAGAGAACTGGAAGAATCGGCAATTGTCCGCAAAAGGAATTCGTGATATAATTCATATCGGAGGGTGCGCCAGTTCGGTGCAGGTAATATAGTCCGGTGAGAGTCCGGGCCCGGCAAAGCGCGGCGAGCAGCCGGTACTCAGCCTTGGAGCCGAAGCCGTGAGGTGAGGCTTAAGCGTAGGCAGAGGAGCGCGAGAGCCGCAATGGGAAACCGTGAAGCGATTGAGCCCCGTAAGTTATATAGAGCGGAAGCCGATACCTTCCTTTCGGTCGCAGGCAGTAAGAACCAGCCGACAGCGCGAGGCTGGGGAGATTCCGCCGGGGTCAATAGAGCGTGGCGAGCGCGCAAAGGTAGTACCTGCATACCTGGGAGGTCTGACAGGCTCCGAGAAACGGTAAGGGGAATTGAAGTCTTGCAAACGGAGAGCCCCCGACGGTCTGCCAGAAGTCGGACTGTCTCATAGTAGTGAGGAAGCCGGAAAGCCGGTGGAGCGAAGGAGACAGCAAGTGATCGTTCCCGGAGGAAGAAGCATCCCGGCACAGGAGGTCGGAACGGATGGAACAGGAACCGAAGGGAATAAGGGAGCAGTCAGCGAAATACCCGGCGGTGCAGAATCTGATGCACAACGTGAACGCGGAGACGCTGATGGCGGAACACCGGAAGCAGGCCAGGAGGAAAGCGGTAGGGATAGACGGGGTAGACAAGGCGGCATATGACGAAAATGCCCAAGAAAACATAGCGGCGCTGGTGGAACGGATGAAGAAGTTCCAATACAAGCCGCTCCCGGTACGGCGGACGTATATTCCCAAGGCCAATGGGAAGCTGAGGCCGCTGGGGATACCGGCCTATGAGGACCGGCTGGTGCAGGGCGTGATGGCCGC
>CANQKI010000045.1 GCA_947624355.1 uncultured Clostridia bacterium | reverse complement strand
CACTCCGCCTGGGCCGAAGCCATGCCGAAATTCAGCCCAATCGCCATGGAAAGGGCCGAGCCCGCGTCGCTCATCACGAGGCAGAAGCACAGCGCCACCGCCAGCAGCCGAAGAACAACAGATTTTGCACGCATAAGAATCTCTCCTTCAACAAGTGGATTTCCGATGCCTGTTCGCTTGTTTGCTTTTGCGTCCGTCCGGGCGCCCCCTGCCCCGGGCGCATTGCACCCGCGGCGCGGCCCGGCATTTTCCAGCTTTCCCCATTCCCCGCCCCGGCATTCCCCGGGCCGGGCGTTTTCCGCCGGATTTTCCCTGAACCGCAAAACAGAGCTGTCGCCGTTCCCTTGGCTGCCATTTTTTTCCAATCAGGGCAGCATTTTGGGCCGGAATACACAAACTCACGCGTAAATTATACTATATCTTGCGGCATTCAGGTATTAAATTTGTATTACAAAATATAAAATTCGCGAATTAATTTTTTGTTTTCTCCTATTTTCTGCGTCAATTACGCCCTCCTTCCGGTCTGTGGGGCCGCGGCCGCCCGGGGTCCCGCGGGTCTTTAAAACCGAAAAAGCGAAAAAAACTGCTTAATTTTTGTAAATTATGAAATTTGATACTTGATTTCTTAATAAATCTGTAATATAATGGTCCCGAACACGAAGGAAAGGACAGGTGACCATGAGATGAAGCAGCTTCACCGTGGATTATCGCTCCTGTTGGCAACGGTTATTCTCTTGACTATGTTTCCCCTGGCGCAGGCCGCCGAAAGCTACACCGGCACCGTGAACACGGACAAGGTGTTTTTCCGCATGAAGCCCAATACCGACGCCATGTACCACTGCATTCTGAAGGTGAACACGAAGGTGACCGTGACGGGGACAAGCGGGGATTTTTACGCCGTGACCTATGACGGGAACAAGGGTTATGTAATGAAGAAATTCATTACCCTGTCTTCGGAGGGGCAGAAGGCCCTGACCAAGGCGGAGAGCACCAGCAAGTACGCCTCCGTGACCACCATCAAGGGCCTGGGGGACCCGCCCGCTTTCACCTCCAACGGCTCCTCCGGCGACAGCGTGGAGAAGCTGCAGCAGGCCCTGGCCATCAAGGGCTATTACAAGGATGTGGTGGACGGCAAGTTCGGCAAGAACACCGTCGCCGCCGTGAAAGCGTATCAGAAGGCCATGGGCCTGTCCCAGACCGGCAAGGCCGATTATGACACGATTATGAAGCTGTTCGGCAAGGTGGGGACGACTACCGCCGCCACCGACCCCAAGATGAACGGCATTACCAAAATTTCCCAGATCACCGTGCCCGCCACCTCCAAAAAGGGCGACAGCGGGACCAAGGTGACCGCCCTGCAGCAGGCCCTGAAAATCAAGGGCTATTACACGGCGGCCATCGACGGCAAGTACGGCGACAACACCGTGGCCGCGGTCAAGGCCTTCCAGAAGGCCAAGAAGCTGAGCCAGGACGGCGTGGCCGGGAACGAGACCATCAAGGCCCTGTTCGGCAAGAACGCCGCGGATTACGATTTCCCCACCGAACGGCTGGATTGGTTCAACGGCGGCCGGGCGAAGTTCCCCCAGGGCGTGCACTTTGAAGTGAAGGACATCGCCACAGGCAAGACCTTCACCTGCTATCACCTCTTCGGCAGCAACCACCTGGACGCCGAGCCCCTCACCGCCTCGGACACCGCCACCATGAAATCCATTTACGGCGGGGAATGGAGCTGGGCCCGCCGGGCGATATTGGTCAAGTACAACGGCCATGTGTACGCCGCGTCCATGAACGGCATGCCCCACGGCTCCTATGACATCAAGGACAACAATTTCCCCGGCCAGTTCTGCATCCATTTCTACGGCAGCAAGACCCACGGCAGCGACAAGGTGGACGCCGAGCACCAGAAATGCGTGGAAAAGGCCATGAACGCCACCTGGTAAGCATCAAAAACGTCTGTAAATTAATAAGCCGTCGTCCTATTTGGATGGCGGCTTTTTCCTATGATTTCAATATTTTCAGAGCAGGGGCGCGACGCCGTCCACGGCCACGCCCCGGAGCCAGATCAGCATGCTCTGCTCGATCCAGCAGCGGCAGGGCACCCTGGGATAAGCGGCCATGGCGCGGCGGATCTCCAGGTAAAGGGGCACGCCGTCGGCGATATTGTGCCAGATATCGAAATAGCAGAAATCGAACCCGTTCATATCGGTTTCTTTGAGAAAATCGAATGCGTCCGCCTGGCGGATATGAATCTTGTCCCGGCAGGGAAACTGGGGCAGCAGGCAGGCGCGGAAAAGGGAAATGATTTCCGGGTCCCGCTCCACGACGGTGACGGAGGAAACGTCCTTTTTCCGGGCGGCCATGTATGCGTAATACCCAAGGCCCAGGCCAAACACGGCGATTTTCCCCCGGGCGGCGGCAATGTCTGCCCGCATGGTTTCGGTTTCGTTGGGGGTCACGGTCATCCATTCCCGGCCGTCCTGCAGCACGGCGGGATAGGGAAAGGCCCGGGTGAAATAGCCCAGGGGCTGGATTTCCCGGCCGTCCGGCAGGGCACAGGTATCGCCGCAGGGAAAGACGGTATAGGGGGCAAATACCTGGGTGCGGAACGTCCAGCGGCCCTGGGCCTTTTCCGGAAAGCGGACGGACGCGTAATAGGGGTCATTGGCATAGGTATCGGCGTCCAGAGGCCGCAGGGCGGGCAGCAGGTACTGTTCATACAGCAGCCGGTGCCGGGGTTCCTCGTCCGGGCGCAGGCCGCAGGCGGCGGCCAGCAGCATGGGCAGCGCCTGGGCGGGGGGAAGATTGCAGTCCCGGGCAAAGGAAAGCACCTCCGCCTCCGAAAAGGCGTCCGCGCAGCTTGTCAGCAGCCGGGTATAGAGCTCCATGGCCTCCAGGTTTTTTTCGGCCGTGTCCAGAACGTCCATCACTGCCTGCCTTTCACCATGGTCAGGGCGATGCGCTTTTTCTTCTCGTCCACGTCCACCACCCAGACCTTCACCACGTCCCCTACCTTCACCACCTCGGAGGGGTGGCGGATAAAGCGCTCGGCCATGCGGGAAATGTGCACCAGGCCGTCCTGATGCACGCCGATATCCACAAACGCCCCGAAATCGATGACGTTGCGCACCGTGCCGGTCAGCTCCATGCCGGGCTTCAAATCCTTGATATCCAGCACGTCCGTGCGCAGGACGGGGGCGGGCAGGTCCTCCCGGGGGTCGCGGCCCGGCTTTTCCAGTTCCAGCAGGATGTCGTTCAGGGTCGGCAAACCGATGCCCAGTTCGTCCGCCAGCTTCGCCGTGCCGTACGCTTCGGCCAGGGCCCGGACGCCGGGCAGGCCGCCCTTCTTGACTTCTTTCAGGTCGAGGCACATTTTTTCCAGCAGCGCTTTCGCCGCGTCATAGCTTTCGGGGTGCACGCCGGTGGCGTCCAGGGGATTTTTGCTGTCCCGCACCCGCAGAAAGCCCGCGCACTGCTCAAAGGCCCGGGGCCCCAGCTTGGGCACCTTTTTCAGGGCGGCCCGGGAAGGAATGCCGTTTTCCTCCCGGTATTTCACGATATTTTTCGCCAGGGCGGGGCCGATGCCCGCCACGTGGGAAAGCAGCTCGGCGGAAGCCGTGCTCACCTCCACCCCCACGGCGTTGACGCACTGCTCCACCACCCCGTCCAGGGCGGCGGCCAGCTCGTTTTGCTTGAGGTCGTGCTGATACTGGCCCACGCCGATGGCCTTGGGGTCGATCTTGACCAGCTCGGCCAGGGGGTCCTGCATCCGCCGGGCAATGGACACCGCGCTGCGGAGGGACACGTCGTATTCCGGGAATTCCTCCGCCGCCAGCTTGCTGGCCGAATAGACGGATGCCCCCGCCTCGCTGACAATCACGTAGGCCGCGCCCGGCAGCTGCGGCAGCAGGGACACGATGAACTGCTCGCTCTCCCGGGAAGCGGTGCCGTTGCCGATGGCAATGGCCGTGATGCGGTGCCGTTTCGCCATGGAAACGATGAGCCGGGCAGCCTGCTCCTTCTGGTATTCCTGGCCGGGCAGGGTGAAATAGCCCACCCCCGTTTCCAGCACCTTGCCGTTTTCGTCGATCACCGCCAGCTTGCACCCCGTGCGGAAGCCGGGGTCCACCCCCAGGGTCACCTTTCCTTTAATGGGCGGCTGCATGAGCAGCTGGTGCAGGTTCTGGGAAAACACCCGGATGGCGGCCGCGTTGGCCCGGTCGGTCAGCTCATTCCGGATTTCCCGTTCAAGCGACGGGAACAAAAGCCGCTCCCACGCGTCCGCGCAGGCCAAGGCCACCTGCTCCGCCGCTTCGCATCCCGGCCGCACAAAAGCGTTTTGCACGGCGCGCAGGGCGGTTTCCTCCGGCGCGTGCAGCGTGACCTTCAGGTACTCTTCCTTTTCGCCCCGGTTGACGGCCAGCACCCGGTGGGCCGCCATGCGGGGCACGGGCTCTTTAAAATCGTAATACATGCGGTACACGCTGTCCTCATCCTTGGCGGCGGCGGTCTCGATGACGCCCTCCCGCAAAAGCAGCGCCCGCAAATCCTTGCGCAATGCCGCGTCGTCGCTGACCGATTCGGCGATGATGTCCCGGGCCCCGGCCAGGGCGGCTTCAACGTCCGGCACCTCTTTTTCGGGATCGACGTACTTTTGCGCCTCGGCCTGCACGTCCCCTTTCGGCAATTGCAGCAGCAGCCACAGGGCCAGGGGCTCCAGGCCCCGCTCTTTGGCCACAGTGGCCCGGGTGCGGCGCTTGGGGCGGAAGGGGCGGTAGAGGTCCTCCAGTTCGGCCAGGGTTTTGGCGGCGGTCAGCTTCTCCGTCAGCTCGTCCGTCAATACCCCCTGCTCGGTCAGGGATTTTTCGATTTCCTCCCGGCGCTTTTGCAGATTGCGCAGGTATTCCAGCCGCTCGGCGATTTCCCGGATCACCTGGTCGTCCAGGGAGCCGTGGGCCTCCTTGCGGTAGCGGGCGATGAAGGGGATGGTGTTCCCGGCGTCCAGCAACTCGATGACCGCCTGCACCTGCTGCGCCTTCAAATGAAATTCCCGGGCCAGCATCTCGGCAAAATTCATACGGTTTCCTCCTGATTGGGCAGGGCGCAAAGCCACCCGATTTTATAATAATACGTAAACATGAGCAGGATTTCCGCTCCCGTCCAGGCGGCCAGTTCGGCAAAATAAACGCCGGTGCGGCCAAAGTAAACGGGCAGAATCAGCACCGCGCTGATGCGCATGGCCAGTTCCATGAACCCGGACAACATGGGCGTCACCGTGTCACCCATACCCTGGAGGGACGAGCGGTAAACGTACAGAAGATACAGAACCGGCAGCCCTACCAGCATGGCGTCCAGGTAGCCTTTCGCCACGTCCAGCACTTCCTGCACCTGGGCCTCCTCCTGGCTCACGAACAGGGACAGCACGGGCCGCCCGGCAAAATACAGAATCACCGCGATGACCGCCGCCGTCACGACGGCCATCGCCACCCCGGAGCGCACACCCCGCCGGATGCGGCGGTATTTTTTCGCCCCGTAATTCTGCCCGGCGTAGGCGGACAGCGCCCCGCCGTAGGAAACCGCCGCCATTTCCATAATGCCGTACAGCTTGTTCGTGGCCGTGAACCCGGCGATGAACACCGAGCCGTAACCGTTCAACACCCGCTGGATGGCCGTGCCCCCCGCGCCGATGACCACGTTCTGCAGTGCCGTGGGCGTGCCCAGGCGGATAAGGGCCCCTGCCGTTTCCCTGTCCGGCCGCATATCGGCCCGGGAAACGCGCACCGTATCCATTTTCCGGATCACCCGGAAGCAGTATACGGAAGAAACGGCCTGGGCAATCAGCGTCGCGGCCGCAGCCCCCGCCACGCCCCAGCGGAACACCGCCACAAACAGCGCGTCCAGGGCGATATTCACCGCCGAAGCCACGGCCATGGCCATGAGCGGCGTTTTCGCGTCCCCCACCGCCCGCAGGATACCCGCCTGCACGTTGTAGGCCCCCATGATGGGCAGCCCGGCAAAGAGGATGCGCAGGTACACAATCGCCATGGGCAGGATATCTTCCGGGGTTTTGAGCAGCCGCAGCACGGGCACGGTGAGGGATTCGCTGAAAATCAGCAGCAGGACGGAAATGATCGCCGTCAGCAGCACCGCCTGACCCACGGCGCGCCGGACCCCTTCCCCCTCCCCCGCGCCAAAGCGCTGGGAAATCAGGATGGAAAAGCCCTGGGTATAGCCCCAGATCACGCCCATGACCAGCCAGTTCAGCCAGTCCGCCGCGCCCACGGCCGCCAGGGCCTGAAACCCCGCCGCCTGGCCCACAAAGGCCGCGTCCACGATGGTGTAAAGCTGCTGGCAGATATTGCCCGCCATCATGGGCAGGGCGAAGAGCAGAATCAGCCGCGCCGGGCTTCCCGCCGTCATGTCCCTTTCCCGCATAATGCCTCCCTGCATGCGCCCTTTTCCGGACGGCGCATTGGGGTTATTATACGAAATTTTCCCGGAAAATGCAAGCAAAAAGGGCCCTCCGGAGGCTTCAACAGCTTCCGGAAGGGCACGATCATGATCCGGGATTATTCGACCGTAACGGACTTCGCCAGATTCCTGGGTTTATCCACGTCCCGGCCCTTGGCGGCGGCCATATAATAGGCCAGCAGCTGCATGGGCAGCATGATCAGCAGGGGCAGGAGCATTTCGTCGGCGTCAGGCACGGTCCACACAATATCGGCGTCCTGCCCGGCCCGGACGGCAAAACGCTCGGGGCAGACGCACACGGTTTCGGCCCCACGGGCCTTGGTTTCCCGCAGGTTGGAGAGAGTCTTATCCAAAAGGGATTCCTTCGTGCAGATGGCGAAAACGGGGATGCCCTCGTCGATGAGGGCGATGGAGCCGTGCTTGAGCTCCCCGGCGGCGTAAGCCTCGCAGGCCAGGTAGGATACTTCCTTCAGCTTGAGGGACGCCTCCATGGCCATGGCGTAATCGATGCCCCGGCCGATGAAGAACATGAGGCGGGTATTCATGTGCCGGCCGCAGTACTGCTGGATAAACTGCGGATTTTGCAGCACCGTTTCCATTTTTTCGGGCAGCGCCCGCAGGGCGGAAAGCAGCCCTTCTGCCCGTTCCGCGGCCAGGTTTCCATTCCGCAGCCCCAGGTCGATGGCTGCCAGCAGCAGCGTTTCCACCTGGGTGATGTAGGCCTTTGTGCTGGCCACGGCGATTTCGGGGCCGGCATAGGTGAGCATGGCGGCGCGGGCCAGGCGGCTTAAGGTGCTGCCCACGGTATTGGTGAGGGCGGCCGTGCGCACCCCCGCCTCCGCCGCGCTGCGGAGGGCCGCCAGGGTATCGGCGGTTTCGCCGCTCTGGCTGATGGCCACAACGGTCTCCCCGGGGTGGGGGAAAAGGCGGCTGTAGCGGTATTCGCTGGCAATGTGGGCCTCGCTCTCCACACCGGCCAGCTCCCGGAAATAATGGCGGCCCGCCATGCCCGCGTGGTACGCCGTGCCGCAGGCAATGAAATCCACCCGTTCGGGGACGCCGTCCAGCAGGGAGTGAAGTCCTTCGCTGCCGCAGTAGGCGCTGAGGGTGCCCTGAACGGCCCGGGGCTGCTCGTTGATTTCCTTCAGCATGAAATGGGCGTAACCGCCCTTTTCGGCGGCGGCGGCGTCCCAATCCACGGAATAGGGCTTCACTTCCCGGGGCTTGCCCTGGGCGTCGTACACCCGCACGCCGCTGCGGCGGAGCACGGCGATTTCCCGGTCCTCCAGGATGATCACATCCCGGGTATAGGGCAGAATGGCCGGGATATCCGAGGCCAGGAACATTTCCCCCTCCCCTACGCCCACCACCAGCGGGCTGCCCAGGCGCACGCAGTAAATCACGTCCGGTTCGTTTTCGCAGAGCACGGCCAGGGCATAGCTGCCCTCCAGCTGCCCCATGGCCTGCCGGATGGCCAGCAGCATATCCCCCCGGTACAGGGCGTTCAGCAGGTGCGCGGCCGCTTCGGTATCCGTCTGGCTGACGAAGCGGCAGCCCATTTCGGTGAGATGCCGGCGAAGGGCCGCGTGGTTTTCAATGATGCCGTTGTGCACCACGGCGATGCGCCCGGCGGTATGGGGATGGGCGTTCACGTCCGTGGGTTCCCCATGGGTGGCCCAGCGGGTGTGGCCGATGCCGATGCAGCCCGAAAGGGGACTGTTTTCGGTCAGCCGCCGAAGTTCGGCAATGCGCCCGGCACACTTGCGCACCCCCAGCTTCGCCCCGTCCATCACCGCGATGCCCGCGCTGTCATACCCCCGGTATTCCAGCCGCTCCAGGCCGTTCAGCAAAATGTCCTGCGCCTGCCGCGCCCCGATATAGCCTACGATTCCGCACATAACGCCTCCGAAAATTGCAATAATTTTATTAAATCAATCAAATATAAATGATAATTTGATAGATTCGTCTTATTATATGCTCATTTCTCCCCTGCGTCAAGCCATTTTTCAAAGTCGGTTTTTTCTCCGTCCGAAAGAACGGCCACGCAGACCCGGCCGTCCCCCTCCAGGGGCACGTTTCCCCCGGCCAGGCCCAGGCATTCCCCCGCCCGCACCCGCTGCCCTTCCTGCACGAAAACCTCCGAAAGTCCCCGGTACAGGCACGTAAGGCCATTTTCCAATGTCAGCGCCGCGCCGCCCTCCTGAATCGCGGAAACGGTTCCGTCCCCCATGGCGAGGATTTTATCCCCGGCCGCCGCCGCAAAATCCAGGGCAGGGTGAATCATCCACACCCCGGAGGCCGGGAACAACACGGGCTTTTCGGAAAAACCCGTGATCACCTCCCCGCCCACGGGGCGTATCAACTCGGGTGGCGCGGGAGAGGTTGTCACGTCCGCCATGCGCTGGCTTTCGTCGGACAGCACGGCGGCGTCGCCGGGGAGCTGTGCCTCCTCCCGCCTCGTCCACAGGGCGGACAGAAGAATCACCGCCGCGCACAGCAGCGCCAGGGCGTACGGCCCCCATTTTTCCAGCAGCATTTCGGCCTTTTTCATCATGCGGATCGCCTCCTTTCCCTATCTTGCCCGGAAAAGGAAGAATTACGCACGGATGATCGGGCGGGGCGGGCGCATACTGAAGCATATGAACATCAAGCCGTTTTTATGGGGCGGGGTCGGCTATCCCTGCCTGGAGCTTCTCTACCGGGGCCGCACCCACCCCAGCATGGCCCTGTGCGGGGCCGTGTGCTGCGCCGCTCTGTGCCGCATTGCCCGGGGCCGGGGGCCGCTGCCCCTCCTGGCATTGAAAGGGGCCTGCGCCGTGACGGCAGCGGAGTATGCCGCCGGCATGCTCTTCAACCGGCGGCACAGAATCTGGGATTACAGGCGGCTGCCCGGCCATGTGCAGGGCCAGGTCTGCCCCAAATTTTTCGCGGTATGGTATCTGGCGGCGTTTGGCGTCATGGCGGCGGTCAGAAGCGGAATTTTTCCCCGGCCAAGGGCGTAATATCCGGCCGGCCGGCGCCGTTTTGGCGCACCTGGTAAAAGCCGATCAGGTTTCCGGGCCGGAACTGCTGATAGGTATGCAGCACCCGGTTCAGGTCCTGCAGATCGAACCGCACGGACAGCCCGCAGCCGATGGATACGTCCTTGGGGGTGCTCACCAATTCCGTGCGTACCCCTGCCCGGCGCAGAGCGCTGTCAAACCGCATTACCTGCTGCCGGGAGCGGAACGCGCCGATGCCAAATGTATCCTGCATGGTCATGCATCTCCCTTCTCTCTCATACATTCTATGAGAAACGGGCGGGGGCTGTGCGCCCGCCGGGGAGGGTGTCAAAAAACAAGTTTTTGACACCCTGCGATGCAAGAACGCTAAAGCATTCTTGCATCGGCTGCATCATTTTCCTGTGATGCTTCGCATCACGGCCGGAAAATGATAGAGGTAGAAGTCATCCTGACTTCTCCTCGGACCGGGAGACCCGGTCCTGCGGATTAAGTATGAAGGGGCTGCGGCCCCTTCATGCATCCCCAAGGATTAGATGTTGCTTTTTTGACAGACTGAGGCGGGGGCCGTGCGCCCGCCGGGGAGGATGCCGCATGATTTATCTGGACAACGCCGCCACCACCTATCCCAAGCCCCCGGAGGTGATCCGGGCCGTGGCCGGGGTCATGGAAAAAATTCCGGGCAATCCGGGGCGGGGCGGCCATGCCGGAGCGCTGGCGGGGGGCCGCATTGTGGAAAACTGCCGGGAACAGCTATGCCGTCTGCTTGGCTGCGGCAGGCCGGAGCAGATCATCTTTTGTCTCAACTGCACCGACGCCCTGAACATCGCCCTCAAGGGCACGCTGCACCGGGGGGACGAGGTGATCGTTTCCCACGCGGAGCACAACGCGGTCATGCGGCCGCTGATGGGCCTTCACGACCGGGGCCTCATCCGGGTCACCCTGCTGCCCCCGGATGCAAACGGCCTGCTGAATCCGCAGACGGTGTCCGCGGCCATCGGCCCCAAAACGGCCCTGATGGTTTTGTGCCACGCCAGCAACGTGACGGGCATTCTGCAGCCCGCTGCCGGCATCATTGCCGCCTGCCACGAAAAGGGCGTGCCCGTCTTGCTGGACGCGGCCCAGACCGCCGGGACAGAGGATTTATCCCGCCTCCCGGCCGATATGATCGCCATGCCGGGCCACAAAGGGCTGCTTGGCCCCATGGGCACGGGGGTCCTTTTTTTGCGGCAGGGGATGCTGCCCCGTCCCCTCCGGGAAGGGGGCACGGGCTCGGCCTCGGAAAGCATGCGCCAGCCTGCCATGCTGCCCGACCGCCTGGAGAGCGGCACGCTGAACCTGCCCGGCATCGCGGGGCTGTGCCAGGGGGTGAAATTCATCCTGCACAACCGCGCCGCCATCCGGGAATATGAGGGAATCCTGGCCGCCCGGCTGATATCGGGGCTGCGGAATATCCCGGGCGTGACCGTTCTGGGGGAAGCGGACGCGCCCCGGGTAGGGGTCGTCAGCTTCAATATCGGCAGGCTGGACAGCGGCGACGGGGCGGACCGGCTGAACAGGGAAGCAATCTGCGTCCGGGGCGGGCTCCACTGCGCCCCTGCCATCCACGCCTGGCTGGGCACGGAAGGGGCCGTGCGGGCCAGCCTGGGGCCCTACAATACGGCAGAGGAAACCGACCGGTTTCTGGACGCCGTTTGCAGGATCGCAAAGGAATCATAAAAAAATGCCGGGCTCTTTGCGAGTCCGGCATCAGGTTATATGGGGAGGTTACGTGCCCGAAGTGGTCATCACGATGCTGGAGCCCGAAACCATGGTGTCGTATCCCAGCGCGGTGATAAACTGGAGGCCCACGTACAGGTCATTGTCAAACACGACGGCGCTGCCCGCATAGGAACTGCCGTTCACGGACAGGGTATATACGCCGTTCGCATCATAGTTCACGGCAACACTGCGGCCGTTGATTTCGCAGTTGCCGCCCGAATAGCTCCATCCGGCCGCCCCCGCCAGCATCCTCAGGCTGATCATGGGATTGCCGCTATGATCCTTCATCCAGTTGACAGGGGCCGTATTCCCGTCAATCTGCACGGAAGAGCCGCCTTCCGTCAGGGCCGGCGCGGTCGCCGGCACGTCGGTGGCCGGCGGTTGGGTGGCCATTTCCACCCGACGGTAGGTGAACACCACGGTACCCGGCGTGCAGACGCCGTTTTCGTCCGCCGTGACGGTGACAGAAGCATCGCTTATCAGCATAAATTCGTTTTCGTTGACCACTCCGGCTTCGGGCGTTACCTCCGCCGTGCCGCCGTACATCACCTTCACCGCCGATTCGCCCAGCACAATGTCATCCTCTGTCATGTACCGGACGGGCACTTCCGCATACTGGGGCTCGGGGGCCGGCGCATCGGTAGCGGGCGCATCGGTGGCCGAAGGCTCGGCAGGCGTGGTATCCGCAAAGTAGAAGACGGGAGCGGGGTCGGCCTTGCCGGACGCATCCACAAACACGGTCAGCGCCGTATCGCCCACGGGAACGTATTTGGGATCGAGGGATTCGTACTTCGCGTAAAGCTGGGTTTCGGAGTTGAGCTTCACTTCTTCTTCATAAGAGAGCAGCACTTCCTCCGTGCCCTGCAGCCGGAGCTCTACCGTAATTTTGCCGTTTTCCAGCACGGGCACATCGGTGGCCGGCGCCAGGCGGCGGTAAGTAAAGGTAATGGTATCGGGCGCATAAACGCCGTTTTCGTCCACAACGACGAGGACACTGCCTTCGCTCACCAACGTGTACTCGTTCTCGTTCACGATGCCGCTTTCGGGCGTCACCTGGCTCGAGGTGCCGTACTGCACCTTGATGGGCGACACGCCGATCATGGGCCCTTCCTCATCCATATAATAGACTGGAATTTCGGCATACCGGGGTTCGGGCGCGTCCGTCGCGGGCGCATCCGTCGCAGGCGCGTTGGTTGCGGGGGCATCCGTGGCGGGAACAGCCGTCGCGGGCGCGTTGGTCGCGGGGGCCTGGGCTGCCGTTTTGCGGAAAGTGAAAATCACGCTCGCAGGCGTGGCCACGCCGGCGGCGGAAACCACCACGGTCACCGTATCCGTGCCCACAAGCTCATACCCGGCAGGCGCCAGGGAGGCCGACGCGGTGATATAGTGGGTTCTGCCCGGAGCCAGCGGCGCGGTGACGGAGCTGTAAAGCAGCGCGCCGGTTTCCAGATCCTGATAGTAAATCGGCACCACCACGTTCTGCGTCGGAACATCCGTCGCGCGGGCGCGATAGCGGAAGGTAACGGACGCCGGAACGGCCACACCGTTCTGTATCGACACATTCACCGCGCCGGAGGACGTGAGCTCATAATTGGCGCCCACGTAATTGCCGTTGGCGTAAATCGTGGTGTTTCCATAGCAGGTCATCACCGTACTATAGAGCAGCAGGCTGTTTTCGTTCACATAATAGATCGGCACATCCACGCCCCGAAGCGGCGTGGCAGTGGGACGGGGCGTGCCCACATCGGGTGGCGCAACCACCACGGCGGTGCTTTCGTACAGCATGGCCTGCGTCTTCTGCCCCGCGATGCCGTCCACGGTCAGGTTATTGTAATACTGGAACCGCTCCACGGCGGCCTTTGTATTCTTGCCGAAAATGCCGTCGATCTTGTCGTTCAGGTACCCAAGCTCGGTCAGCCGCCGCTGCAGCCTGGTCACGGCGTCCCCCCGGTCGCCCACATACAGGCTGGTATAGCGGGTGGGCGTGGGGCTGGGCGTGGCGGTGGGCAGGGCAGTGGGCGTGGCCGTGACGGCGGGACGCAGCGTCACGGTATAAGGGGTGGCGCTGGGGTTGATGCCGGGCGTGGGCGGCGTGATCGCCGGCGCGCTCTGCACGGCCCCCGAAACGACCATGATCATGTAGACAAGCAGTGTTTTGATCAGATCCATTTTTTTCAGCTCCTTTGGCTTAAGCCACGGATTTCATTCTGTGCGGTTGTTCACTGATAAAGACGATTCAAAAGCGGTTTTTGTTCCACAAATTGCTTTGCTTTCCAAAAAAATTTACAAATCGATGAATTTCCTGAATTCCGGCAGGATGCCGATGCCGTCCGGGTAATGGGCGGCGAACTGGGGCACAGCGTGGCTGGGGAAGGAATTTCCCTCGATAAACCGGGGGCCCTCCGGCGTGATGGCCACGTCCCAGGCCACAAACCGCACCTGGGGCACCACCCGCATGGCCTCCAGGCACATCTTTTTCGCTTCCTCAAAATAGGGCACCTCAAACCCCACAATGGGCACCCCCGTCATGGGGTGGCGCTCATAAGTGTTGCCCTGCTTGTCCGCGCCAACCGTGAGCAGCTTGCCCGTCGCCAGGTCCACCCGGGCCGCCATGCCGCCGCAGTCCACGTTGTCCATCACCCGGCCGTTGCCGATGCGCAAAAACGCATACACGATGCCCTCCTGCTTGTCCCCAAGCAAGGTGGCGATGCGCACGGTGTTGACAGATGTTGGGCACAGCCGCGCCATCTCTTCATGCTGCTTCACAATCTCTTCCAGAATGGCCGGCCCCTGTTCCTGCAATTGCTGCAGGAAGAAGGGCTGGTTTTCCCAATCGCTCTTTTGGTATTTCACAATGCCTTGGCCGCTGGAGCCCTCCAGGGGCTTGTAGATAAATTCCTCTTTATTGGAAAGAAACCGGTCCAGCGCGTCCTGGGTCAGGCTGCCATCGCACTTAATCCAGTCCCGCCGCACCCATTTCGCAAACGTCCGGTTGAACTCAGTCTTGTCGTCAAAAAAATGCCAGTAGGCCTTGTCGTTCATCCGGCGCACAATGTCGTTGGAAATGCCCCGGGTGATCACCGTCCTGCGCTGGGCGTCGTTCAGCCGGTACATTTCCGCAATCTTGTAATCCACATAGCCCGCGTTGTACCTGACCGCGCACCGGGCCATATCCATCAGCAGCCATGCGGTGGATTTCCCCGTTTTTTTGTGCAGCAGCGCCGCCGTGTCCCGCATGCGGCCAAAATCCATTTTCCCGATCCGCTTGAAAACATAGGTAATGCGGCTCATGTTCCGCCTCCCAATCCCGGTTGTGCCCCGGTTCAGTATGCCTGAACCCCGCCGCCTCTTATGCGCGGCCCCGCGGCACGGATTCTGCCTTTGCCAAAATCCGGAATGATTATACCCTATCTTGCACGAAAATGCAAGAAATACGCGCGGGACCCCGGGGGCTTCTTCAGCCCCCAGACCCCTGAACCAGGGGATTGAATCCCCTGGACCCGCATTTGCGGAACAGAATGGACGATTACTTTCGAGTTGTGTGCCGCTGGATCATTTGGATGCGCGATAGCACGACGGCCCCAGGGGCACAATGAAAAGCCGAGAAAACCGCCAGGGAAGAGCAAGCTCTTCCTGATCGGTTGTTCCCGGCTTTTCCCCGGATACGCAAGCGTATCCGGGCTGGCGGCGTACCGCCGCCGTGCCCTGGACCTGCGCGGGTGTTCTTCATGGCTATCGTATTGCGTGGCTGAAACGTCGCCCATGTTTCATACGCAACGAGCTGCCTTGTCGCCTTTTGTGTCGGGATGAACGAAACGCCTTGCGAGTACAGCGGAAAACAAGTCATGCTTCGCAACGATGCTTTGCACGCGACAAGATTTTTTTGTCACCACCCCCGCCAGGGCAGGGCGGCCATCGGCCGCCGCCCGGAGGGCTTGCCCTCCGGAGAAAGACAGAAAAAATCCCTCGGGTGGGAGCTTGCTCACGCCCCGAGGGGTTTTCTGGCTTTCGTGCTGCCCCGGCGTCTCTTTGCGAAAAAACGCTACAGCGGCACATTGTTAGAATATCACGCCCACCCCGTTCCGCAGCCGCGGGTCCAGGGGATTCAATCCCCTGGCGGGTGGGTCCGGGAGGCGCGGAGCCTCCCGGGAGCCCCTTGGCGCAGGGACCGCGCGGCGTTGATGCAATGTTTACTTCTTGGCAGGCTTGCCCGGGTTGAGGTAGAGCAGCCCGTGCTCCTCCATGTCGTGCTCGGTCAGGAGGTGGACGTTTTTCTTGCGCAGCTCCCGGACGGTGATGCCGTCGCCGGGAACGAGGGCGCCTGAAAAGGTGCCGTCGTACACCTGGCCGATGCCGCAGGAGGGGCTTTTGCTCTTGAGAATGGCGTAATCGGGGTGCAGCAGGTCGCACAGGCGTGCGGTTTCCCACGCGCCCAGGAAATACTTGAGGGTCACGTCCTCGCCGTCTTTTCGGATGACTTTGTCCCCCACGATTTCGGCGGGCGGCCGGGGGGTGGGCAGGCCGCCCAGCTGCTCGGGGCAGACGGGAATCAGGTCATAGCGGTCCAGCAGCGCCATGACCGCCTCGCTTTTCCTGCACTGGCCGTCATAGCGGCAAATGCAGCCCAACAGACACGCGCTCACCAGGATGCGCGTTCTCCCCTTGCTCACAGGGCGGCCTCCAGGGCGATTTCCATCATCTGGGTAAAGGTCTCGCGCACCTCCTGGGGCGTGAGGCTTTCGCCGGTAAAGGGGTTATCCGAAATGGTCAGGAGCGCCAGGGCTTTCTTGCCCGCCTTGGCGGCGTTCAGGTAGAGGGCATAGGCCTCCATTTCCACGGCCAGCACGCCCAGGCCGCTGAGGATCTGGGAAGCGGGCGGGTTCGACTGATCATAGAAGGTATCGGAGGAATAGACGGCGCCTACCGGCATTTCCACCCCCATGCGCCGGGCAGCGGCCACGGCCCGCTCCAGCACGTCGAAGGCGCAGCAGGGGGCCAGATTGCCCTTAAAGCCGAACTGCGCCCCGTAATTGGAATTGGAATAGGCGCTCATGCCGGCCACAATGGAACGCACCTTCAGGAAGGGCTGCAGCAGGCCCGCGGAGCCCACGCGGATGATGCACTGCACGTCGTATTCGTTGAAGAGCTCGTGGGAATAGATGCCGATGGACGGCATGCCCATGCCGGAGGCCATGACGGACACAGGCTTGCCCTTGTAGCTGCCCGTGTAGCCCTGGATGCCGCGGACGTTGTTGACCAGCTTCGCGTTGTCCAGGTACGTTTCGGCAATGAATTTGGCCCGGAGCGGATCGCCGGGCATGAGCACGGTGGGGGCGAAATCGCCCTTGTTGGCGGTGTTGTGCAGGGTAGGCATGACGGAATCCTCCTTTTGTTGTGTGTTGTGGCGTTTGTTTGAGAAATCAAACGGGCTTTCCCGGATTGTCCCTTGTCTTCATGCAGACGACTCAAGCGTTCGTTCAACAGTAACATCTGTTATTGATTATATCATGATTTTCATGGAATGACAATGCCGGACTGTCAAAAAAGCGGCAATGGAACTTCGGGGGTGCATGAAAGGGCCGCAGTTTTTCAATTTGCAGAACAAACAGCCGACCATATTCTTCCAATTTAACGTATATTTCAGAAGTGAAACGCAGAAAATATGTCGTATATACTTGACATTTCTTAAATTATATATTAATATCCATAGCGGGAGGTGATTCTCATCGGACGGAATCTGAAAATCAAAATCGCCCGGGTGGAATTGGATATGACGCAAAAGGCGCTGGCGGAGGCCGTAGGGATCTCCCGGCAGACCATGAACGCCATCGAGCAGGGGGACTACAACCCCACGATCCGGCTGTGCCGGGCGATCTGCAAGGTGCTGGGAAAAACGCTGGACGAGCTGTTCGGAGAGGAGGATTGACATGATGCGAAAAACATCCAAAAACAATCTTGATGAAATGCAGGACAGCAGACTGCTGAAAATCGAGGAAACCGGATTGTGGCTTGCGTTCTGGGGGCTGACGGCCGCCATGCTCATACAATTCGTGATTGGGACGACCCTGAAGGAAATCGCCGGCGAAGCCGCGGTTCTCGTGATTCTGAGCGTTTACATCGCGTTTACCACCGTAAAAAACGGGCTGTGGACGCGCAGCTGGTCGCCGACGAAAAGGACGAATATGCTGTGCAGCTTTGTCCCCGCGGCGATTCTTGGGGGCATCCACGGGGTGAGGCGGTTTCTCATCCTGGGCGAACCGTTTTCCTTCAAACCGCTTTGGGGTATTCTCATTGTGATGGCCGCCGTATATGCGCTGTGCTTCGCCCTTTTGGAGCTCCTCCGCGTCCTGTACCGAAAGCGGCGGGATCAGCTGGAGGAGACAGGCGATGAGAGGGAGTGATTGTATGGAGGATAAAGGGCGCGCGGATGAGCTATGCTTCCTTACTGAAAAAGACCTGCTTTGGGGCGGCATGCTGGCGGATGTATTGAAGCAGAACAAAATACCGTTCCTGACCAGAAACCGCCTGGGCGCCGGAATGGCGCTGAAGGTCGGCCCGGCCATGGAGCGCGTCCGTTTTTACGTGCCAAGCAGCCATATGGAGCAGGCAAAGTATCTGGTCGACGCGCTTTTTGCAGGGAATTCCCATGAAAATTAAGCGGCCCGGAAAATATACCGGCGACAGTCTCCCAAAACGCCGCGATTCAGATTTCCGGGGGAGAAAATGGATCGGTACAATCAATCCAGGGTGTCGAAAGAAATTTTTCGACGCTCTGCGACGCAGGATCGTCCCGGCGAAATCATTCGATGAACCGCCCGAAAGAGCAGTGGATTTTCCTCCCATTAGGTGATACAATATGAAATATCGAATGGACAACTGTTCAACAAATCTTTCGGGAAACAGATACCAGAAAGGAAACCGTCATGAATGATTCAATAAACATCGCCCTGCTTCAAATCATGCCTGCGGAGAGCATCCCGCAGAACATGGAAAAAGGTATCCGCTGCTGCCGGGAGGCCAAAGCGCAGGGCGCGGACATCGCCTTGTTCCCGGAGATGTGGAGCAGCGGGTATACCATCCCGCATGATTTCGTGAAACTGGACGCGCTGGCCGTCGCCGCAGACGGAGAATTTGTTATGCGCTTTGCGGCGCTTGCCAAGGAGCTCAAAATGGCCATCGGCATCACCTTTCTGGAGAAAAGCAGCGTCGGGTTCAAAAACAGCATCTGCCTGTTTGACCGCCACGGGCATCCGGTCTACAAGTATTCCAAGGTCCACATCTGCGATTTCGGCGAGCCGAATGACGAGAGCGTGCTGTGCACCGGGGACAGCTTTCCCGTCGCCGCGCTCGACACTGCGAAGGGCGACGTCATGGTGGGTTCCATGATCTGCTATGACCGTGAGTTCCCGGAGAGTGCCCGCATCCTCATGCTCAAGGGCGCCGAGCTTCTGCTCGTGCCAAACGCCTGCCCGATGGAGATTAACCGCCTGTCTCTGCTGCGCGGCCGTGCGTATGAAGATATGCTCGCCATCGCCACCTGCAACTATCCAGCGCCCCACCCGGACTGCAACGGCCGCTCCACGCTGTTTGACGGTGTGGCCTTCCTGCCCGGACGGGGCGGTGTCCGGGACACCTGCGTGTTGGAGGCCGGTGAAGCCGAAGGAATTTTTCTCGCCCGGCTGGACATCACCATGCTGCGGGAATACCGCAAACAGGAAGCACAAAATCTTCGGAACCGGCGGCCTGAATTGTACGGCATCCTTGCGGAGCGATAACCCGGCAGGAGCAGACAAATTCCTGCTTGCCGGAAAGACAATGCGGACTGCAAACCGACGATGATTAGAGGTAAAGATGAAAAAATCCGCTTTGGTGATACAGGTCCATCAGCTGCTGATGGCAGGGGATTTTGATTCGTTTTGAACAGGGGGGCATGACCGAAATCATGCCGCCCTCCAGCTTGTCAAAAAAGCGGCATCTTAACTCTGGGGATGCATGAAGGGGCCGCAGCCCCTTCATTTTCAATCCGCAGGGGCGGGTTTGCCGCCCCGAGGAGGAGTCAGAATGACTCCTTCCTATATCATTTTCTGGCCGTGCGGCGTAGCCGCACTGAGCGTCGCCCGTCAGGGCGACCGAGGGCGAGCAATTCTTGAATTGCCGCCCGATGCCCGCGCTTCCACGAAGTGGAGTAGCGCGGGGCGAAATGAAAATGATGCAGCCGATGCAGGAACGCGAATGCGATCCTGCATCGCAGGGTGTCAAAAACTTGTTTTTTGACACCCTGAAAGCGGCATGACCGAAATCATGCCGCCCTCCTGTGTTATTTTCCCGTCGATCCCACGCCGCCCCGGTCGGGGTTTTCCAGAAAACTGACGGTGCGCAATGTCACATCCCGCATTTTTTCCGCAATGCGGAACTGGCAGATGCGGCTGCCCTTTTCGATATGGGTGTCCCGGACGGCATAGGCCAGGAAATACCAGATATCGTTGTCCCCGCAGTAGGATTCGTCCACGATTCCCACGCTGTTGACCATCAGGATTCCATAGCGCTTGAAAGTGGAGCTGCGGGGGGCGATGTGGGCCTCGTACCCCCGGGGCAATTGCATGGACACCCCCAGGGAAATGGGCCGGTACTCCCCGGCCCGCATGGTCACGTCCTCGGCGGCGGTCAGGTCGATCCAGTCCCCCTGGGGCAGGCGCTCGATTTTCGGAATTTCGGCATGATAGCGCACTAAAATTTCGGGCATATGTACGTCCTCCCCTCAGTCCCCTGAAATTTCGTCCAGCGTGAGGGAAAAGCCCGGCACGCATTCGTTGATGAAGTCCTGCACTTCGGGCAGGTCGATGCCGTCCAGGGATTCCTTTACCGATTTCCGGGCCTGCTCAAATTCCAGGTTGCCCGCCTTGCGTTCTTCCAGGCACTTCACATAGGCGCAGATGCGGTCGGCCGCTTTGACCAGCCGCCATTCGTCCGTCCCCTCGTCGTGGGCGATGAAGGGGCGGTAGTAATCCCGCAGGTCAGGGGGCAGCATACCCAGCAGCCGCTCGGCGGCAATATCTTCCAGTTTATTGTACTCCTGGCGGATGGCGGCGTTGTGGTGCTTGACGGGGGTGGGCAAATCGCCGGTAATGACCTCGCAGCTGTCGTGATACAGGGCCAGGGCCATGACGTGCTCGGGGTCGTAAGCCCGGCCATAGCGCACGTTGCCCATCACGGCCATGGCGTGGGCGAACATGGCGGCCTGGCAGGCGTGCTCCATATCGTTTTCGGGCACGGTGTTTCGCATAAGCCCCCATCGCCCGATCAGCTTCATCCGGCTGACGTATGCAAAAAAGTGGCGTTCCATCCAAAGTCCTCCTTGACAAATGCTCTCCCCTATGATACCATACTTTCCGAGCATCCGCTGGGGGTGCCGCAAAAAAATTTTTGCGGCTGAGAGAGTCCCTTGGAACCTGGTGTAGATCATCCTACCGGAGGGAAGCGGTGGCCCGGGCGTTGTCAACCGTCCGCGCTGTTGTTTCCCACATGCCGCAAGGGTATGTGGGTTTTTATATGCCGGATGCCGAAGATAAAAGGAGGTTGATTCCCATGCTGTTGTCCCTGTTGCTCGCATCCGCCCATGCCGAAGAGGCCGCTGAAGCCGTCGAAGCCGATCCCACCTGGGGTCAGGAACTGGTGGAAAAGTTTGCCGAAATCCCGCTGGCAACCTGGCTTTCCGTGCTCGCCATCGGTGCGCTCGGCGTTATCCTGCTGGCTGCATGCCGTTCCTACAAGAAATGGTCGGCTAAGGCCGTCGCTTTCGCGGCCCTGAGCATTGCCCTCAGCTTTGTCCTGTCCTGCCTCCGGCTCTACCGTATGCCCTGGGGCGGCTCCATCACTCCCGGCAGCATGCTGCCCATCATGCTGTTTGCCGTGGCGTTCGGCGCGGGCCCCGGCGTGCTGGCGGGGCTTGTGTACGGAATCCTGCAATTCCTGCAGAGCCCGTCTTCCCTGAGCGGCCTGACCCTGCAGCAAACAATCGTTATCTTCCTGTTCGATTATCTGATTGCGTTTGCCGTGCTCGGTCTGGCGGGCATTGCGCATAAGAAAGGGGAAAAATGGCTGTATGCGTCCATCCCGCTTGCCGTGCTGGCGCGTGCCTTCTGCCACATCTTTTCCGGTCTTGAATGGGCGGCGCTGTATGGCATGGAAACGATTTTCGGCATTGAATTTTCTTCGCCCGTGCTGTATTCCGTCGTCTATAACCTGACCTACCTGGTTCCCGAGGCAATCATCTGCCTGCTGCTGGCCCTGCTCATTGCAAAGCCCGTGCTCAAGGTCATGCGCACCTACTAATGATTGTCGAAAAAGTGGCTGCGCCGACAGCCTGTGGGCCCGTCCGCACGGCGGGCCCTTTCTCGTATTCGAAAGGAAAGTGTTTATGGAAAAAATCGCCAGTTTCCGGGTAAACCATCTGAAGCTGCTGCCCGGCCTGTACGTTTCCAGGCGGGACGAAAAGAACGGTCAATCCGTCACCACCTTTGACCTCCGCTTCACCGCCCCCAACCGGGAGCCCGTCATGGACGTCCCCGCCGTCCACACCATCGAGCACCTGGGGGCCACATTCCTGCGAAACAGCGCCTGGAAGAAGGACGTGGTCTATTTCGGCCCCATGGGCTGCCGCACGGGCTTTTACCTGCTGCTTTTCGGGGCCTGGACGGCGGAGGACGCCCTGCCCATCGTGCTTGAATTGTGCCGCTTCATCCAGGATTTTTCGGGGGAAATCCCCGGCGCGAAGCCTGAGGAATGCGGCAATTACAGCGAGCAGAACCTGAACATGGCCAAATTCTACACCGCCCGGTATCAGCAGGCCCTGGTGGAAACGCCCCGGCTGGAATACCCGGAATGACGGCTTAACTTGATTCGCCGCATGAACACTAAAATTGAATATTTGACAGCACGGCAGCAAGCAGAGAATCCTTTTTTGCTCTGCTGCTTTTTCTGTTGCAGCAAGGATATTTGTGTGGTATCATGGAACGGGTATATGTAAAAGTGAGCTGTCGTAACAAAACACGGGCCCAAATATTGTAACAGGAGGAGCCATTCCATGAGGAAAAGATATAGACTTAAAAAGTACGTATTTTTGTTTGCCGTTGCGGCATTGGTATTCTGCACCACAAATGCTCTGGCAGACGAATATGATGACATACTTTCTGAAGATATTCCGGTTGAAAAAGCTGAATCGCTTCACGAGCTGTATGGCTTTCCTGCGATACCGATTTCTCCGGATGATTTTCTTCGGGCAGTCACGAATGACGAAATCAATATCGAACAGCTTCTGAGCGCGTCCGGATATCCTTCTATTCACGATAGAAATATCCAGGCAGATCAAGTGAAGCGCTTTACGTTTCATGATGTCCCAATCGATAGCGAACCGGCGGATGTGGTCGTGCTCCACTTGGGCTATGCTCCATCCTGTTTGGCTTTCGTATTCACCTGTATACGCGATGAATGGAACCTGATCGATGTATTGCCCGATGTTGAATCAGTAGACATCATTAATGGGAGTAAGGATTCGTGGTTGGTTGCGACTACCTATGCCTTTCAATATACCGTTGAGATCAAAACGTTGTATAATCTGGCAAACCGAGTATGTGAAATT